>NZ_JBHVZA010000002.1:111759-632065 GCF_042880275.1 Streptomyces sp. NPDC058308
GCCGGCGCTGTGTGTTTGCCGCGGCGGCCTGTTCGTTTCGTGGGGGGGGCCGCCCCCGCGCGCCCCCCCCCCCGCCCCTCACTCGTATCAAATCGTTATAAGGATCAGAGCTTGGCCAGCTTCGGATAGGGGCTCAGGAACCGTCCCTGGCGGCCCGCGAAGTCGATGACGACCGCGTCCTCTCCCTCGACGCCCACGATCCTTCCGAGGCCGTACTGGTCATGGGAGACCCTGTCACCCACCTCGAAGTGCTCCACGGGTGGCGCGGGCGGGGCGGGCACGTTGAAGGGACTGTTCGGCAGGTGGCGGCGCGAGCCGGGGGGCCTCGTCATATTCGCAGTATGGGGCTTCGGGCGGGCGCGGCACCATGCTCCGTACTCACACTGCCCTCACATCGGTATGGAACAGACACACAAGCCACGGTGTGCGGCACCCGCACCGGCGGGTGGAGACGACCCGAACGGGGGATGCGGGTCACGCACCGCCCCCCTTCGGACACCGGCTGTGACCGAAGGGGTGCGGGCGCCGGTCCCGTGGCTCAGGCCGCGCCGGCCCAGGGCCAGTCGGCGTGCTGTCCCGCCTCCAGGAGCCGCACCATGCGGAACGCCGCGTCCGAGAGGCCGCCGAAGACGTGCCGGTTGCCCTTGCCGGACGCGCCGTGGCCCGCGCGGTATCCCGCCAGGTTCCAGGTGTAGACGGGCACGTCCGCCGGGATCTGCTCGGTCGGGTCGCCGTGGTGGTGGTACGCCGCCTGCTCGTCGGTGACGATCAGCACCCGGTCGTGCTTCTTGTAGAAGCGGCGCACCGCCTCGGTGGTGTTCGTGCCGCCGAGGTCGCCGAAGCGGCCGAGGACCTTCAGGACGGACTCCCCCGCGCGGTACTTCACCCGTGCGCTGCTGGAGCCGAACTCGACCAGGTCCGCGTCGGCGGCCCGCATCGCGAGGGCCGTGCCGAAGACCGCGGCCGCGTCGGCGCGGTTGAGCTGCGAGCGGTCCGACAGCGGCGACCACATCGAGCCGGAGCGGTCGACCAGGATCAGCGTCCGGCCCGGCAGCGACGGCACGTTCGCGAGCGAGTGGCCGAGCGCCTGCTCCAGCGGGTACGACCAGCGCAGCGACGGCGCGTGCCGGTACGCGGCGAGATAGCGGAACGGGAACTGCCGCGACCTCGCGACGGCCTCGGGGTCGGCGAGCCTGGCCGCGACGGTCGCCGCGACCTCGTCACTGACGCCCGCCCCGTCGAAGTTCCGCAGGTTGCGGACGAGCGCCATGGCGCCCATCGAAGGGATGACGGCCTCCCAGGCGGCCCGGTCCATCGGCCCCTGCAGCCAGCCCGCCAGCGCCTCCCAGGTGAGGCCCGCGGCGGCGAGCCGCTCGGCGCCGCCCTCGCCGGTGACCACCGCGCGCCGCTCCGCGACGGGCAGCGCCATCAGCTCGCGGTGCGCGGCGAGCACGCGCGCGCTCCGGGGCGGCACGGCGGTCTCCGGGTGGTGGCGGCGGTCCAGCGCGTACCGGAACAGGTCGCCCTGCCACGGCTTGGCCGGGTCGGGCGACGCGTGCACCAGGTTGAGGACGTCGCCGAAGCGGTAGCCCTTCGACGCCGTGTCGTACTTCAGCAGCGCCTTCTCG
Source organism: Streptomyces sp. NPDC058308 (assembly GCF_042880275.1). Lineage (NCBI taxonomy): Bacteria > Bacillati > Actinomycetota > Actinomycetes > Kitasatosporales > Streptomycetaceae > Streptomyces > Streptomyces sp. NPDC058308. The sequence goes on from NZ_JBHVZA010000002.1 coordinate 113,388, forward strand.
TCGTAGAGGCGGCGCACGGCGTCGGCGACGCCGCGCTTCACGGCCTTGGGGACGGCGCGGCCGTACGTCGCCGTCCAGTAGGCGAGGAGCTCGCCGGGCTCGTCGGGCCTGCGCAGCACGGACGCGACGACCTGGCGGCCCGTGGGGCCGTCCGTGACGTGCGCGTCGAGGCGTGCCCTGACGTACTCGGCGGCGCCGACGAGCGAGGCCGTACGCAGGTGGCCGTCGCCGCGCAGCCAGCGGAGCAGGCCCGCGGTCCACTGCGGGTCCTCGACGGCGAGGCGGCGCACGAGCGTGGCGAACCGGTCGTCGCGGCGGTCGCCCGGCTCGTAGAAGGTCTGCTGGGAGACGAAGTTCGCGACCGCGAGCAGGAAGAGCTCGGAGCGGGCGTCGCGCTCGTGTCCGCGGCCGCCCTCGTACGTGTGCGGGGCGTGGCCGGTCGACTTCACCGGCGAGGTGACGAAAGCCTTGACGGACTTGGTGTTGAAACGCGCCATGAGAATTCCCCCGAATTCATGTCGTGCGGCGGTGTCGCGAATCTTTACGCGCATACGTACGGGGGAGACGGGCGGCAGGAGTGTGCCCGAGATCGAAAGCGGCGACGGACTTGTGTCGGATGCTCTACCCAATTGAGCTACACCGGCCCTGGGCCGATGACGGGACTCGAACCCGCAACCGTCTGATCCATGAAGTAACCGTTGCCTGCGCACCGGGCACACACCGGCTGCTGCCTCCCGAGATCAGGATGGCCGCGGTCTGTTTCATGAAAGGAAGGATCCGCTGCCGGCGCACCGGGAGGTGCGAGGAAATGCATGAAATTGTGGTGTCCAGAGTTCATTTCGGCGGAACCGACGATGGCGCTCTGCCACTGAGCTACACCGGCATGTGAGTACCGGCGGCGGGAATCGAACCCGCGGCCTCCCCATGAGGAGTGGAAGTAGGTCCTGCCTTCGCACCTGGACGAGTCTCACTTTAGGAGAGTGAACTGACGGGGCGCCAAGGGTTTTCCCGCACCCTGATTTCCCGGCGGCCGCAACCGTACGATGCCTCCCGGGCGTCGCACAGTACGTACAGGTCTTCCTGTCGCCCTGTCGTCCCGAGGGTCTCCTCGGGGTCTCTGGAAGGAGCATCCGTGGAGGTCGGCGGGTATCGGATCGTCGCATCGCTCAGCGAGGGCGGAAGGGGCCGCGTCCAGCTGGCGCGGTCCGCGTCCGGGCGGCCGGTGGCCGTCAAGACGGTGCACGGGCGGTTGGCCGCGGATGCAGAGTTCCGTGCGCGCTTTCGCCGCGAGGCGGCCGCCGTGCGCACCGTCACGGGCCGGTACGCCACCGCCGTGCTCGACGCCGACCCGGATGCCGCCCAGCCGTGGTACGCCGTCGAGTTCTGCGCGGGCCCCGGTCTGCCGAAGGCGGTGGCCGCGCACGGCCCGCTCGACGGCGCCGAACTCGCCGCGCTGGGCGCCGCGCTCGCCGAGGCGCTCGCGGCCCTGCACGCGGCGCGCCTGGTGCACCGGGACGTGAAGCCGTCCCATGTCGTCATCACGCGCGACGGGCCCAGGATCATCGGCTTCGGCCTCGCGAGGAGCGCGGCCGACGAGGGCCCCACCGCCGACGGCCGGGCCGTCGGCTCGCCCGGCTTCGTCTCCCCCGAGCGGCTGACGCCGGGCGTCCGGCCGGGTCCCGCGGCCGACGTCTTCGCGCTCGGCGCTGTCCTCGCCGTGGCGGCGACCGGGCGCGGCCCCTTCGGGTCGGGCGGCGCCCCCGAGGTCCTGCACTGCACGCTGCACGACGAACCGGACCTGGTGGGCGTGCCCGACGCCGCCTGGCAGGACTTCCTCGGCCGCTGCCTGGCCCGCGACCCCGCGGACCGGCCGACGGCCGCGCAGGTGCTCGCCTGGTGCGCCGGGCGGGCGGCCGGGGAGCCGTGGTGGCAGCAGGAGCCGGTCGCCGGGCAGATCCGGCGCCAGGAGGACAAGGTCGCGGAGCTGCTGCGGCAGGCGGCGCCGGAGGACGGACAGGAGGGCGGGCAGGACGACGGGGCGGGAGGCGCGCCGGGCGACCCGGCGGACGGCGTCACGGGGTGGGGCCCCTACGGCGGCCCGCCCCCGGCCGACCCCGGCCCGCCGCCGCCTCCCGGACCACCGCCGCCTCCCGGCCACGGCCGCGGCCCCGGAACCCCCGTGGACACCCACCCCGCCGACCCGCCGGACGACACCCCGCCGCCCCCGCACCGCACCTCCCGGCGCCGTCTCTTCGGCTGGGGCAGTGCGGCGCTCGCGGCCGTGGGCGCCACCGCGGCGGCCGTCCTCCTCGGCGACGAGGGCGGGCCCGGCGCCGGGGGCGACGGCTGACGGGCCGTACTCAAGGGCAGGCTCTCAGAGCCCAGGCTCTCAGCGCCGCTGGCGCCGCCACGGTCCGGTGATCGCGAGCATGATGCCGGGCGTCTGGATGTTGGCGTAGAGCGTCCTGCCGTCGGGCGAGAACGTGACACCCGTGAACTCGCTGTACTCGGGCTTCTCCGGCGTCCCCGCGTTGAGTTCGTTGCGCGCGATCGGATACGTACGGCCGCTCTCGGTCGCGCCGAAGAGGTGCTGGACGCCCTCGCCGTCCTCGGCGATGACCAGCCCGCCGTAGGGGGAGACGGTGATGTTGTCGGGGCCGTCGAAGGCGCCGTCCTTGCCCGGGTCGGGGTTCACGCCGAGCAGCACCTTGAGGGTCAGGGTGCGGCGGCCCGGGTGGTAGAACCACACCTGTCCGTCGTGCCGGACGGGGCTCTCGCCGCGGGCGAACGAGGAGACGATGTAGACGCCGCCGTCGCCCCACCACATGCCTTCGAGCTTGCGGGCGCGCGTGATGTCGCCGTCGTCGAACTGCTGGCGCACGGGCACGGTCCGCGCGTCGCGGTCGGGGACCTCGACCCAGTCCACGCCGTACACCGTGCCAATCTTCGTGGCGCGGGACAGGTCGTCGACGAAGCGGCCGCCGGAGTCGAAGCACTTGGGGGCCTGCAGGACGCCCGCGTCGTCGGCGAGGGCGCGCAGCCTGCCGCGGCCGTGCTCGAAGCCGTGCGGCGGGGTCCAGCGGTAGAGGAGGCCGTTGGGGCCCGAGGCGTCCTCGGTGAGGTAGAGGTGGCCGCGCTTGGGATCGACGACGACGGCCTCGTGGGCGTAGCGGCCGAGCGCCTTGATGGGCTTGGGGGCGCGGTTGGCGAGGGAGGTCTCCCCTGCCCGGACGGAGTCGCGAGCCTGGGGGTGGTCGAAGGGGTCGACCTCGAAGACGTAGCCGTGGTCCTTGGTCATGCCGTTCCGGCCGGCTCTGTCCTCGGTCTCCTCGCAGGTGAGCCAGGTGCCCCAAGGGGTGCTGCCGCCCGCGCAGTTGGTGGCGGTGCCCGCGACGCCGACCCACTCGGCGACGTGCCCGTCCGGGCGGACCTCGACGACGGTGCAGCCGCCGGACGCGGCCGGGTCGTAGACCAGGCCCTCGGTGAGCGGCACGGGGTGCTGCCACTTGCTGCGGGGGCCGCCCAGCTCGTGGTTGTTGACGAGGAGGGTGGCGCCGCGGGGGCCGCGGAAGGCGGCGGTGCCGTCGTGGTTCGAGGGGGTGAACTCGCCGCTCTCCAGTCTCGTCTTCCCGCTGTGCGTGAGGACGCGGTACGAGAATCCGGCGGGCAGCGCGAGCAGGCCCTCCGGGTCGGGGATCAGCGGACCGTAGCCGGGGCCGTGGTGACCGCGGCCCGGGGCGTCGTCCGCCGTCTCCCGGACGTCCTGGGCCTCCTGGACCTCCTGGAAGTCCGTCGCGGCCAGCGCGCCGGGCGCGGTGGCCAGCGCGCCGACGCTGCCGGCCAGCGCTATGCCCGCGCCGGTGGCTGCGGTGCGTCCGGCGAAATCCCTGCGGGTGAGCGTCACGGTTACTCCTGAGGGCGCGTGGGCGGGTGCGTACGGCCGGGCTGCTTCCGGCGCCACCGTCGCGCTCGCGCGTGAACGGGGGTTGAACCCCGCCCGACGACGGAAGGTCGCGTTCCATGAACCTGCCGGACCTGTCCCCCCGCGCCTGCTCCTTCGCCAGGAAAGCGAAGAATCACCGCAGAACACCTTGACCCGCGATGCCCACGGCAATAGACAGCACGTACGTGCACACGCACCACCGCGCGGGGAGGCGAGCCGAGTGGACGCACATCAGGCACGCAGCCTCCATGAGGGCCGGCTGATGCGGCTGGCCAATGTCACCGGAGTCGGCACCGGCAGGGATGAGCACTCGGGCCAGGACGTGATCGTCGTCTTTGTCACGCACCGAGTGCCCCGGGACCGCCTCCGGGACGAAGACGTGGTTCCGGACACGCTCGACGGCGTCCCCGTACGCGTACTCGCCATCGGCGAAGTCGACGCGCAGGACGGCGGGTCGTAGCGAGAGCGACGCCCGTGCGCGCACCGGAGCTCCCACCCTTCGAAGGGGAAGAGGTGGTCTGGCGTGGTGAGCCAGCCCGAACTGATGCGAGGACCCACCGGCGGTCAGCTGAGCGACAGCTCCCGTCAGCAGGCGATGTCCGACTTCCTGCGGCCCCAGCAGCCGCTGGCCAACGTCGTCGGCTTCGGCCACGGCGTGAAGTGGAGCGACGGGGAGCCCACCGGCGAACCCGCCGTCATCGTGTTCGTCACCCAGAAGGTCCCGGAGTCCATGCTCCCGGAGCGGGACGTGGTCCCGCGCCAGATGGACGACGGCACCCCGACCGACATCGTCGCGGTGGGCCACATCGCGGCGCAGCGCAGCAGGCAGAGCAGGCCCGGCGGCCGGCGGGCCGAGGACCGCGCGCCGGGGGCGTACGACCCGGACGTCAGCATCAGCGAGCAGCTCTCGGGGCTCGGGCAGCCACAGCTCGAAGAGCTCGCCGGACACGGCGCGTTCGAGCCGCAGCTCCTCAAGCGCCGGATGCGGCCGTGCCCCTCCGGGTTCTCGGTCGGCAACGTCCGGGTGACCGCGGGCACGCTCGGCAGCGTGGTCTACGACTTCCTGCCCGGTGCCTCGGTCGACCCGCCGGGCTCCGGTCTCGGCGTCCCGGCGAAGTTCTACATCCTCTCCAACAACCACGTGCTCGCCGACTCCAACCGGGCGCAGCTGGGCAGCGCGATCGTGCAGCCGGGCGTCTTCGACGGCGGGCAGGACCCGGCGGACCGCATCGCGACCCTGGAGCGCTTCATCACCATCCAGTTCGCGCCGCAGATCCCGCTGGAGCGGCACAACAACGTGGTGGACGCGGCGCTCGGCGCGGTCGACTTCCAGGACGCGACGCGGGAGCAGTACTTCAGCGGCGCCCCGCGCGCCTGGCGGCGCAAGGCCAACGTGGCCGTCGGCGACCAGGTGAAGAAGTCCGGCAGGACGACGAACATCAGCTTCGGCCGGATCATCGCGGTCGACGCGACCATCGACGTGAACTACGGCACCGCGGGCACGGCCCGGTTCAAGGACCAGATCGTCACGACGAACATCTCGGCGGGCGGCGACTCCGGTTCGCTGGTCACCTCGCAGGACGACGTCGCGGTGGGTCTGCTCTTCGCCGGTTCCTCGGTCGCGACGATCGTCAACCACATCGAGAACGTCCGCGCGCTGCTGCGCGTGGAGATCGCCGAGCTGCTGGCCTGACGGTCAGGACGGAAGGAGGGTTACCCATGACCACTCAGGCACGCAAGCAGAAGGGCGGCCAGTCGCGGACGTCGGAGCACCGCTTCCACAATCCGCAGGGCGCCGAGGTCAAGACGCGTGACGAGGCGTTCGCCGCGCCGATGGCCGAGGTGTCGGCCGAGGCGCTGTCGACGGACTGCAAGCTGACGCTCCACAACGGCGCCGTCACCTTCGCCATCACGGTGAAGTACAACCCCAACACCTATCCGCACGTGGTGACCGGCGGCCAGATCACGTCCGGCATCTGCGGCGCGCCGTGGAACATCACGGGCGGCACGGTCGGCGAGACGATCCGGCTCGACGCCAAGCGTGCCGGGCAGGGCTCGTGCGCGAACACGATCACGATCGTGGGCGAGTTCCAGAATCCGCCGGCCTACCGGGGGACGTACGGGTTCGACGGCGCGTCGTCGTCGTTCAAGCACACGACGCGGTACGAGTGCTGACGCCTTTGGCGGGGTGAGCGGACCCCGGGTGGGCCTGAACTGTCGGGCCCACCCGGGGTGCTGCCTGTCGCCCTTCGGGCTCGTCCTCAAACGCCGGACGGGCTTCAAGGTGCCCGCGACGGGCTGACGATCACAGGCCCTGCTGCGACCTCGCCTTGAACGCCGCCTTGCGGGCCTCCTTCGCCACCTTCTTGTCCGGGTGCAGGCGGCCCATCGCCTCCAGGACGTCCGCCGTGGCGGGGTGCTCGACCCGCCAGGCCGTGGCGAAGAAGCCGCTGTGCTGCTGTGCGAGGCCCTCGACCAGGCCCTGCAGCTCGTCCGAGTTGCCCTCGGCGGCGAGCTGCGCGGCGAGCGTGTCGATGGTCAGCCAGAAGATGAGGCCCTCGGAGGGCGCGGGCACGTCCGCGGCATCGTGCTCGGCGAGCCAGACCCGGGCGAGACCGCCGAGCTCCGGGTCGTCGAGGACCTCGCGCAGCGCGGGCTCCGCCTCGTTCCCGATCAGGGAGAGCGCCTGCTGGCAGCGGAGCCTGCGCAGCGGCGCGCCCTCGTCGCCGCCGCGCGCCGCGGACAGCAACTCACCGGCTGCGCCCAGCGGTTCGTGCCGGGAGAGCCACTGCTCGATCTCCGCCTGCGCGGCGTGCTGCGGGAAGCCGGAGGTGCCGGCGAGCAGCGCGTCGGCGCCCTTGTCCGCGAGGTCGCCGACGGCGGGCGCGTCGACGCCGGCCTCCAGCATGCGGGCGCGCACGCCGTACAGGCCGAGGGGGGTGAGGCGGACCATGCCGTAGCGGCTGACGTCCTCCTCGTCGAGCGGGGCGGGCTCTTCGGCGCTCTGGTCGTCGATGTCGGCCATGAGTGCCTCGTCGACCGGCTGGTACTCGACGAGCCCGAGCGGTTCGAAGAGCCGGAACTGGTCGTCGAGCTTCATCATCGCGTCCGACACCTGTTCCAGGACGTCGTCCGTGGGCTCGCCCATGTCGTCGGGGACGATCATCGAGGCGGCGAGTGCGGGCAGCGGCACCGGGCCCCCGCCGCCCGCGGCGTCGCCCACGGTGAGCAGGTAGAGGTTGCCGAGGACGCCGTCCAGGAAGTCCGCCTCGGCCTGCGGGTCCCAGCCGAGCTCGCCGAAGTCGACCTCGCCGTTCTCCTCAAGGACGTCCAGGAGGTTCTCCATGTCGGGCACGGTGGCGTCCGCGTACACGGTGTCGAGGGCGCCGAGCCAGACGCCGAGAACGTCCTGCGGGCTGCCCGCGGAGAGCACCGCGAGGTCCTCGCCCTGGGTGACGGTGCCGTCCGCGCCTTCCTCCTCCGCGTCCGTGACCTCGACGAGGCCGGTGTCCACCGCGACCCGCCAGGCCTCGCTCGCGTACGCGGCGGCGTCCGGGTCGTCCGACGAGAGCCCCAGCTCGGCCGCGGCCGCCGGGAGCTGTGCGTCGACGAGCTCGCCGCCCGCGCCGACCCGGGTCCCCGGCCCCGCCCAGCGGGCGAGCCGCACGGCGCGGGACAGCAGCGGAGTGGCGAGCGCGGCCCGCGCGAGTTCCGCTTCGGAGTGCAGCAGCACCGGCGGCAGGGTGGCGGGACTTACGGACATCGTCTGGTTCTCCTCCGAAGGGGCGGGGCGCCGAGTGTTCGGGTCGGCAGAGCGCAAGCCTAGACAATTTGGCAGCATGCCGCCCGGTTCATGTCCCTGTCAGAAGACGTACAGGTAATGCGCCCCCGGAGAACCTTGACAACTCCCCTGGTCACGCAAGAGATTGACGCGCGTAGAGCACCCGTCAGGGCGCCTGCTGTCCTCTCCGCCTTCCCTCACCCGGAGTTTCCCGATGCCGCACATACCGTCGCCCCGCGCCCCGAGATCCGCCGCCGTCGGCGCCGTGGTCGCCACCGCCCTCGCGGCGGGCCTGCTCGTAACCGGCTCCCCGGCCGCCTCCGCCGACGGGGTCCGCGTCCACGACATCCAGGGCACCACCCGCGTCTCACCCCTCGCGGGGCAGCAGGTCACGGATGTCGCCGGCATCGTGACCGGCGTCCGCGGCTACGGCTCCAAGGGCTTCTGGATCCAGTCGGCCGACGGCGACGCCGACGGGAACCCGGCCACCAGCGAGGCGGTCTTCGTCTTCACCGGCTCGGCGGCGCTCACGGTCAAGCCGGGGGACGCGGTCCGGGTCTCCGGGACGGTCGGGGAGTACGTCCCCGGGGGCGCCGGCTCCGGCAACCAGTCCCTCACCCAGATCACCAAGCCGACGGTGACCGTGGAGTCGTCCGGCAACCCGCTGCCCGCGCCGGTCACCCTCGACGCGAAGTCCGTGCCCGCCGCGTACGCGCCCGTCGGCGACCCCGCGCAGGGCGGCAGCATCAACGCGCTGCCGCTGAAGCCCCGTTCGTACGCCCTCGACCTGTACGAGTCCCTGGAGGGCATGAACGTACGGGTCGGCAGCTCGCGCGTGGTCGGCGCGACCGACGCGCACAACGAGCTGTGGGTGACGGTGAAGAAGCACGAGCACCCCAGCCGGCGCGGCGGCACCGTCTACGGCTCGTACGACGCGCAGAACGGCGGACGGCTGCAGATCCAGCAGCTCGCCCCCGTCTCCGAGCGGCCCTTCCCCAAGGCGGACGTCGGCGACGTGCTGCGGGGCGGCGCCGAAGGGCCCCTGGACTTCAACCAGTTCGGCGGCTACACCCTCGCGGCCCGGGACCTCGGCGAGGTCGCGGGCAAGGGCCTCACCCGCGAGAAGACGCGGCGCCAGGCCAGGGGCGAGCTCGCCGTGGCCACGTACAACGTCGAGAACCTCGACCCGACCGACCCGCAGAAGAAGTTCGACGCGCTCGCCGCGGCCGTCGTCTCGAACCTCTCCTCGCCCGACATCGTCGCCCTTGAGGAGATCCAGGACGACAACGGCGCGAAGAACGACGGCACGGTCTCCGCGGAGGCGACCCTGAAGAAGTTCACCGACGCGGTCGTCGCGGCGGGCGGGCCGCGCTACGCGTGGCGCTCCGTCGACCCGGTGAACAACAAGGACGGCGGCGAGCCGGGCGGCAACATTCGGCAGGTCTTCCTCTACAACCCCGAGCGGGTCTCCTTCACCGAGCGCGCGCCCGGCGACGCCACGACCCCCACCGAGGTCGTGCGCGAGGGGAAGCGGGCCGCGCTGAGCCACTCCCCGGGGCGCGTGGACCCCGCGAACGCGGCGTGGGAGGACAGCCGCAAGCCGCTGGCCGGCGAGTTCGTCTTCCGCGGCCGCACGGTCTTCGTGATCGCCAACCACTTCGGGTCCAAGGGCGGCGACGAGGGGCTGACCTCGCACCACCAGCCGCCGAAGCGTTCCTCCGAGGCCAAGCGGCTCCTGCAGGCGCAGGCCGTGAACGGCTTCGTGAAGGACCTCCGCAAGGTCCAGCGCAACGCCGACGTCGTCGTGCTCGGCGACATCAACGACTTCGAGTTCTCGGCGACCACCAAGGCCCTTGAGGACGGCGGCGCCCTGCGCTCGGCCGTCAGGTCGCTGCCCAGGAGCGAGCGCTACTCGTACGTCTACCAGGGCAACGCGCAGGTCCTCGACCAGATCCTGACCAGCCCGGGGGTGGGGGACGACTTCGGCTACGACAGCGTGCACATCAACGCGGAGTTCGCCGAGCAGAACAGCGATCACGACCCGCAAGTGCTGCGCTTCCGGCCGTAGTCCCGGGGGCTGTCGGACCGCCTCAGCCGTAGAGGTGGTCCAGCCAGTCCTGCCAGGCCAGTTCGGCGCCCTTGGCGTCCGCGTGCGCGCCGAAGTCGTGGACGCTGATGCCGACCGGGGCGCCGAAGTGGTTGCGGCCGAAGAACCGGTGGAGCGTCTCGTCCGTGCGCAGGCCGATGAAGTACCGGCTGCGGAAGTCGATCACCGCGTCCAGTTCCCCGCCGGGTGCCTGGGCGCGGACGCGGGCGCCCTCCGTGGCGTCGTCGGGCAGGCCGAGGGCGCGGGCGAGCCTGCCGAAGGCGTCCGGGGCGAGGGAGGCGAGCGGGCCGTTGACGGCGGAGAAGGCGACGGTCCGGCCCGCGAAGTACGCCATGTACTGGCCCAGGGTGTGCAGGTGGAAGTCGGCGTGCCGGACGGCGCTCTCGTACCGCGTGTCCGCGCCGGCGGTGAAGATGCCGCTGCGGGCGTAGCGCAGCAAGGAGCGGCGCCCGCCGTCGCGGGGCTCGATGGTGTGGTCGAGCTGGCTGAGGGTCTGGCCCGGTACGCCGTCGGGGTCCTCGACGCGGGCGGTGAGGCGGTGGGGCGGGTCCCAGCGGGTGACGGTGCCGCCGAAGGGGGCGGCGCCGCCCTCGCGGGGTTCGTACTCCATGGGCCACAGCCAGCCGGCGGTGCCGGTGGTCAGGGCGGCCCAGAGCTGGGCCGGGGTCCCCTCGACCTCGAACTCCCTGACGATCTCGAAGGCCTCACCGGCGCCGTCGGCCGCGCCGGTCCCCTCGGCGGCCATGGACCGGGCGGCACCGGCCTTCCCCCGGCCGGGCCTGCGCCGGGGAGTCCTGCCGGGCCTGCCCCGGCCCGCCCTGTCGTCTCCGCTCATACCGGCCCCCCGGGGGCGGTACCGGGGTACGGGTGCGGAGCAGCGGTGACGTCCAGCATGCCTCCACCGTCCCGCCGACCCCATGCGCTGTCCAGGCGAGCGGGGCGGGAGGCGGGAGGGTGCCGGGAAACTACGCCTTGCTCGGTACGAAGCCGTACGCGAACCGGTACCGGGCGACCGCTCCGTCGCGGGCTTCGTCCCGCGCCCCCTCCTGCGCCGCGTGGGCCTCCTCGCTCTCCCACTCGGCGTAATTGAGGACGCGCCCGCCGTCCGTGCTGAGGTGGAAGTGGGCCGCGTAAAGGCCGCGCCCGTCGGCCGGCCCTGCGTCCAGGGCCTCGATCGCCGCGTCCGCCCAGGCCCGCGGCCGGCCGTCGCCGGGACCCTCGAAGTCGGCCTGCGCGACCACGATCGCGCCGGGCTCGCGCCCCTCGCGCCCGCCGCCGTCGGTCCAACTGCGGTACAGCCGGGTCTTGTTCAGGCCGAGCCGCTCGATGCCCGGCACGGCCGCGTCGATGTCGGTGTTCCTGGCGTCCCTGCCGTTCCCGGAGCTCGCGAAGAAGTCCTGGTAGGCCGCATCGTCCCGCCACTGCGAGCGGTGCATGACGGTCGAGCCGTCGACGCCTGCGTACACCGTGTAGGAGAGCAGCCCCTCGTGGGGCCAGGGGCGGGACTCCCAGGCCTTCGCGATGGCGTCCAGGGTGGCCTGCTGCCGCTCGGGCGTGCCGGTGCTCCAGGTGCTGAGGAAGGTGAGGCCGCCGTCCTGGCGGGCCGGGTCGGGGAGGGTCCGGGTGCGGTGGGTGGAGATCGCGGGCATGGCGGTCCGTCCGTCTCGGTGGTGTCGGTGCCGGGCCGGGCCGTGGCCCGGCCCGGCGGGCCACGGACAACTCTGTGACCTCAACCAAGGTTGAGGTCAAGCCCGTCCGCGGCCCCACCGCCACCGGGTCACAGCAGGTGGCCGCCGCCGTCCACGAGCAGCACTTCCCCGGTGATGTACGAGGAGTCGACCAGGTCGGCCACCGCTCCCGCGATGTCCTCGGGGCGCCCCACCCGGCCCAGCGGGACACGGTCCGCGACCGCCGCCATGGAGGCCTCGACGCCCTCGACGCCGTCGAACCAGGGGGTGTCGATCATGCCGGGGGCCACCGCGTTGACCCGTACGGCCGGGCCGAGCGTCTTGGCGAGCAGCTTCGTCATGTGGTTCACGGCGGCCTTGCTGACCGCGTACGGGATCGAGCTGCCGTTGGGCCGCACGCCCGCCTGCGAGGAGATGGTGACGATGCTGCCCGCGCCGCTCGCCCGCAGGTGCGGGACGGCCGCCGTGATGGTCTGCCACACGCCGATGACGTTGACGTCGTACAGCTCGCGCCACACCTCGGGGCGGGCGGCAGCGAGGTCGTCGTGGTCGATGAACCGGGTGGTACCGGCGCAGTTGACCAGGATGTCCAGGCGGCCGTACGTGTCGACGGCGCTCCGCACGAGACGTGCGGCGTCCGCTTCGTCGGCGACGTTCGCCTGTACGTAGACGGCGTCCGGCAGTTCGTCCGCGAGCTTCTGGCCCGCCTCCACCGACCGGGCGGAGTTGACCACCACACGGATGCCGGCGGCGGCGAAGCGGCGGGCGACGGCCGCGCCGATCCCGGAGGAGGAGCCGGTCACCAGCGCGACCCGCCGCTCGGCACCCTCGCTGCTGCTGTTGTTACTGCTGCTGTTGCTGCTGTCGTTGTTGCCGTTCATCGAGCCTCAAGCCTCTGTGTCCGTCCGGCCTGTCGGCGCCCGCGTCGATCATGCCAGACGGTCGCGGACGAACGGTCGATCGCGGACGAACGGCCGGTCGCGGACGTCAGCCCGGCCAGCGGCCGGTCAGGCGCCGCACGCCGACCGCGCCGCCGCGGTCCACGGCGGCCTTGACCACGGCGAAGATCGCGCCCTGCAGCGCCGCGGCGGCGAGGATCTCGCCCCAGGCACGGTCCTCGTCGTGCGCGTCCGGGGCGTCGTCCTCGCCCGCCACCGCCTTCCAGGTGCGCTGGAACAGCGCGCTCGCGGCCAGGCCGCCCACCATGCCGAAGGCCATGCCGAGCGGCTTGTAGAGCAGCCGGACCCCGCTCATCGGCGGCCCGCCCGCCTGCGACGGCGCAGCGCCGCGTAGGCGATCAGGACGCCCGCTCCCGCCGCGAGGAAGGCCCTCGGGTGGCGCCCGCCGGTCCGTACGACGCCGCTCGCGGCGGCCCGCACGGGCTCGGGCGTGCCGCCCTGCACCCGGCGCGCGGCCTCGGCCACCTTCTCCTCGGCCTGCACCACGGCGCGGTGCTGTTCCGCGCGTGCCTTGCCGTCGAGCACGGCTCCCTTGGCCCGCTCGGCGCCCTGTGCCGCCTTGTCCTTGACCAGGGCCGCGCCTTCGGCCGCCTTGCCCTTGGCGCGCGCCGCGCCCTCGGCCGTCACGCTCTTCGCGTGCTCCGCCTCGTCCGCCGCCTTGCCCTTCGCGCGCGCCGCCTGTTCCGTCACCTTGTCCTTCACCTGTGCCGCCGTCCCTTGTACCTGGTCCTTGACCACTGCCGCCCGGTGCCGGGCGCGGGCCTTCACGTCCGCTTTCACCGCCAGTTCCTCGACGGTCTCGCCGAGGCGCCCGCGGGTGTCCTCGATCTGCCGGCGCAGTTCGTCCGGCCCCTTCACGCCCGTGTTCTCGGAGTCCTTCGGCGTATTCGTCATCGGTGCGCCCTTCCCTTGATCTCTTCGACGTCCGCCTTGACGCTGTTCATCGCCTCCTGCGGCACGGGCGGTACCGCGCGGGCCAGTTGGCCGCGGCCCACCACCGCGAGTACCGCCGCCACGACGAAGAGCACGCCGGTGACGATCAGCGCGGCGGCCCATACGGGCATCGCCAGGGAGAGGGCCGCGGCCGCCGTGGCCGACAGCGCCATGAGGCCGACGTACGAGACCGCGCCAGCCGCTCCGAGGAGTCCTCCGCCGCGCCCCGCCCGTTTGCCCTTCTCGGTCATCTCCTGGGCGGCGAGCCGCATTTCCTGTCGTACGAGTTCCGAAATCTGCGCGGTGGCCTGCTCGACGAGCTCTCCCACCGAGTGCTGCGCACGGTCGTGCGTGGGCTGCTCACCCATGGTCCCGGTCACAGTTTCGCCTCCCTCCTTCTGGGAGGCCCGGGTACCCGGGCAGGGCCGCGCTATCCCCGCTGATCCCCGGTGAACCGCGCCAATTCCGCTTGGAACCAGTCCAGTCGTGCCTGCAGGAGCGCCGCCTCGGCCACCAGCTCGGGCACGCCGAGTCCGGCCGGGGCGCTCCCGGTCGGGGGCGGCGCGGCCGCGTCCACCCGCAGCCCCTCCCCCGCGAGCCGGGCGAACTCCGCGACGGACAGCGCCTGTCGCCCGCCCCGGCACCGCCCGCACGCCGCCTCGACCACCCGCCAGCCGGGCACGCCACGGCCGGCGTCGGCGAGCAGCGGGGCCGTGGCGCCGCACGGGCAGGGCGGCAGGGTCGCGCCGCGCACCCGCTGCCTCGCGTACCGGAAGCCGCGTTCGAAGCGGATGTACGCGCCGAGCACCGTCACTTCGAGGACGGCCGCCCCGCGGTGCTCGGCGGTGCACAGCAGAGCCTCGGCGGTGGCGCGGTCATGGACGCAGTGGAAGCCGCAGTCGCAGCGGCGGTGCGGGGCGCGGTGCCGTCTGCCGTAGCCGCAGCTCGCCTCGTCGAGCACGCCGTACGGCAGGGCCGCGCCGAGGGAGACGCCGGTGAAGCCGGCCCGGGTGCCGTCGTGGGACAGCACCGGGCGGGCGATCTTGTATCCGGTGGGCGGCTCCGTCGGGCGTTCCTCCGGGAGCCGCAGCCTCATCGGGCTGCCGTGGCCTCGACCGGCCCTTCCCGCACGGCCTGCTCGCGCTGTTCCGTATCGGGTGCGGGCACGGCCTTTTCGGACTCCGCGAGCCGCTCCTCGTACTGTTCCTCGCACTGCACCTCGTACCGCTCCTCGTGCCGCGCCTCGTGCCGCGAGGGCCGCTCTTCGGCGATGCCGGTGGAGAGTGCCTTGCCGAGCTTCATGACGCCTCCTGGGGCCGACTGTTCCGCCATAGTGGCCCACACGGGGGCGAGTTGGCACTAGTGCCTGCCCCATCGCGTAGCTCTTCTGTCCATTACCTCGTAGAAGAATTAAGTGGAGCTTCAGCGACGGTGTCCCGAGACTGCACTCATGACCTCCCGAGCCGCAGCACCCCTCGGTCGCGCCCTCTGCGCGATGATCACTCCCTTCACCGCCGAGGGCCTTCTCGACCTCGACGGCGCCCAGCGCCTCGCCGACCACCTGGTGTCCGGGGGCTGCGACGGACTCGTCCTGTCCGGCACGACCGGTGAGTCGCCGACCACCTCCGACGACGAGAAGGCGGCGCTCGTCCGGGCCGTGGCCGACGCGGTCGGCGACCGCGCGTCCGTCGTCGCGGGCGTCGCCAGCAACGACACCCGGCACGCCGTCGAGCTGGCGCGGGAGGCCGAGAAGGCGGGCGCCGACGGCCTGTTGGTCCTCACGCCGTACTACAGCCTGCCGCCGCAGGACGCCGTCGAGGCGCACTTCCGCACGGTCACCGACGCCTGCGGGCTCCCGGTCCTGCTCTACGACATCCCGGGCCGCACCGGCACGCGCATCGCGACACAGACGGTGCTGCGGCTCGCGGACCACCCGCGGATCGTCGGCGTGAAGGACTGCGCGTACGACCTGCTCGGCAGTCAGAAGGCAATGAACGAGACGGAGTTGGCGTATTACGCGGGCTGCGACGAGTTCAATCTCGCGCTGTACGCGGTGGGCGGCGCCGGCTGCGTCAGCACGGTGGCCAACGCGCTGCCCGGCCTGCCGCGGGCGGTCTTCGACGCGTTCGACGCCGGTGACACGGAGCGCGCGCGGCGGCTGCAGCTGGCCGCCACCCCGCTGATCGAGGCGATGATGGCGTCGGGCCTGCCCGGCGCGGTCACGGCGAAGACCGTGCTCGGCGCGGCGGGCCTGCCCGCGGGCCCGGTCCGGGCACCGCTGCTGCCCGCCGGCCGCGCGACGACCGACGGGCTGCTGGCCGTGTACGAGGAGGCGCGGGCCGCGGTGCGGTGATCAGCGCCGGGCGAAGACCGGCGTCCAGCGTCCGACGCCGTCGGCCTTCGACGAGCGGTAGCCGCTGAGCGGGACGGTCTTCTTGCTCCCGACGGTGACGAGGACGAGTCGACTGCGGTACTCGCTCGTGCCGGGCGCGATGTCCCAGGCGATGAGCCGCTTGTCGTCGGCCCAGGCGAGGAGCTGCTGGCCGGGCAGCTTGGCGACCCGCTTGCCGGTGAGAGGGTCGAGGACCTCGGTGGCGGTGGTCCCGCCGCTGCCCGCGAAGTCACCGGCGGCGAGCTTCCCGTCCGGGGAGAGCCGGGCCTCGACGACCCAGGACAGGTGCCTCTCCCGCGCGGGCGCACTCTTCTTCCGCCCCGCGAAGTCGTAGTACTGCTCGCTCGGTTCGCGGATGCGGCCCGAGTGGACCAGCGAGCCGTCCTGGCTGAAGTCGAAGTCCTGCCGGGTGTTGATGTCCGACATCCCCCATCCGCCGGGCTTGGTCTTCACGGTCTTCACCTCGCTCCAACTGCCTTTGCCGGAGGCCACGTCGAGGACGTAGAAGCCGGTCCTGGTCGGATCGGCCGGCCCCGGCTCCTCGTGCTTGCCGTCGTTGATCGGCCGGTCCTTGTCTAGCCGGTCGGGGTCGTCCGCGTACGTCGTCGCGACGAGCTTCCTGCCGTCGGGCGAGAACTCGACGCCACCGACCCCGTGGTCCACCGGGATCCAGCGCTCGACCTCGCCGGTGATCAGGTTCAGCAGGCCGATCCGCCGGGTCGGCAGGCCGCGTTCCAGGACGGCGGCGGTCCGCATGCCGGGCGCGATGTCGAGCCAGGACCAGCGGGGGGCCGCGCGGTAGGTGCCGGTCCGCTGGTCGAGGAGCCGGTAGGTGCGGGTGATGACGGCGTCACCGTCGGGCTCCTCGACCCTCTTGCTCGTGCTGTACGCGGCGAGGGCCGTGTCACCGGCGGCGATCAACTCCCGAGGCGGCGTCTGGCCGGGATGCGCGACGACGTCGTCGCCCTGAAGCTCGCTTGCCGGGCGCGGCTCCTGACTCCCGGAGTCGTGTCCGAGGACCGGCACCGCCACCGCGACGACGGCGGCCGTCGCCGCGACGAGCGAGGTGCCCACGACCGCCCGGCTCCTGCGCCGCTTGCGCGCGGCGAGCACGCGGTCGGCGAAGTCCCCCGGCATGGGCGCCCCTTGGTCCGCCTGTTCGCGCAACGCGTCGCGCACCAGATCTGCCACGTTCACGGTCGTACCTCCAGAGGTGAGAAGTCGGCGGACGCGGGCCGCTCGGCGGTGTCATGGCGGTCGAGGTGCGCGAGCTCGGGCGCGAGGCCCCGCAGCCGGGCGAGGGAACGGTGCGTGGTGCTGCGCACGGTGCCGACGGAGCAGCCGAGGACGGCGGCCACCTCCGCCTCCGGCAGGTCCTCGAAGTAGCGCAGCACGAGCACGGTCCGCTGCCGGGCGGTGAGCTTGGCGAGGGCCCCGCGCATCACGATGCGCAGCTCCGCCGCGGACGTGCCGTCCCCCGACGCGGCACGTTCCGGCGGTTCGGCGACGGCCAGTTCGCGTCGCGGCCACTTCAGCCGCCACCTGCTGACCTGCTGCCGGTACAGGATCCGGCGGACGTACGCCTCCGGCTCGTCGATGCGCTGCCACCGCCCCGCCGCCTTGACGAGCGCGGTCTGCAGCAGGTCCTCGCCCGCGTGCCGGTCGCCCCCGCTGAGCAGTACGGCGGTCTTCAGCAGCGCCGACGATCTGGTCTCCACGAACTCCCGGAAACTTTCCTGCTCATGGGCATCCATCGTCACCTTCGCTCCCTGGTGGGCCTGTTGCCCTCCCGCATGGATGTGGACGGGTCCGGGTGCCTCCCGCTATGCCTGTGTGCGCGGAAAATCCGTGCGCGGAAAATCCGTGACACGCGAAAGGAGCGGCCGCCCCACGTGGGGCGGCCGCTCCTTTCGCGTGTCGAGCGGGCGTCTCAGGCTCCGGCAGGGAAGCCCGCCGCCCTGGTCCAGCGCAGCGTCTCGTCACCCCTGCTGAAGGTGACCTTCTTGCCTCCGGGGGCGACGGCGATCTTCTCCCAGCCGTCGAAGTTCTTCCTGAGGTGCCACGCCCACTTCGTCAGCGGTCCGACGGCGACCGCGGCGACCGACTCGGTCGGCGGCTCGCCGTCCGCGCAGTACGGACCGAAGTCACCGAAGGCCGCGACGGTGCCGTCCTTGGCCTTGAGGGTGATGCCCTGGCAGGCGTCGGTCTTGGTCCTGTACACGACGGCCGGCTTGGACCACCCCTTGGCTCGGGGGCTGTAGTCCTGCACGTAGAGGCCCTTGCCCCGCAGGTAGTACATGGCCACGCGACGCTTGTCGGCGAGCTCGACCGACGCGTTGAACGGGCTCGGGCTGCCGCTCCACGGGATGTCGCTCCTGCCCAGCCGATGGCTGTGGTCACCGGTCGTCGCCCGGCTCACCACCTGCGCCGCGCCGCGGACGTCGTCCCGGGGCTGCCCCACGCTCTGTCCGCACCCGGCGACCAGGCCGAGCACCGCGACGGCGCCGAGGGCCAGGGCCCGTGCACCCGTTCTGTTCATGTCGCTCCCCCTGTGGGACCCGCTGCGGACCCGTGGACCTCACGGGCCTCAGTTGTGGCTGTGCAGTACGTCGTTCAGGCCGCCCCACACCGCGTTGTTCGGGCGGGCCTCGACGGCGCCGGTGACCGAGTTGCGGCGGAAGAGGATGTTCGAGGCGCCGGAGAGCTCGCGGGCCTTGACGATCTGTCCGTCGGGCATGGTCACGCGGGTGCCCGCGGTGACGTACAGACCGGCCTCGACGACGCACTCGTCGCCCAGCGCGATGCCGACGCCCGCCTCGGCGCCGATCAGGCAGCGCTCGCCGATGACGATGCGGACGTTGCCGCCGCCGGAGAGCGTGCCCATCGTGGAGGCGCCGCCACCGATGTCCGAGCCGTCGCCGACGACGACACCGGCGGAGATGCGGCCCTCGACCATGGAGGTGCCGAGCGTGCCCGCGTTGAAGTTCACGAAGCCCTCGTGCATGACCGTGGTGCCCTCGGCGAGGTGCGCGCCGAGGCGCACCCGGTCGGCGTCGGCGATACGGACGCCCTTCGGCGTGACGTAGTCCGTCATGCGCGGGAACTTGTCGACGGAGGTCACCGCGAGGTGCAGGCCCTCGGCGCGGGCGTTGAGCCGCACCTTCTCGACGTCGTCCACGGCGACCGGGCCGAGCGAGGTCCAGGCGACGTTGGCGAGGAAGGCGAACTGGCCGTCAAGGTTCACGCCGTGCGGCTTGACCAGGCGGTGGCTGAGCAGGTGCAGGCGCAGGTAGACGTCGTGGGCGTCCAGCGGCTTGTCGTCGAGGGACGCGATGACCGTACGTACGGCGATGATCTCCACGCCACGGCGGGCGTCCGGACCGATGGCCTTCGCGGCGCCCTCGCCGAGCAGTTCCACGGCGCGCTCGGCGGTCAGCCGCTCGCTGCCGGCGGGGCCGGGCTCGGCGGTGAGCTCGGGCGCGGGGAACCAGGTGTCGAGGACGGTGCCGTCGGCGGTGACGGTGGCGAGGCCTGCGGCGACGGCGCCGGTGGTGCGGGAAGCGTTCGTGTCGGTCATGGGTGAAACCTAACCGGAGGTGCCGCGCGCGGGCGAACCGGTCTCAGCGTCCGGGCCGCCCGCGGCGGCCGTCCGGGCCACCTGCGGCGGAGAGCCCGCGTCGGCGGCCGCGAACCGGGTTTACGCAAAGCCCCGGCGTCCCGCACCGGCACACGCTCAGCCGGTGCGGGACGCCGGGGGAGGCGGACGCCCCTCACCGCGAAAAGATCCAGATGCCCCTCACCGCGAAGGGATCCAGACGCCCTTCAGCGCGAATGTTCGTGTTCGCGCGGCGAATGTCCGCGTGCCCGCATATGGAGGCGGCCGAAGCAGAGCATTCCCACTGCTCCACCCGCCGCACCGACGGCGCACAGTACAGTCGCCCATTGCGCCATTTCCTGCGTCATCCACAGCAAACTCACTGCGAGCAATGCGAGGGAAAGCAGAAAACGCTCCCCATATCCCGGACCGCGGCGCCCCATCAGCGCGTACGCCCCGTCAGTCCCTGCTCGCGGTGCACGAGTACTTGACGCCCTTCATTTTGATGGTCCGCCATCCCGCCATCACCCCTACCGTCGTATTGACCGGGGCGACATCGGTTCCGCCACCGCCGCCACCGCCTTGCTTCCGGCAGTAATAGCCGAGTGCATCAAGCTTCTTGATGTCACTCATGGCCTGGTACTTCTTGTACGACTTGATCATGGCCGCGCGCTTCTGCGCAGGCGTCGCCTGCTTCGCCTTCGTGTACGCGTAGCACCCGACGCTGGCGCCGATCCCTACCCACGATGCCCCCTTGGCCAGCGCCTTGGCAAGGCCCGCCGCCCCACTGCCGATCCCCAGGACGGCACAGATCTCATCCGCGCCCAGAGCCTGGCGGTCCGTCGCCGACGGCGCGGCCACCGCATTCCCCTCGTCGTGCGCCGCAGCCGCGAACGCCGTATTACCCGCCACCCCGGTCAAGGCGCAGGCAATCACGACGGAAATCCCCTTGTTGCGCATGCTCACGGATCGATCCCCCAACTTCCCGCAATTGCTTGGTCAATGCAGTCGGGACGCTACCAGCGGGTACTCGCCATATGCAATGCCCTTGTTTGCACAGCGGGGTTCAGCGGGGTTCAGCGGGATTTCTTAACGAGGTCCATTCGGCGGGGCGTCCGACACCAGCAGCCGGCCGAGCACTTCCCGCGCATACTCCTCGTCGTACTCGCCGCCCGTGAGCAGCACTTGCAGGCTGATCCCGTCCATCAGGGCGACGAGGGCGCGCGCGGTGACCGGGTCGGTGCGCAGTTCGAGGACGTCGGTGAGACCCGCGCACCATTCGGCGGCCACGGGCCGCAGCGCGGGCCTGCGCAGGGCGGCGAGATAGAGCTCGTACTCCAGCTCGACCCCGGACCGCTCCCCCGCGAACCACTCGCCCAGGACCCGGGCGAGCCCGCGGGCCAGGTCCGCGGGACCGGCCGCCGCGTCCTCGAACACATCGCTGGCGGCCATCACCTTCGCGAAGCCCTCGTTGCTCTGCCGCAGGGCGGCCGTCAGGAGCTCGTCGAGCGTCTTGAAGTGGTACGTCGTCGAGCCGAGCGGCACGTCCGCCTCGGCGGCGACCGAGCGGTGACTGAGCCCGCCGATCCCCTTCGCCCCGACGACGCGGATCGCGGCGTCGATGATCCGCTGGCGGCGCTCGGGGTCGTAACGGCGGGCCATCAGTGGGCCCCTCCCAGGTTGAGCACGACGACACCCGCGATGACGAGCGCGATGCCCGCGACCTTGACCAGGTTGGCCGACTCCCCCAGGAAGATCATGCCGATGGCGGCCACGGCCGCGGTGCCGATGCCGGCCCAGATCGCGTAGGCGGTGCCTACGGAGAGGGTCTTCAGGGTCTGCGCGAGCAGCGTGAACGCGAGCAGATAGCCCACGACGGTGATGAGCGAGGGCCACAGCTTGCTGAACCCCTCGCTGTACTTCATGGCCGTGGTCCCGGCCACCTCCGCCGCGATCGCCGCGGCCAGCAGTGTGTACCCCATGCGTACGAGTGTACATATCGATGTGTACGCCCGTACGCAGGAAGCACGAGCGAGCACGACGAAGCCCCCCGGAGATTCTCCGGGGGGCTTCGCGAGCGGCGGTGCCGTCAGACGTCGGTCAGACGTTGAACCCCAGCGCCCGCAGCTGCTCGCGCCCGTCGTCCGTGATCTTGTCCGGGCCCCACGGCGGCATCCAGACCCAGTTGATCCGCAGTTCGTTGACGATGCCCTCCGTCGCCGACTTCGCCTGGTCCTCGATGACGTCGGTCAGCGGGCAGGCCGCGGACGTCAGCGTCATGTCGATCGTGGCGATGTTGGCGTCGTCGATGTGCACGCCGTAGATCAGGCCGAGGTTGACGACGTCGATGCCCAGCTCGGGGTCGACGACGTCGTACAGCGCCTCGCGGACCTCTTCCTCCGAAGCGGGCTTCGTCGTGAGTGTCTCGTTCTCGCTCATGCCGTCTTCCTTTCAGCGGCCCCGTCGGTCTCGCCCAGTGCCTGGGCCGTCGCGTCCTTCCAGGCCATCCAGCTCAGCAGGGCGCACTTCACGCGCGCCGGGTACTTGGAGACGCCGGCGAACGCGACCGCGTCCTCAAGGACCTCCTCCATCGCGTCGTCCGGCTCCAGCTTGCCCTTGGACTGCATCAGTTCCAGGAAGACTTCCTGGATCTTCCGCGCCTCGGCGAGCTCCTTGCCGACCAGGAGGTCGTTCAGGACGGACGCGCTGGCCTGGCTGATGGAGCAGCCCTGCCCCTCGTACGACACGTCGGCGATCGTCGACCCGTCGTACTTCACGCGCAGCGTGATCTCGTCGCCACACGTCGGGTTGACGTGGTGCACCTCGGCGTCGCCATCGCGCAGACCACGCCCGTGCGGGTGCTTGTAGTGGTCCAGGATGACTTCCTGGTACATCGAATCCAGCTTCACGTTCCCGGTCAGCCCCTCAGCCGAAGAAGTTCCGTACGTGCTCCAGACCGTCGACGAGCGCGTCGATCTCGCCGGGCGTGGAGTACAGATAGAACGACGCTCGCGTGGTCGCAGGAATTCCGTAGCGCAGGCAGACGGGGCGCGCGCAGTGGTGGCCGACCCGGACCGCGATGCCTTCCTCGTCGAGCACCTGGCCCACGTCGTGCGGGTGGATGTCGCCGAGCACGAAGGAGATCGCGGCGCCGCGCTCCTCGGCCGTCGTCGGGCCGATGATGCGCAGGTCCGGGACCTCGAGGAGACGCTTGACCGCGTACTCGGTGATCGCGTGCTCGTGCGCGGCGATCTTGTCCATGCCGATGGCGGACAGGTAGTCCACGGCCGCGCCCAGGCCCACGGCCTGGGAGACCGGGGGCGTGCCCGCCTCGAACTTGTGCGGCGCGGGAGCGTACGTCGACGAGTTCATCGACACGGTCTCGATCATCTCGCCGCCGCCGAGGAAGGGCGGGAGGTCCTCCAGGAGCTCCTGGCGTCCCCACAGAACGCCGATGCCCGTCGGGCCGCACATCTTGTGGCCGGTGAAGGCCACGAAGTCGGCCTGCAGCGCCTGCACGTCGAGCGGCATGTGCGGAGCGGCCTGCGAGGCGTCGATCAGGACGAGCGCGCCGACCTCCTGGGCGCGGCGCACGATCGCCTCGACCGGGTTGTGCGTGCCCAGGATGTTGGAGACAAGCACGAAGGAGACGATCTTCGTCTTCTCGGTGATGATCTCGTCGATGTTGGACAGGTCGAGGCGGCCGTCGTCGGTGAGGCCGAACCACTTCAGCTTCGCGCCGGTGCGCTGCGAGAGCAGCTGCCACGGAACGATGTTGGAGTGGTGCTCCATCTCCGTGATGACGATCTCGGTCTCGTGGTCCACGCGGTAGGGCTCATCGGCCCAGCCGAGCATGTTGGCCACGAGGTTCAGCGACTCCGAGGCGTTCTTGGTGAAGATCACCTCGTCGCGGCTGGGCGCGTTGATGAACGCCGCGACCTTGTCACGGGCGCCTTCGTACAGCGCCGTGGCCTCCTCGGCGAGGACGTGCACGCCGCGGTGAACGTTGGCGTTGTGCTGCTCGTAGTACTCGTTCAGTACGTCGAGGACCTGGCGCGGTGTCTGCGAGGTGGCCGCGTTGTCCAGGTACACGAGCTTCTTGCCGTCGTGGATCGTGCGATCCAGGATCGGGAAGTCCTTGCGGATCGCCTCGGTGTCGAGGAGGCCGGAAAGCCCCTGGTGGGCCACTGTCACGCGGATGCGCCACCCTTCGTGTAGGCCTCGTAGCCCTCGGCCTCGAGCTTGTCGGCGAGCTCGGCGCCGCCGGACTCGGCGATGCGGCCGTTCGCGAAGACGTGCACGAAGTCGGGCTTGATGTAGCGCAGGATGCGCGTGTAGTGGGTGATCAGCAGCGTGCCGACCTCACCCGTCTCGCGGACGCGGTTGACGCCGTCGGAGACCTGGCGCAGCGCGTCGACGTCGAGGCCGGAGTCCGTCTCGTCGAGGATCGCGATCTTCGGCTTGAGGAGCTCCATCTGGAGGATCTCGTGGCGCTTCTTCTCACCGCCGGAGAAGCCCTCGTTCACGTTGCGCTCGGCGAAGGCCGGGTCCATCTGGAGCTGCTCCATCGCGGACTTGACCTCCTTCACCCAGGTGCGCAGCTTGGGGGCCTCGCCGCGGATCGCCGTCGCCGACGTGCGCAGGAAGTTGGAGACCGAGACGCCGGGGACCTCGACCGGGTACTGCATGGCGAGGAACATGCCGGCGCGGGCACGCTCGTCGACGGACATCTCCAGGACGTCCTCGCCGTCGAGGGTCACGGTGCCCTGCGTGATCGTGTACTTGGGGTGACCCGCGATGGAGTAGGCGAGCGTCGACTTGCCGGAGCCGTTCGGGCCCATGATGGCGTGGGTCTCGCCCTGCTTCACGGTCAGGTCGACGCCCTTGAGGATCTCCTTGGTGGAGTTGTCGGCCTCGACGGTGACGTGCAGGTCCTTGATTTCAAGCGTTGCCATGGGTGCCTCAGGACTCCTGGGAAGGGGAGGCGTGCACGTCAACGAGTACATCGCCCCCTTCGATCTTTACGGGGTATACGGGTACGGGGCGCGTCGCGGGCAGGCCGGAGGGCTTGCCGGTGCGCAGGTCGAAGCTGGAGCCGTGCAGCCAGCACTCGATCTGGCAGTCCTCCACCTCGCCCTCGGAGAGGGAGACGTTCGCGTGCGAGCAGATGTCGTGGATCGCGTACACCTCGCCCTCGGTGTGGACGACCGAGACGGGCGTGCCGTCGAGTTCCACCCGCTTGGGGGTGTCCTCCTCCAGCTCGCTCAGTCCGCAGGCCCGAAGGAAGCGGGCTTGGTCGAGGCTCATGCGACCGTCGCCTCCAGCTCCTCTTCGATCTTCGCGAGGAGGCGCTCCTCGACGTCCGGCAGACCGATCTGCTGGACCAGCTCGGCGAAGAAGCCGCGGACGACCAAGCGCCGCGCGTCCTCCTCCGAGATACCGCGCGACTGCAGGTAGAAGAGCTGCTCGTCGTCGAAGCGGCCGGTCGCCGAGGCGTGGCCCGCGCCGACGATCTCGCCGGTCTCGATCTCCAGGTTCGGGACCGAGTCCACGCGGGCGCCGTCGGTCAGCACGAGGTTGCGGTTCATCTCGTACGTGTCCGTGCCCTCGGCGGCGGCCTCGATGAGGACGTCGCCGATCCACACCGCGTGGGCGTCGTCGCCCTGGAGCGCGCCCTTGTAGACGACGTTGGACTTGCAGTGCGGGGTGTTGTGGTCGACCAGGAGGCGGTGCTCCTGGTGCTGGCCCGCGTCGGTGATGTACAGGCCGAAGAGCTCGGCCTCGCCGCCGGTGCCCGCGTAGGTGACGCGCGGGTGGAGGCGGACCAGGTCGCCGCCGAAGGTGACGACGACGGACTTGAAGGAGGCGTCACGGCCGATCAGCGCGTTGTGCTGGGCGACGTGCACCGCCTTGTCGTCCCAGTCCTGGACGGAGACGACGGTGAGCTTGGCGCCGTCGCCGACGACGAAGTCGACGTTGGCGGCGAGCACGGCGTCACCGGTGTGGTCGATGACGACCAGGGCCTCGGCGAACGCACCCAGCTCGATGACCTGGTGCGCGAAGGCGGTGCCGCCCTCGCCGTGCACGGCGATGCGGATCGGCTCGGTCAGGACCGTCTCCTTGGGGACGGTCACGACCGAGGCCTTCTCGAAGGACGAGTAGGCCTGGGCGGCGACGCGGTCGACGGGCTTGCCCGCCTTGCCGACGCGCGCGTCGTCCCGGCCGACGGTCTCCTGGATGACACCCTCGGGGGCGCTCACCTCGACGCGGATGCCGCCATCGGCGACCGCGTTGCCGTCGTGCAGCCCGCGCAGGCGCTCCAGCGGCGTGAACCGCCACTCCTCCTCGCGGCCGTGCGGCACCGGGAAGCTGTCCACGTCGTAGGACGGGGGAGCGCTCATGCGCGTGGCTACGGTGGACTCGGCGGCCACCGCGATGGATCCGGCGGTCGTCGACCCGAGCGGTGGGGGTCCCCCCTGCCCGAGCGAAGTCGAGGACTTGGGGGAGTTCTGAGCCTCAGCCATGGCTGTCGTCGTGCTCTCTCTCTGCGTAAGAAGTCAGTCGCTGCGGAGGATGGTCGCCGGAATTAACCGACCGAACCCTCCATCTGCAGCTCGATCAGCCGGTTCAGCTCCAGGGCGTACTCCATGGGCAGCTCCTTGGCGATCGGCTCGACGAAG
Source organism: Streptomyces sp. NPDC058308 (assembly GCF_042880275.1). Lineage (NCBI taxonomy): Bacteria > Bacillati > Actinomycetota > Actinomycetes > Kitasatosporales > Streptomycetaceae > Streptomyces > Streptomyces sp. NPDC058308. Next base: position 139,466 of record NZ_JBHVZA010000002.1, read on the forward strand.
CCGCGCACGATCATCGCCATGGCCTCGAACTCCGTCATCCCGCGGCTCATCAGGTAGAAGAGCTGGTCGTCGGAGACCTTGGAGACGGTGGCCTCGTGCCCCATGGAGACGTCGTCCTCGCGGACGTCGACGTAGGGGTAGGTGTCCGAGCGGGAGATCGTGTCGACGAGCAGCGCGTCGCAGAGCACGTTCGACTTCGAGCCGTGAGCGCCCTCGCCGATCTCGACGAGACCGCGGTACGACGTACGGCCACCGCCGCGCGCCACCGACTTGGAGACGATGTTGGAGGACGTGTTCGGCGCCATGTGGACCATCTTGGAGCCGGCGTCCTGGTGCTGGCCCTCGCCCGCGAAGGCGATGGACAGGGTCTCGCCCTTGGCGTGCTCGCCCATGAGGTAGACGGCGGGGTACTTCATCGTCACCTTGGAGCCGATGTTGCCGTCGATCCACTCCATGGTCGCGCCCTCGTACGCCACGGCGCGCTTGGTGACCAGGTTGTAGACGTTGTTCGACCAGTTCTGGATCGTCGTGTAGCGGCAGCGGCCGCCCTTCTTCACGATGATCTCGACGACGGCGGAGTGCAGCGAGTCCGACTTGTAGATCGGCGCGGTGCAGCCCTCGACGTAGTGCACGTAGGCACCCTCGTCGACGATGATCAGGGTCCGCTCGAACTGGCCCATGTTCTCCGTGTTGATGCGGAAGTAGGCCTGGAGCGGGATCTCGACCTGCACGCCCTTGGGGACGTAGATGAACGAGCCACCGGACCAGACGGCGCTGTTCAGCGAGGCGAACTTGTTGTCACCGACGGGGATGACGGTCCCGAAGTACTCCTTGAAGAGCTCCGGGTGCTCCTTCAGCGCCGTGTCGGTGTCCAGGAAGATGACGCCCTGCTCCTCCAGGTCCTCGCGGATCTGGTGGTAGACGACCTCGGACTCGTACTGCGCGGCGACACCGGCGACCAGGCGCTGCTTCTCCGCCTCGGGGATGCCGAGCTTGTCGTACGTGTTCTTGATGTCCTCGGGCAGGTCCTCCCAGGACTCCGCCTGCTTCTCCGTGGAGCGCACGAAGTACTTGATGTTGTCGAAGTCGATGCCGGAGAGGTCCGAGCCCCAGTTCGGCATGGGCTTCTTGTCGAAGAGGCGCAGACCCTTCAGGCGCAGCTTCGTCATCCACTCAGGCTCGGACTTCTTGGCCGAGATGTCCCGGACGACGTCCTCGCTGATGCCGCGCTTGGCAGAGGCACCCGCCGCGTCGGAGTCGGCCCAGCCGTATTCGTAGTTGCCCAGACCCTCGAGCTCAGGGTGGGCAGTCTCCGTGGGGAGAGTCATGCGGGGTTCCTCCCGGCCGTGCTTGCTGATGCTGATGTGGTGGTCCGTGTGGTGCTGTCGCCGCCGCTGCCACTGCGCGGGATGAACGTCGTACAGACGCCGTCTCCGTGCGCGATCGTGGCGAGGCGCTGCACATGCGTGCCGAGCAGCGCGGAGAAGATCTCCGTCTCCGCCTCGCACAGCTGCGGGTACTGCTCGGCGACATGGGCGACAGGGCAGTGGTGCTGACAGAGCTGCTCGCCGACCGGTGCGCTACGCGCCGTAGCAGCGTACCCGTCGGCGGTCAATGCCTTCGCGAGAGCCTCGGTGCGCTGTTCGGCGGGCGCGGCGGCCATCGCCTTGCGGTACGTCTCGGCCTGGGCGGCGAACCTCGCCCGGGCGAATTCGACGACCGCGCCCTCGCCGTGGTGCTCGGTGATCCACCGGAGCGCGTCCGCGGCCAGCTTGTCGTACGACTGGTCGAAGGCGTCGCGCCCGCAGTCGGTCAGGGCGAAGACCTTGGCGGGCCTGCCCCGGGTCCGGGCTCCATAAACGCGCTGCTCACGGGGCTCGACGACGTTCTCATGGGCGAGGGCGTCGAGGTGCCTGCGGACGGCCGCCTGGGTGAGGCCGAGGCGCTTCGCGAGGTCGGCGACGGTGGACGGGCCGTGATCCAGGATGGACCGCGCGACCCGGTTGCGCGTCGAACGCTCACCGGTCGCGAGTTCCTCCTGCGGAGCCTCGCCAACGTTTTTCACAACGCCATTGTTGCGTAATTCCTCAGAGCCTGACAACCCGCGTCCCGAGCGACCCCTGGTGCACTACATCACTTAGGCATACCTAAGCTGACCTGCGGAAACGATCACCGATCGATCAACCCGGTGGCGTCCCCGAACCCCGCCCAGCAGACCCGGAAACCATGCCGACACCCCCTCCGACCGGCCCTTTGTGTACGCGCGTGGCGGACGCCGTGGCCTACGCCGAACGGTGGCCGGCCGGGAACCGGCCGCGGACGTAGCGGGGCTGCGGAACTCCGCCGCCCCGCCCGACCGGGGCCCCGGCCGCGTCCCTAGACTGGCTCACCATGCGAAACGAGCCCGTCGTCCAGATCCGGAATCTGGTCAAGCGGTACGGAACCAAGACCGCGGTGGACGGTCTCGACCTGACGGCCGGGGCGGGCATCACCGCCGTCCTCGGCCCCAACGGCGCGGGCAAGACCACCACGATAGAGACCTGCGAGGGCTACCGGAAGCCGGACTCCGGTACCGTCCGCGTCCTCGGTCTCGACCCGGTGCGCGAGGCGGACTCCCTGCGGCCCCGCATCGGCGTGATGCTCCAGTCCGGCGGCGTCTACTCCGGCGCCCGCGCCGACGAGATGCTCCGCCACGTGGCCAAGCTGCACGCACGCCCCCTGGACGTGGCCGCGCTCATCGAGCGCCTCGGCCTGGAGAGCTGCGGCCGCACCACCTACCGACGGCTTTCCGGCGGCCAGCAGCAGCGCCTCGCGCTCGCCATGGCCGTGGTCGGCAGGCCCGAGCTGGTCTTCCTCGACGAGCCGACCGCGGGCCTCGACCCGCAGGCGCGCCGGGCCACCTGGGACCTCGTACGCGATCTGCGGCGCGACGGCGTCGGCGTCATCCTCACCACGCACCACATGGACGAGGCCGAGGAGCTCGCCGACGACGTCGCGATCATCGACGCGGGCAAGGTCATCGCCCAGGGCAGCCCCGACGAGCTCTGCCGCGGCGGCGCCGAGAACACCCTGCGCTTCAGCGGCCGCCCCGGTCTGGACGTCGCCTCGCTGCTCAAGGCCCTGCCATCGGACTCGGCCGCCGCCGAACTGACCCCCGGCTCCTACCGGGTCAGCGGCACGGTCGACCCGCAGCTGCTGGCCACCGTCACCTCGTGGTGCGCGCAGCACGGCGTCATGCCGGAGAAGATCTCGGTCGAACGCCACACCCTGGAAGACGTGTACTTGGAACTCACCGGCAAGGAGCTGCGCGGATGAGCGCCGCAGGGACCTACACGCCGGAGCCGGGCGCCGCCCCGCTCCGCCGCATGATCGCCGCGCAGGCGGCGCTCGAAACGAAGATGCTGCTGCGCAACGGCGAGCAGCTGCTCCTGACGGTCGTGATCCCGACCCTCCTGCTCGTCCTCTTCAGCGCGGTCGACATCGTCGACACGGGCGACGGCGACGCGGTCGACTTCCTCGCGCCCGGCATCCTCGCGCTCGCCGTGATGTCGACGGCCTTCACCGGCCAGGCCATCGCGACGGGCTTCGAGCGCCGCTACGGCGTGCTCAAGCGGCTCGGCGCCTCGCCGCTCCCGCGCTGGGGCCTGATGACCGCCAAGACCCTCTCGGTCCTGGTCACCGAGGTCCTGCAGATCGTGCTGCTCACGGTCATCGCGTTCGCCCTCGGCTGGTCGCCGCACGGCAACCCCGTCTCGGTGCTCCTGCTCCTGGTGCTCGGCACGGCCGCGTTCTCCGGCCTCGGCCTGCTGATGGCGGGCACCCTCAAGGCCGAGGCGACGCTCGCCGCCGCGAACCTCGTCTTCCTGCTCCTCCTCATGGGCGGCGGCGTCATCGTCCCCCTGGACAAGTTCCCCGACGCGACGCAGACGGTGCTCGGCCTGCTCCCCATCTCGGCCCTCTCCGACGGGCTGCGCGACGTCCTGCAGCACGGTGCGGGCATGCCGTGGGGGGACCTCGGGATCCTCGCGGTGTGGGCGGTGCTCGGGCTGGGCGCGGCGGCGAAGTTCTTCCGCTGGGAGTGACGGCGGCATGACGTGAGGGCGCAGCGGGCACTCCCGTTCCGTGGCCGACACCCCGGAATTACCCGCACCGCGCCGGGCCCTCGCCCTGCAGCCGCTGCTGCACGACGTGGTGATCTGCGTCGCGGCCCCCGCCTTCACCGCGTCGGGCCGTGACGGCCAGCTCCGCGGCGCACGGGCCGACGGCTTCTACGACCACGACCGGCGGCTCCTGCACACCCTGGTGCTGCTGATCGACGGCCGGGAGCCGGAGCCCGTCGGCGTCCAGCCGCTCGGCCCCGACCGGGTCCGCTTCACCGCCGTGCACCGCTACCCGGGAGACGGCACGGACGACCCGACGCTGATCGTCGAGCGCGTGCGCACCGCCGGTGAGGGCGAGACGGTCCTGCTGCGCAACGTCGGCACCCTGACCCACACCGTGCGCGTCGAGCTGGCCGCCGCCACCGACCTCGCCGACATCGCCGACGTGAAGCACGGGCTCACCGGCCCGGCCGTGCCGCCGTCCGCCGCGCGGACCGGCGCGGCGGCGCTCTCCTGGTGCTCCCCCACGGGCCGCGCCAGGATCCTCGTCGCCGGGTGCCCCGCGCGCGCCAGGACCTCCGCGGGCCCGGCGTGCGGCACCTTCACCTGGTCCCGGGTCGACGTGCCGCCGGGCGGCTCCTGGCTGATCCGGCTCGCCGTCACGGGCCGCGCCGTCCCCGCCCCGCCGGGCCACCCGGTCGCCGCCTCCCCGCACGTGCCCTGGTCGGAGCCGGTGGTCCACGGCGACCGGCGGCTGGTCGCGCTGGTCCGCCAGGGGCTCGCCGATCTGCGGGCGCTGCGCCTCGCGGACGGCGCGGGCGGCCGGTCGGCGCCCCACGACGACCAGTTCATCGCCGCCGGCTGCCCCTGGTACCTGACGCTGTTCGGCAGGGACTCGATCTGGTCGGCCCGCATGCTGCTGCCGCTCGGCACCGAACTGGCCCGCGGCACGCTGTGGACCCTCGCCCGACGCCAGGGCACGGTCCACGACGACTTCCGCGAGGAGGCGCCGGGGCGCATCCTGCACGAGCTGCGGCCCGGGCAGTCGCAGCACGGCCACGGCCTGCTGCTCCCCTCCCACTACTACGGCTCCGTCGACGCGACCCCGCTCTTCGTCTCGCTCCTCGTCGACGCCTGGCGCTGGGGCCTGCCCGCGGCCGACGTCGACGGCCTCCTGCCGTACGCGGAGCGCGCGATGGACTGGATCGTCGCCGTCTGCGGCAAGGACAAGGACGGGCTGCTGCGCTACTACCCGCGCCCCGGCGGGCTGCTCCACCAGTCGTGGAAGGACTCCGCCGACGCGGTGCGCGACGCGGCGGGCCGCCGCGTCGAACCCCCGCTGGCCCTCTGCGAGGTGCAGGGATACGCCTACGAGGCGGCGACGGGCCTCGCCGCCCTCCTGGACTCCCGCGGAGCCGCCTGGCGCGCCCGCGAGCTGCGTGCCTGGGCCGCGGCCCTCCGCGACCGTTTCGCGGACGCCTTCTGGATCACCGGCAAGGAAGGCCCCGCTCCCCGCTACGCGGCCATCGCGGTCGGCCGGGACCTCGACCCGGTCACCGGCCCCGCCTCCAACATGGGCCAGCTGCTCGCCACCGGCATCCTCGACGCGGACGGCTGCGCCGACGTCGCCGCCTGGCTGGCCTCCCCCGAGCTGAACTCCGGCTGGGGGCTGCGCAGCCGGTCGGCCGCCGTGCCCGGCTTCAACCCGCTGAGCTACCACGGCGGTTCGGTGTGGACCCACGACACGGCGATCGCCGTGCAGGGCCTGTGCGCGTCGGGCCGCCAGGCCGAGGCCGCGGCGCTCGCCGACGGCCTGCTGGACGCCGCGGTGCACTTCTCGTACCGGATGCCGGAGCTGTACGGCGGCGACGCGCGGACCGAGACCTCGCCCGCCCCGCTCGCCTACCCGGCCGCCTGCCGCCCGCAGGGCTGGTCTGCGGCGTCCGGTGTCGCGGTGCTCGCCGCACTCCTTGGGCTGCGTCCCGACGCGGCACGGCGCAGGCTCGCGCTGCGTCCGCTCCATCCGGCGCTGCTCGGGCCGCTCACCGTGTCGGGGCTGCGCCTCGCGGGCGCGGACCTCTCGGTACGGGTCGGCGGGGACGGGCGGACGGCGGTGGCCGGGCTGCCCGGGGGCTGGCGGGTCGACACCGCCGCGGAGGGGGGATCGGGCGCCGGTTCAGACACCGGCGCGGGCGGCGGTCCAGGCACCGTCGGCTGACGCTCCGTCCGCTCGCGAGAGCAGCGTGCGGTACTCCGCGCGCATCCGCTCCAGGTAGATCTCGCGCAGGTCGAAGTGGTCCCTGACGTGGTCCCGTCCGCGCAGCCCCATCCGGCGCCCGGTCTCGCGGTCGTCGAGCAGTTCGGCGATCCGCGCTGCGAGCTGTTCCTCGTTCCCGTCCGGCACGAGGTAGCCGATCGCTCCGTCGGCGTCGACGCCCTCGCCGAGGCCGCCCATCCGCGTCACCACCACGGGCCGCGCCGCCGCCATGGCCTCCAGCGGGGCGAGCCCCATCGGCTCCGCGAAAAGCGAGGGGTAGACGACGACCGTGGACTCGGCGTAGAGACCGGGCATTTCCTCGACGCCTGCCTCCACGAAATCCACGTACGGCTTCAGGTCGCGCCTCTCGATCTCCTTTTCGAGACTTTCCCGGAAGCCGATCTTCTCGCCGTGAAAATCGACCGTCTGGCGGGTGTCCGTGAGGACGAGCCGGGGGGCGAATGCGCACATGCGGCGCTTGACGATCAGGTCGAGTGCGGCCACCGCGAGCATCGCGCCCTTGTCCGGGATGAGCCGCGCGGGCAGCAGGACCGTGCCCTGCCGCGGTGCGCCGTCGAGCGGCGCGACCGACGTGTAGGGAGCGGTGTCGATGCCCAGGTAGGTGCGGTCCGCCCGCACGTCGAGCACGTCGGCGCAGGCGGTGCGCAGGAACTCCGAGACCGCGTAGTGCCCGTCCCACTCCGTCGCCGTGAGCGTGGATCCCCGGCTGCCCGGCGCGCCCCAGATGCTGTGATACGTGTGGCAGAGCACCAGACCGAGCGGCCCGCGCAGCGCCTGAAGGGCCTTGGCCGGGGCTCCGCTGAAGTGGTGCAGGTTGTGGCAGTGCACCACGCGTACCCCGCGCTTCACCAGGACCTCGGCGAACCACCGGGTGAGGCGGCGCAGGTCGCCGGGGTCGCGCTCCAGCCTGGCGAGATCGAGCGCCGGGTGGGTGAGCACCTCCACGCCCGGCTGGCCCGGCGTCTGCGCGTCGGGGGTGCCGGTGAGGACGGTGACGCGATGGCCCCGCTGCGCCAACAGCCGCGAATAGTCCCACAAGTGGGATTCCACCCCGCCCACACAGGGCGGAAATGACCAGTGGACCAACGCGATATGCACCCCGGCTTCCGGGGGTTGATCCTGCGCGTCGAGATCCATGCCGCCTCCGTGCCGTCGAATCCGCGAAGCGCAGACTAGCCCCGGTTTCCCCTTGCGGTCGTATTCCGGTGAGGGCGGGTTTTCCCCGAGAATGGGACTGTCCTGCGCAAAGGGCGGGTGGGGGCCGACAGGGGGAACTGATGTCCGTATTGCTTTCCGGTTTAGTCGTCGGTGCACGCAAGCGGTTCGTCCTGACGCGCAAGCGGCTCACCGTCACCATGAAGCGGCTCGCCGCCGGCGCCACCGCGCTTTCGGGGGTGGCGGTCGCCCTGGTGGCTCTCCTGAAGGACCGGACGACCGGCCCTGTGATGTGGGCCCTGGTCGGCTTCATCGTGCTGGGCATGGTCTCCCTCGTCGTCATGTCCACCCCCGCGCACGGGCGGACCGCCGGGGACACCGCGTCGGCCGCCTCTCCCCCGAACAACCTCCCCTTCCGCTCCCGCTACTTCGTGGGCCGCAAGGACGAGATGGCCCGGATCGAGCGGATCCTGCGCCCCGGCAAGGGCGCCCACGGCCGCCGCGTCTGCGTCCTGCACGGCACCGGCGGCATCGGAAAGTCCCAGCTGGCCACCGTGTACGCACACGACAAGCTCGAGGAGCACAGCCTCACCCGGTGGCTCAACGCCACCAGCGCCGACCGGCTCCTGTGCGACCTCCTCGAACTCGCCGCCCTGATCGGCATCGCCTACCACGAGTCCAAGACCGTGGTCCTTTCCCGCCTGTGGAGCTGGCTGCGCGACCACCCGGGCTGGCTTCTCGTCTACGACAACGTCCAGCTCGACGCCGCCGAGGCGAACAGCGAAGGCCCCATCGACCGCCTGGAGCGGCTGCAGCCCCTGCTGCCGCCCGAAGGGGTCGGCAAGGTGCTCATCACCACCCAGCACCGCGAGGGCTGGAGCGGCCTGTGCCCGGACCCGGTCGAACTCACCGTCTACGCCGCGGCCGAGGGCCTCGAATTCCTGCGGCTCAGGACCGGCTCGTCGGACGAGGAGCGCCTCGCCCGGCTGGGCCGGCTCCTCGGCTGGCAGCCGCTCGCCCTGGAGCAGGCCGGCGCGTACATCGAGCAGGCCGAGATCAGCGTCGAGAGCGAGGACTTCGAGGACTATCTGCAGCGGCTCTCCGAGCAGACCGCCGACAGCGACGCCAAGACCTTCGAGCTGGCGATCGAGCGGATCGGGCGCCAGCAGCCCGCCGCCGAGGACCTGCTGCGGCTCTGCTCCTTCCTCGCCTCCGAGGACGTGCCCCGCACCATGCTCTTCCGGTACCGCTCGGTCCTGCCCGACCGGCTGCGCCTGGTGATGGAGGACCAGCTCGCCTTCACCCGGCTCGTCCTCAAGCTCGTCCAGCACTCCCTGATGACCCGCCACGGCGACGGCCGCACGGAACCGGTGACGTACGGAATCCATCCCCGCGTACAGATCTTCATCCGCTCCCGCCTCACCGGCCACGAGCGCCTGGAGTGGTCGCAGGCCGCGGTCCGGCTGATCGAGGCCGCCTTCCCGCTCGCCCCCGAACAGCTCGACTCGCGCCTCGCCTGTGAACGGCTGATGCCGCACGTCGACGCGGTGACCGCCGAACCCGCCTGGGCCGAGGACGACGACGGCGAACTGGGCGCGGCCCTGGATCCGGAGGGTCTCGTGCGGCTGCTGCACCGGGCGGGCAGCTATCAGAGCCACCGCTGCGACTGGAAGAGCGCCCTGGCCTTCTTCGCCCGCGAGGTGGAATTGCGCGGCCTGGGCACCGGCTCCGAGCACAGCCTCGCGACCGCCCACCTGGCCATCGCCCGCCAGCACTACCTCCTCGCCCACCTGGACACCGCGGAGGCGGCCTGCGGCAGGGCCCTCGCCCTGTGCGACGCCCACAAGGACGATGACGCCTTCCAGCAGATACGGGCGCAGTGCTGCCGTCAGTTCGGCGGCATCCTGCGGGAGCGCAACCGCTTCCGCGAGGCGGGCGGCTATCTGGAGGCCGCCCTGCGGATCTACGAATACCAGGGTTCAGGCTGGGAGGTGAGCGACTGGGCGGTCACCGAGCAGGAGGCCGGCATGATCCACCGCAACGCGGGCCGGCTCACCGCCGCGCTCGACTGCTACCGGCGGGCCGGCGAGCTGATCAGCAGCGGCGGCTCCACCGGCCTCGAGGAGCACGTGGTGTTCCGCGCCATGCTCCGGCGCGACGTCGGCATCGTCGCGCAGGACCGCGGCGACCTGGACACCGCCCAGGCCGAGCTGGCGGCCGCGCACGCCGTCTTCCGCAGCAAGCGCGGCGAGGAGGACTTCGAGACCGCGCAGGTCGCCAAATTCCTGGCGGACGTGGAGCGCCGCAAGGGCCAGCAGTGCAAGGCAGCCTCCCGGCAGGCCCGCAGCCCCCTGCGCAAGCGCGGCCTGCGCGCCCAGGCCCAGACCCATCTCACCCGTGCGCACGAACTCCTCGGCCCCGTCCTGACCCTGCTCGGCGAGCGCCGGGCGACCGAGGCCCACACCTACGCCGCCTGTCTCAACAAGCTCGGCTCGCTGCAGTGGGCCGAAGGGCACCTCAGCAAGGCGATCGACACTCTCCGCGAGGCCGAGGGGATCTACGTCACCGCGTACGGGCCCGACCACCACTACCGGGCGAAGGCTCTGTGCCGGCTCGGCCCGGTGCTGCGGGCCGCGGGCTACCGGACCCGCGCCGAGCAGGAGCTGCGCACGGCGGAGCGTATCTTCGTCGTCAGCCTGGGCGAGGAACACCCCTCGCTCGTGGCGGTGTACGCGTTCCTCGCGGACTGCGCCGCGGACCCGGCCCACGCGGCGGAACTCCGGGGCCGGGCGGACCGCATCCACCGGTCGCTCTGGGACAACTCGTCCCCCTCGTGAAGACATGCACAAGCGGCCCCCTACGATGGTGCGCGTGCCAAAAGTGACCCGAGCCGACATCGCTTCAGCCGTGCGGAACCCGCTCGCCTTCATCGCCGAGCGCTGGACCCCCACCCAGCGGACCGTCCAGCAGGCGGCCATGATCTCCGTCGTCATGACGGTGCTCATCGTGGTGACGGGCGGCGCCGTCCGGCTGACCGGCTCCGGCCTCGGCTGCCCGACCTGGCCCAAGTGCACGGACCAGTCCCTCACCGCGACGAGCGAGATGGGCTTCCACGGCGCCATCGAGTTCGGCAACCGCATGCTGGCGTACGTGCTGAGCGCGGCCGTCGGCTGGGCGATCATCGCGGCCCGCTCGCAGAAGCCGGTGCGGCGCAGCCTCACCCGGCTCGGCTGGGCCCAGTTCTGGCTGGTGATGGGCAACGCCGTGCTCGGCGGCATCGTGGTCCTCGTCGGCCTGAACCCGTGGACGGTCGCGGCGCACTTCCTGCTCTCCTCCGCGCTGATCGCCGTCGCCATCACCATGTGGCAGCGGACCCGCGAGGGCGACGGCGAGCCGCGCCCGCTCGTCGGCAAGGCCGTGGTGCAGCTCGTATGGGTCCTCGTCGCGGCCTCCGCTCTGCTGATCGCCGTGGGCACGGTCGTCACCGGCTCGGGACCGCACGCGGGCGACTCAAGCGACGTGCCGCGGATGGGCTTCGACTGGGAGGCGGTCAGCAAGCTGCACGCCGTCCTCGCCTGGATCGTGGTGACGCTGGCGTTCGCCCTGTGGTTCGTGCTCAAGGCGGTCGACGCGCCGCCCGGCCCGCTGGCCCGTACCCGCCAGCTGTTCCTGGTCCTGCTCTCGCAGGGCGCGATCGGTTACGTCCAGTACTTCACGGACCTGCCGGAGATCCTGGTCGGCCTGCACATGCTCGGCTCGTGCCTGGTGTGGATCGCCGTGGTGCGGGTGCTGCTCTCGCTGCGGGAGCGGCCGCTCACCACGGCGGACGTGCCCGCCCAGGCGGACGACTCCCGCCTCTCGGCCGTCTGAGACCGGGCGGCCGAGGGCGGCCGGAACCGCCCGCCCTCACCGCTGCGCGCCCGCCGCGAGCCCGTAGACCCGCCGGGCGTTGCCCGCGGCGATCAGCCCCGCGACGCGCTGCGCGTCGGTGAGCGACCAGGCGCCCTCCGCGACCCAGGTGCCGAGCACGCGCCCGAGCGCCTCCCGGAACAGGTGCGCGCCGACGACGTGCAGTTCGGGCAGCCCGTGGGCGCCGCTGGAGAACAGCAGCTTGCCGAAGGGCGCGAGTTCGAGGATCTCGGCGAGCACGGCGGCCGCGCGGGCTCCGGTGCGTACGAGCGCGGGCCCGAGGTCGGCGTACACGTGCGGGAAGACGGCCGCCAGGTGCGCGGCGCTGCGGTGGTACGGATAGCCGTGCAGCAGCACCAGATCGGTGCCGAGCCCCGCGGTGGCCCGCGCGAAGTCCCCCAGGTACGTCTGCGGGTCCCCGGCCCCCGCGTGCAGCTGCAGCGGCCTGCCGGAGGCCACGGCGATCCACAGCAGGTGCCGCAGCAGGACGGGATCGGCGAGCGCCCCGCCCACCTGCCGCCCGGCCAGCCAGCGCCCGACCGCGCCCCGCACCTCGCCGGGGCCCGGCGGTTCCGGCGCGAGGGCGAGCGGATGGCGCACCCCCGCGACCGAGGTGAAGGCGACGGCGTGCACGGCGGCGGCGTGCACGGACTCGGCGAGATTGGCGAGGAACGCGTCCGCGGTGCCCGAGGTGTCGGCCACCTGTTCGGCGAGTAATTCCAGGCGGACGATCTCGCGGGCGTCGGCGTCGCCCGTGCAGGCCATCTCGGCGGGCCCCGTCAGGTCCCCCGGCAGCCCCGTGTCGACGAGGTACGTGGTGATGCCGCTGCCCCGCAGCAGGCGCCGCCCCGACTCCAGGACGCCGAGCTCGCGGCGCCGGGCGAGGTAGCGGGCCGGCGGGCAGTGCGGCTCCAGGCCGAGCAGCGGCGGACACCAGCGGCGCACCGCGAAGCCGGTCTGGGTATCGAAGAAGGTGGTGCCGGGGGCGGGCGGTCCCTCGCCCCGGCCGAGGTGGGCCTCGAAGGTGCCGAGGCCCAGCTCCGTACGGAGGACGCCATGGCAGTACTGGTCCACCAGGGACGGCGTTTCGATCATCCGGACTCCCGATGAGTGGACCTTGCTCCTACGGTCCTAACGGGTGACCCGGGCGTCAGGTGTTGCTTTCGGCCGGTCTCCGCCGAACGTACGGCGGGGCGTCAGCCGTTGCCCGGGCTGCCGAGCTGGATACCGGCCATCCGCTTCCACTCGTAGGGGCCGGTCTTCATCTTGGCCGCGAAGTCCCCGGCGAACTCCTCGTGGACGGTGACCCCGGCCTTCTCGACGGCGCTCTGCGCGATGGCACAGGTGGGCGCGACGAGGTCGCCCCAGCCGCCGTCCTCACCGACGAGGACGATCCGGGCACCCTCCTGCCCGATGTACGCGACCTGCGCCTCGGCCCCGCCGTGCGCCCGCGCGAAGGTGCCGATCTCCTTGGCGAGCCTGGCCGCCTTCCGCTCGGCACGAGCGGCCTGCTTGCTGTCCTCAACCTGCTGGATCTCTGCCATGGACAGGATGCTACCGACGGGTAGCCCACTTGGCGACAGACGGGTGACGTGGCATCTGCCACGCGGTGCGCCTAGCGGAGGAAGGGGTCCACCGCCACCGCCACGAAGAGCAGCGAGACGTACGTGATGGACCAGTGGAAGAGCCGCATCTCCTTGAGCTTGCCGCCCGTGACCTCGGCCTTGGCGCGGCTTTGCAGCCCGTGCGCCTCCCACAGCCAGAAGCCGCCGGTGACCAGCGCGACCGCCGTGTAGAACCAGCCGGTGTAGCCGAGCGGCTGGAGCAGCAGCGAGACGGCGACCATGACCCAGCTGTAGAGGACGATCTGGCGGGCGACCACCTTGTTCGAGGCGATGACCGGCAGCATCGGCACGCCGACGCGCGCGTAGTCGGCCTTGACCTTCATGGACAGCGGCCAGTAGTGCGGCGGCGTCCAGAAGAACATCACGAGGAAGAGGACGACCGGGGCCCACGACATGGAGTCGGTGACCGAGGACCAGCCGATGAGGACCGGCAGGCAGCCCGCGATGCCGCCCCAGACGATGTTCTGGGAGGTGCGCCGCTTGAGGATCATCGTGTAGACGACCACGTAGAAGAGCAGCGCGCCGAGCGAGAGCCAGGCGGAGAGCCAGTTGACGGCGAAGCCGAACAACAGGGTGGAGACGACCGCGAGGGTGATGCCGAACACGAGGCACTCGCGCGGGCTGACCATGCCGGTCACCAGCGGGCGCTGCGACGTGCGGTCCATGAGGGCGTCGATGTCGCGGTCGATGTACATGTTGAGCGCGTTGGCACCCCCCGCGGAGAGGTAGCCGCCCAGGCAGGTCACGAAGACCAGCCAGAGGTCGGGCACCCCCTGCTCGGCGAGGAACATCACCGGAACGGTGGTGATGAGCAGCAACTCGATGATTCGGGGCTTGGTCAGCGCCACGAACGCCTTGACACGAGCCCCGAACGGCCGATGGCTCGGGCTAAGGTCCGTCCCGGAAACCCCCGCTGGACGGGATTCAACGGCCGTCACGCACACCCCTGACAGAGACATCCCAGCGAGCCGACCAGCACCTTCAGACATGAAGATCCGGTAAAGCCCGCGCGTACCACGCCACTGTAGACGTTGCCCATACCCCGCCCTTCGCGGGGGTGGGGTCGTGTTGGCCCGGCCGGTCGAACGGCGCCCGTGGCGAGTTGCGCCGCCAGATGAGCGGAACCGGGCGTTCATTGAGCGGACAAATGGGCGATACCGGTGGCCTTTTGAGCGGACATATGAGCGACCCCATATTCACTTGCCTAATGCCCGCCCTTTCCTTTCGGGAGGCGCTTCCTCGTGTGTCACTGCAGTCTGGAATGACTCGAAAAAATGAACGTTCTCGCAGCGGTAGGCTCGACAGCGGCCGGTGGGATCTACGCCGCCGGCATTCGACATGTGGAGAGGAGCCCTGACTCAGGGTGAGCACCAAGCCGACCACCACAGACCTCGAGTGGACCGAACTGGACCAGCGGGCCGTTGATACCGCTCGCGTCCTGGCCATGGATTCCGTACAGAAGGTCGGCAACGGCCATCCCGGTACGGCCATGAGCCTCGCGCCCGCCGCGTACACCCTCTTCCAGAAGGTGATGCGCCACGATCCGGCGGACGCCGAGTGGACCGGCCGCGACCGGTTCGTCCTCTCTGCGGGCCACTCGTCCCTGACGCTCTACACCCAGCTCTACCTGGCCGGCTTCGGCCTGGAGCTGGACGACCTGAAGGCCTTCCGCACCTGGGGTTCGAAGACCCCGGGCCACCCGGAGTACGGCCACACGACGGGCGTGGAGACGACGACGGGCCCGCTGGGCCAGGGCGTCGCCAATGCCGTGGGCATGGCGATGGCCGCCCGCTACGAGCGCGGTCTGTTCGACCCGGAGGCGGCCGACGGCTCGTCCCCGTTCGACCACTTCATCTACGCCATCGCCGGTGACGGCTGCCTCCAGGAGGGCATCTCCGGCGAGGCCTCGTCGCTGGCCGGGCACCAGAAGCTCGGCAACCTGATCCTGCTGTGGGACGACAACCACATCTCGATCGAGGGCGACACGGAGACCGCGGTCTCCGAGGACACCATGAAGCGGTACGAGGCGTACGGCTGGCACGTCCAGCGCGTGGCGCCCAAGGAGGACGGCGACCTCGACCCGGCCGCCCTCTACGCCGCGATCCAGGCCGCCAAGGCCGAGACCGAGCGCCCCTCCTTCATCGCGATGCGCTCGATCATCGCCTGGCCCGCCCCGAACGCGCAGAACACCGAGGCCGCCCACGGCTCGGCGCTCGGCGACGAGGAAGTGGCCGCCACCAAGCGCGTCCTCGGCTTCGACCCGGAGCAGAACTTCGAGGTCTCCGACGAGGTCCTCGCGCACACCCGCAAGGCCCTCGACCGGGGCCGCGAGGCCAAGGCCGAGTGGGAGAAGGGCTTCGCCGCCTGGCGCACCGCCAACGCCGAGCGCGCCGCCGAGTTCGACCGCGTCCGCGCGGGCGAGCTGCCCGCGGGCTGGGAGGAGAAGCTCCCCGAGTTCGAGACCGGCAAGGGTGTCGCCACCCGCGCCGCGTCCGGCAAGGTCCTGCAGGCGCTCGGCGCGGTCATCCCCGAGCTGTGGGGCGGCTCCGCCGACCTCGCGGGCTCGAACAACACGACGATCGACAAGACGTCGTCGTTCCTGCCCGCGGGCAACCCGCTGCCCGAGGCCGACCCGTACGGCCGTACGGTCCACTTCGGCATCCGCGAGCACTCCATGGCCGCGGAGATGAACGGCATCGCGCTGCACGGCAACACGCGCATCTTCGGTGGCACCTTCCTGGTGTTCTCCGACTACATGCGCAACGCCGTCCGCCTGTCCGCGCTGATGCACCTCCCGGTGACGTACGTGTGGACGCACGACTCCATCGGCCTCGGCGAGGACGGTCCGACCCACCAGCCGGTCGAGCACCTGGCCTCCCTGCGCGCCATCCCGGGCCTGAACGTCGTGCGCCCGGCCGACGCCAACGAGACCGTCATCGCGTGGCGCGAGATCCTCAAGCGCTACACCAAGGAGTTCGGCAAGGGGGCCCCGCACGGCCTCGCGCTGACCCGCCAGGGCGTGCCGACGTACGAGCGCAACGAGGACGCCGCCAAGGGCGGCTACGTCCTGTTCGAGGCCGAAGGGCCCGACGGGAAGAGCGCAGCGCCCGAGGTCGTGCTCATCGGCACCGGCTCCGAGGTCCAGCTCGCCGTCGAGGCGCGCGAGCAGCTGCAGGCCGCGGGCGTCCCGACGCGCGTCGTCTCGATGCCGTCGGTGGAATGGTTCGAGGAGCAGGACCAGGGGTACCGCGACAGCGTCCTGCCGCCGTCCGTCAAGGCGCGTGTGGCGGTCGAGGCCGGCATCGGTCTGACCTGGCACCGCTTCGTGGGCGACGCCGGACGCATCGTCTCGCTGGAGCACTTCGGTGCCTCGGCGGACGGCAAGGTGCTGTTCCGCGAGTTCGGGTTCACCGCCGACGCGGTGGCTCAGGCGGCGCGGGAATCGATCGCCGCCGCTCAGCGCTGACGCCCATATACGACCAAGTAGGAGATGTAATTCCATGACAGACGCACTCAAGCGCCTTTCCGAAGAAGGCGTCGCGATCTGGCTGGACGACCTGTCGCGCAAGCGGATCACGTCCGGCAACCTCGCCGAGCTGATCGACCAGCAGCACGTCGTGGGCGTCACGACCAACCCGTCGATCTTCCAGAAGGCCATCTCGCAGGGCGACGGTTACGACCAGCAGCTCTCCGACCTGGCGGCCCGTGGGGTCACCGTCGAAGAGGCCATCCGGATGATCACGACGGCGGACGTCCGTGACGCCGCCGACATCCTGCGCCCGGTCTTCGACGCGACGGGCGGCCAGGACGGCCGGGTGTCCATCGAGGTCGACCCGCGCCTGGCGCACAACACCAAGGCCACGACGGCCGAGGCCAAGCAGCTCGCCTGGCTGGTGGACCGGCCGAACGCGCTCATCAAGATCCCGGCCACCGAGGCGGGCATCCCGGCGATCACCGAGGTCATCGGCCTCGGCATCAGCGTCAACGTCACGCTGATCTTCTCGCTCGAGCGCTACCGCATGGTCATGGACGCCTACCTCGCGGGCCTGGAGAAGGCCAAGGAGCGCGGCCTGGACCTCTCGAAGATCCACTCGGTGGCGTCCTTCTTCGTGTCCCGCGTGGACACCGAGATCGACAAGCGCCTGGACGGCATCGGCACGGACGAGGCCAAGTCCCTCAAGGGCAAGGCCGCTCTCGCCAACGCCCGCCTCGCCTACGAGGCCTACGAGGAGGTCTTCTCCTCGGACCGCTGGGCCGCCCTGGACAAGGCGCAGGCCAACAAGCAGCGTCCGCTGTGGGCCTCGACCGGCGTCAAGGACCCGGCGTACAAGGACACCCTGTACGTCGACGACCTGGTCGCGCCGAACACCGTGAACACGATGCCGGAGGCCACCCTGGAGGCCACCGCCGACCACGGGTCGATCACCGGCAACACCATCGCGGGCACCTACGACCAGTCGCGCGCCGAGATCGCCGCGGTGGAGAAGCTCGGCATCTCCTACGACGAGGTCGTGCAGCTGCTCGAGGACGAGGGCGTCGAGAAGTTCGAGGCGTCCTGGACCGACCTGCTCAAGTCGACCGAGGCCGAGCTCGAGCGCCTCGCTCCTTCGAAGGGCTGACCCACTTTGTCAAGCAGCAATCCGCTGCGTGACGCCGCAGACCGACGGCTCCCGCGTATCGCGGGGCCGTCGGGCCTGGTCATCTTTGGCGTCACGGGCGATTTGTCCCGTAAAAAGTTGATGCCTGCCGTCTACGACCTCGCCAACAGAGGCCTGTTGCCGCCGGGCTTCTCGCTCATCGGCTTCGCGCGTCGCGACTGGGAGAACGAGGACTTCGCCCAGGTCGTCCACGACGCGGTCAAGGAGCACTCGCGCACGCCGTTCCGCGAAGAGGTCTGGCAGCAGCTCATCCAGGGCATGCGCTTCGTCCAGGGCAACTTCGACGACGACGAGGCCTTCGAGCAGCTCAAGGCCACCATCCAGGAGCTCGACAAGGCTCAGGGCACCGGCGGCAACTTCGCGTTCTACCTCTCGGTGCCGCCGAAGTTCTTCCCGCAGGTCGTCCAGCAGCTGAAGAAGCACGAGCTCGCGGACGCCCCGGAGGGCTCCTGGCGCCGTGCGGTCATCGAGAAGCCGTTCGGCCACGACCTGGCGTCGGCCCAGGAGCTGAACGCGATCGTGCACGAGGTGTTCGCCCCGGACCAGGTGTTCCGGATCGACCACTACCTCGGCAAGGAGACCGTCCAGAACATCCTGGCGCTCCGCTTCGCCAACCAGATGTTCGAGCCGATCTGGAACCGGTCGTACGTCGACCACGTGCAGATCACCATGGCCGAGGACATCGGCATCGGCGGCCGCGCCGGCTACTACGACGGCATCGGCGCCGCCCGCGACGTCATCCAGAACCACCTGCTCCAGCTGATGGCGCTCACCGCGATGGAGGAGCCCGCCTCCTTCGACGCCAACGCGCTGGTCGCCGAGAAGGCCAAGGTCCTGGGCGCCGTCCGGCTCCCCAAGGACCTCGGCAGGAACACGGTCCGCGGGCAGTACTCCGCGGGGTGGCAGGGCGGCGAGAAGGCCGTCGGCTACCTGCAGGAAGAGGGCATCGACGCCAAGTCGAAGACCGACACCTACGCGGCCGTCAAGCTGGAGGTGGACAACCGCCGCTGGGCGGGTGTGCCCTTCTACCTGCGTACGGGCAAGCGCCTCGGCCGCCGGGTCACCGAGATCGCGGTGGTCTTCCAGCGCGCGCCCCACTCCCCCTTCGACCACACCGCCACCGAGGAGCTCGGGCAGAACGCGATCGTCATCCGCGTCCAGCCGGACGAGGGCATCACGGTCCGGTTCGGCTCGAAGGTGCCCGGCACCTCCATGGAGATCCGGGACGTCTCGATGGACTTCGCCTACGGCGAGTCCTTCACCGAGTCCAGCCCGGAGGCGTACGAGCGCCTGATCCTGGACGTCCTGCTCGGCGACGCCAACCTCTTCCCGCGCACGGAGGAGGTCGAGCTGTCCTGGAACATCCTCGACCCGATCGAGGAGTACTGGGACAAGCACGGCAAGCCCGCGCAGTACCCGGCCGGCACCTGGGGCCCGACCGAGGCGGACGAAATGCTCGCACGAGACGGACGGAGCTGGCGTCGGCCATGAAGATCGACCTTACGGACACCACGTCCAGCAAGATCAACAAGGCGCTCGTGCAGGGCCGCAGGGCGATCGGCACCCCCGCCGTCGGCATGGTGCTCACCCTCGTCATCGTCACCGACGAGGAGAACGCCTACGACGCCCTGAAGGCGGCCAACGACGCCTCCCGCGAGCACCCCTCGCGCACCCTCGTGGTCATCAAGCGGGCCGCGCGCTCGCCCCGTGACCGCACCACCTCGCGCCTGGACGCCGAGGTACGGGTCGGCGTCGAGGCCGGCACCGGCGAGACGGTGGTCCTGCGCCTGTACGGCGAGGTCATCAACCACGCCCAGTCGGTCGTGCTCCCGCTGCTGCTGCCCGACGCCCCGGTGGTCGTCTGGTGGCCGGTGAACGCCCCGCTGGACCCGGCGAACGACCCGCTCGGCGCCCTGGCGCAGCGACGCGTCACGGACACCTACGCGGCCGAGGAGCCGATCCACGAGCTGACCGCCCGCGCCGAGGCCTACCACCCCGGCGACACGGACCTGTCCTGGACCCGCATCACCCCGTGGCGCTCCATGCTCGCCGCGGCCCTGGACCAGGTCACGTGCAAGGTCACCGAAGTGCAGGTGGACGGCGAGGAGTTCAACCCGAGCTGCGAGCTGCTCGCCATGTGGCTGGCGGACCGCCTCGACGTGCCGGTCAAGCGCGCGCTGTCGGCGGGCCCCGGCCTGACCGGCGTCCGGATGGAGACCACCTGCGGTCCCATCGTGCTCGACCGGGCCGACGGCTCGCTCGCCACGCTCTCCATCCAGGGGCAGCCCGACCGCGCGGTGGCGCTCAAGCGCCGCGAGACGGCCGAGCTGATCGCGGAGGAGCTGCGGCGCCTCGACCCGGACGACACCTACGCCTCGGCGCTGAAGTACGGCGTGGACCGCCTGGCGGCCCCGCCGTCGCAGCCGGTGACCGAGACGGCGGAAGAGGCCAAGGGCGCCGAGGAGAGCGCCGCGCCGAAGAAGGCCCCGGCGAAGAAGGCTCCGGCCAAGAAGGCGGCCGCGAAGTGAGCGCGACCCCGCAGCTCGTCGTGCACCGCGACAAGGAGCTGATGGCACAGGCCGCGGCGGCCCGCCTCATCACGAAGATCGTCGACGCGCAGGCCGCCCGCGGCAGCGCGTCGGTGGTCCTCACCGGCGGCCGCAACGGCAACGGCCTCCTCGCGGCGCTGGGTTCGTCCCCCGCCCGGGACGCGATCGACTGGTCGCGCCTGGACCTGTGGTGGGGCGACGAGCGCTTCCTGCCGGACGGCGACCCGGAGCGCAACTACACCCAGGCCAAGGAGGCACTGCTCGACTCGGTGCCCCTGAACCCGGCCCGGGTGCACCCGATGCCCGCGTCGGACGGCGCGTACGAGGTGGACGCGGCGGCGGAGATCTACGCCGCCGAACTCACCGCGGCCGCCGGCCCGGAGGACCACGGTCCGGTGCCGACCTTCGACGTCCTGATGCTCGGCGTCGGCCCGGACACGCACATCGCGTCGCTCTTCCCCGAGCTGCCCGCGGTGCGCGAGACGGTGCGCACGGTGGTCGGTGTGCACGGCGCGCCGAAGCCCCCGCCGACCCGCATCTCGCTCACGCTCCCGGCGATCCGCTCGGCGCGTGAGGTGTGGCTGCTCGCGGCGGGCGAGGACAAGGCGCGGGCCGCGGCCATCGCCCTGTCGGGCGCGGGCGAGGTGCAGGCCCCCGCGGCCGGTGCCTACGGGCGCTCGCGCACGCTGTGGCTGCTGGACTCCGCGGCGGCCTCCGAGCTGCCTCCGGAGCTGTACCCGCCGGCCGTGGCGTAGCCGCTTCCCGTCGTACGCCTGAGGGCCCCCGCACCAGCCGGTGTGGGGGCCCTCAGGCGTCGACGAGGACGCGTCGGTAGCTGCTGCCGTCCTGGTCGCGCTCCAGGAGGCCGTCGCAGACGCAGTGCCTGCGCAGCGCGGCGGTGTCGTCGTGGACGGTGCCGAACGCGTCGTTGACCTCGCGCTCGCTGTAGCTGCGGCCGGTGTCGAAGAGGGTGTCCGTGAGGTGGACGAGGAGTTCGTGGCGTACGACGGGGCGTACGGGGATCGCGGTGAGGCGGCCGTGCGCGAAGAAGCCGGCGAGGCGGCGCGGCACGGTGGGGTGGGCGTCCACGGGGCCGGGGACCCGCCGGAAGACGGCCGGGTCGGCCCGCAGCGACCCGTCGGGCAGCCGCTCCACGAGGCCGGCGGCGAGCAGGCGCCCCAGATGTCTGCGGGCGACGGCGGAGTCGGCCTCGCGCGGCGGCAGGTCGTCCAGGACTATGCGCGCGTACAGCCTGAGTCTCTCGGGGTCGGCGAGCACGGCGAGCAGCTGGTCCATGACGGGGTCCCTCCCGGCGGGTGACAGAGCCGAAGCAGTGTCACCCGCCGGGCGGTGCGCCCGCACCCGATTAACGCCGGGCGCCGCTCAGCCGCCGAGAACAGCCGTCGTGGCTCAACGGCCGCGTAGATCCCGGTACTTGTCGACCAGGGCCGTGGTCGACCCGTCCAGGTCCGGCACCTCGGCGCCCTCGGTCAGCGCGGGCTCGACGCGCTTGGCGAGGACCTTGCCGAGCTCGACGCCCCACTGGTCGAAGGAGTCGATGTTCCAGACGGCGCCCTGGACGAAGACCTTGTGCTCGTAGAGCGCGACGAGCTGACCGAGGACCGAGGGCGTCAGCTCCTTGGCGAGGATCGTCGTCGTCGGGTGGTTGCCCTTGAAGGTCTTGTGCGGGACGAGCTCCTCCGGAACGCCCTCGGCCCGCACCTCGTCGGGCGTCTTGCCGAACGCCAGCGCCTGGGTCTGCGCGAAGAAGTTGGCCATCAGCAGGTCGTGCTGGGCGACGAGGCCGGGCAGCAGGTCGGCGACGGGCTGCGCGAAGCCGATGAAGTCCGCCGGGATCAGCTTCGTGCCCTGGTGGATGAGCTGGTAGTAGGCGTGCTGGCCGTTGGTGCCCGGGGTGCCCCAGACGACCGGGCCCGTCTGCCAGTCGACCTCTTCGCCGTCCCGTCCGACGTACTTGCCGTTGGACTCCATGTCCAGCTGCTGCAGATACGCGGTGAACTTGGAGAGGTAGTGGGAGTACGGCAGGACGGCGTGCGACTGCGCGTCGTGGAAGTTGCCGTACCAGATGCCCAACAGGCCCATCAGGAGCGGCACGTTGGACTCGGCGGGCGCGGTGCGGAAGTGCTCGTCGACGAGGTGGAAGCCGTCGAGCATCTCGCGGAAGCGGTCGGGCCCGATGGCGATCATCAGGGAGAGGCCGATCGCCGAGTCGTAGGAGTAGCGGCCGCCGACCCAGTCCCAGAACTCGAACATGTTGTCCGTGTCGATGCCGAAGTCGGAGACCTTC
Source organism: Streptomyces sp. NPDC058308 (assembly GCF_042880275.1). Classification (NCBI taxonomy): domain Bacteria; kingdom Bacillati; phylum Actinomycetota; class Actinomycetes; order Kitasatosporales; family Streptomycetaceae; genus Streptomyces; species Streptomyces sp. NPDC058308. The sequence continues at coordinate 162,048 of NZ_JBHVZA010000002.1, forward strand.
TCGGCGTTGGTCGACAGGGCCACGAAGTGCTTGGCGACGGCGTCCTGCCCCGCCCCCAGCTGCGTGAGCAGCCAGTCGCGCGCGGACGTGGCGTTCGTGATCGTCTCGATGGTGGTGAAGGTCTTCGAGGCGATGATGAACAGCGTCTCGGCGGCGTCCAGGTCCCGCACGGCCTCGTGCAGGTCCGCGCCGTCCACGTTCGACACGAAGCGGACCGTGAGCCCGCGGTCGGTGAAGGCGCGCAGCGCCTCGTACGCCATGGCCGGACCGAGGTCGGAGCCGCCGATGCCGATGTTGACGACGTTCTTGATGCGCTTGCCGGTGTGACCGGTCCACTCGCCGGAGCGGACCTTCTGCGAGAAGGCGCTCATCTTGTCGAGGACGGCGTGCACCGCGGGCACCACGTTCTCGCCGTCGACCTCGATGACGGCGTCGCGCGGAGCGCGCAGCGCCGTGTGCAGGACCGCACGGTCCTCGGTGGTGTTGATCTTCTCGCCGCGGAACATGGCGTCCCTGAGCCCGAAGACATCCGTCGCGGCGGCGAGCTCACGCAGCAGCCGCAGCGTCTCCTCCGTGACGAGGTGCTTGGAGTAATCGAGGTGCAGGTCGCCGACCTGGAGGGTGTAGGCCGTGCCGCGTGCCGGATCGGCGGCGAACAGATCGCGCAGCTGCACCTCCCCGAGCTGTTCGCGGTGCTTGGTGAGCGCCGTCCACTCGGGCGTCTGATTGAGCCTGGCGCGGCTATCTGCATTCATCTCGGACTTCAGCCTTCTCTCGTACCCATGTACGTGTATTGCCCCGCTGCACTCTCCAACCTAATGGATCGATGAGCGATATGAGATGTCTGAAACTGATCGTCCGCACACGTGCCGGGATAAAGAAACCGGCCGGACACCTCTCGGTGTCCGGCCGGTTCTCAAGTACTAGATCTCGCCCCGCAGTTTGGCGAGTGCTTCCGCGAGGATGGCCTCTCCGTCCTCGTCGCTGCGCCGCTCACGTACGTACGCCAGGTGCGTCTTGTACGGCTCGGTGCGCGGCGGGTCCGGCGGGCTGTCCCGGTCCTGACCTGCCGGAAAGCCGCAGCGGGGACAGTCCCACGTATCGGGGACCTGCGCGTCGCTGGCGAAGCTCGGCTGCGTCTCGTGCCCGTTCGAGCACCAGAAGGAGATGCGCAGTCGCGGCGCGGACTCACCGCGCTCGGCCTCGCCCATCGGCCCCGCCCCGACCCGACTTCCTCGGATCGCGTTGCCACTTGCCACGGTCGTAACTCCCTGCGTGATGGTGCTGCTGCGGGCGCCTCAGTTTACGTAAGGCCCAACGCGCGTCCAGTGTCGGGAGTTACACCCCACCCCCGGACGCAAGCCCCATGATAAGCCGCACACGCGGGCTCGCACCGGACAAGCGACCAGTGCCTGGCGCTAGTTGTTCGCCTTCATCAGCAGACCCAGCGCGACAATGCACGCGAACCACAGCAGACCGACCACGACCGTGATGCGGTCGAGGTTGCGCTCCGCGACGGAGGAGCCACCGACGGACGACTGCATGCCGCCACCGAACATGTCGGAGAGACCGCCGCCCTTGCCCTTGTGCATCAGCACCAGCAGCATCATCAGCAGGCTGAAGACGATGAGGGCGATCGAGAACCCCATAACCACGGCTGGACCAACTTCCTCGGATCTGAATCGACGGCGGGGGCCGGGGGCTTTGTGTGCGAGCTTTCAAGCCAGCTTCGAGAGCCTCCGACCCCCGCAAGGGTACGACGTATCGCCGCTACCGCATACTCACTGGTCGCGGAACCGGACGATCTTGACGAACTCGTCCGAGTCCAGCGCCGCGCCGCCCACCAGGGCACCGTCGACGTCGGGCTGCGCCATGATGTCGGCGACGTTCTTCGCCTTCACGGAGCCGCCGTACTGGATGCGGACCTTGTCGGCCAGCTCCTGCGAGTACAGCTCGGCGAGACGGCCGCGGATCGCGCCGCAGACCTCCTGCGCGTCCTCGGGGGTCGCGACCTCGCCGGTGCCGATCGCCCAGACCGGCTCGTAGGCGATGACGATGGTCTCGGCCTGCTCGGCCGGGAGGTCCTTCAGGCCGCCGTCGAGCTGGTTCAGCGTGTACTGGACCTGCTGTCCCGCCTTGCGGATGTCCAGACCCTCGCCGATGCAGAGGATCGGGGTCAGGCCGTGCTTGTAGGCGGCCTTCACCTTGGCGTTGCAGATCTCGTCGGTCTCGTTGTGGTACTGGCGGCGCTCGGAGTGGCCCACGGCGACGTAGGTGCACTTCAGCTTGGCCAGCATCGGGCCCGAGATCTCGCCGGTGTAGGCACCGGAGTCCTGCGCCGAGATGTCCTGGGCGCCGTACTTGATCTTGAGCTTGTCGCCGTCGACCAGCGTCTGCACGGAGCGCAGGTCGGTGAAGGGCGGCAGGACGGCGACCTCGCAGGCGTCGTAGTCCTTGTCGGCCAGGGCGAAGGCGAGCTTCTGGACGTGGGCGATGGCCTCGAGGTGGTTGAGGTTCATCTTCCAGTTGCCCGCCATCAGCGGGGTACGCGTAGTCATCAGGTCTCAGTTCTCCAGTGCGGCGAGGCCGGGGAGCGTCTTGCCCTCGAGGTATTCGAGGGAGGCGCCGCCGCCGGTCGAGATGTGGCCGAAGGCATTCTCGTCGAAGCCCAGGTTGCGGACGGCCGCGGCGGAGTCGCCGCCGCCGACCACGGTGAAACCGTCGCAGTTGAGCAGGGCTCGCGCGACGGCGGACGTGCCCCCGGCGTAGTCGGGGTGCTCGGCGACGCCGACCGGGCCGTTCCAGAAGACGGTCTCGGCGTCGGCGATCTTCTCGGCGAAGAGCTCGCGGGTCTTGGGGCCGATGTCCAGGCCCTCCATGTCCGCGGGGATCCCGTCCGCGTCGACCGTCTTGAAGTCGGCCGGAGCCTTCGTCTTCAGGTCGGGGAAGTCCGTGGAGACCAGGACGTCGACGGGCAGGACGAGCTCGACGCCGTTCTTCTCGGCGCGCTCCATGTACTCCGTGACGACCGGGATCTGGTCCTCCTGGAGGAGGGAGATGCCGACCTCGTACCCCTTGGCCTTGAGGAAGGTGTACGCCATGCCGCCACCGATCAGCAGACGGTCGGCCTTGCCGAGCAGCTCGTCGATGACGGCGAGCTTGTCGGACACCTTGGCGCCGCCGAGGATGACGGTGTACGGGCGCTTGACGTCCTCGGTGAGCTTCTTCAGGACGCCGACCTCGGTGGCGATGAGGTAGCCGGCGTAGTGCGGCAGCTTGGCCGGCAGGTCGTACACGGACGCGTGCTTGCGGTGCACGGCGCCGAAGCCGTCGCCCACGTAGACGTCCGCGAGGGCCGCCAGCCGATCGGCGAACTCGGCGCGCTCGGCGTCGTCCTTCGAGGTCTCGCCCGCGTTGAAGCGGAGGTTCTCGATGACGGCGACCTGGCCGGACTGCAGGCCGTCCACCGCGTCGTGCGCGGCCGGGCCGACGGTGTCCTGCGCGAACGCGACCGGCGCGCCCAGGAGTTCACCGAGCCGCTCGGCGGCGGGCAGCAGCGAGAACGCCGGGTCCGGGGCGCCCTTGGGGCGGCCCAGGTGCGAGGCCACGACCACCTTGGCGCCGGCGTCGGCGAGGGCCTTGACTGTCGGCAGGACGGCGCGGATGCGGCCGTCGTCGGTGATGGTGCCCTCGGCGAGCGGCACGTTGAGGTCGGCGCGGACGAAGACCCGCTTGCCGTCGACTCCTTCGCCGAGAAGTTCGTCGATCGTCTTCATGAACTGGACTCCTTGGGTGGGCTGACGCACAACAGGGCCCGGAGCGCGCGGCGTTGCGCGGTCCGGACCCTGTGCTCACATCTAGGTGCCTGCTCTGATGGTTAGAGCTGACCGCCGACGAAGACGGTGAGGTCGACGAGACGGTTGGAGTAGCCCCACTCGTTGTCGTACCAGCCGAGGATCTTCACCGACTTGCCGTCCTGGACCATCGTCATGGCCGAGTCGAAGGTGCAGGAGGCGGGGTCGCTGACGATGTCGGACGACACGATCGGGTCCTCGGTGTAGAAGAGGTAGCCCTTCAGGTCGCCGTCGTCGGCAGCCTTCTTGAACGCGGCGTTGACCTCGTCCTTGGTGACCTCGCGCGACACCTCGACGACCAGGTCGGTGGCCGAGCCGGTCGGGACCGGGACGCGCATCGCGATGCCGTCGAGCTTGCCCTTGAGCTGGGGCAGGACCAGAGCGGTGGCCTTGGCGGCACCGGTCGTGGTCGGAATGATGTTCTCGGCGGCGGCACGGGCGCGGCGCAGGTCCGAGTGCGGGAAGTCCAGGATGCGCTGGTCGTTGGTGTACGCGTGGACCGTGGTCATCAGGCCCTTGACGATGCCGAAGTTCTCGTCGAGAACCTTCGCCATCGGCGCCACACAGTTGGTGGTGCAGGAGGCGTTCGAGATGACGTGGTGGTTGGCCGCGTCGTACTTGTCCTGGTTGACGCCCATCACGATGGTGATGTCCTCGTCCTTGGCCGGAGCCGAGATCAGGACCTTCTTGGCGCCACCGGCGATGTGCTTCTCGGCATCGGCCTTCTTGGTGAAGATGCCGGTGGACTCGATCACGATGTCGACGCCCAGCTGGCCCCACGGAATGTCGGCGGGGTTGCGCTCGGACAGCACCTTGATGGTGCGGCCGTCGACGGTGATGGTGTCCTCGGTGTGCGACACCTCGGCCTTGAGGCGGCCAAGGATGGTGTCGTACTTCAGAAGGTGTGCGGTGGTCGCGGTGTCACCCAGGTCGTTGACAGCCACGATCTCGATGTCCGCACCCTGCTCAAGCAGCGCGCGGAAGTAGTTACGACCGATGCGGCCAAAGCCGTTGATGCCTACGCGGATCGTCACGAAACCGATCTCCTCGTTGGTACGCCGGTTTTAGACGCCGGCGAGTTGTATGGGATGTCCCCGACCGCCTCCGACCCTACCTCTCTGAAGGCCCTGAAGTGACATCGAGAGGGGCCACGGGCGACACAGAGGCCCGTACCCCCCAGTAGGGGTACGGGCCGCCGGGACCTTGGTCCCGATTACGCACTGTCAGCTGCGCAGATGTGCCAGGGAGGCGCCCATAAGAGCAGCCCTGTCGGCCTTTCCGGGTACGTGCTCGAACCCGAAGCCCAGCAGCACGCTGTCACGCGCTGTGACGGCCGCGTAGGACTTGAAGAGCTCCCCGGTCCGCGCCCAGTCGCCTGTGATAGTGGGGCTTCCGGGCGGGGCGGGCGCGACGGTCCAGGAGCCGAGCGATGTCTCGAATCCCTCGCTCTCCACGACGTTGTCGCCGACGACCAGCTGCGCGTTGTCCGCGAAGAGGCCGCGGCCGCCGGTGGAGGGGTCGGTGACGGCGCTGAGCGACACCTCGATCTTCTTGCCCGCGTAGGCGCTGAGGTCGAAGGCGACGGGCTTCCAGCCGCCGGAGGATCCGGTGAAGCTGTTCCAGGCCCCGCTGGTGCCGGATGCCGTGCAGGCGCCGGCGCCGAGGGTCAGGTAGTGGCGCAGGAAGGGGTGGCCGTTGAGGAGGAAGCCCGCCTCGCACTCGGCGGGCACGGCGGCGGACGAGTTGCCGTTCTTGTCCGGCAGCGTGGTCCAGTCCTCGGCGCCGGTGGTGTGCGCCTCCAGGAGGCCGTGGTCGTAGCCGGTCTCCAGGTTCCAGTTGAGGGCGAGGCGCAGCTCGGGCGCGTCGGCGGCCGTGACGCCGGTCAGGTCGATGGTGTGGGTGAGCCGCTTGTAGTCCTGGTCCGCGTGGGTGGCCGAGGCCATGCCCTGGCCCTCGAAGGGCGCGAACGGGTTGGGCAGGTTGGGGTAGGAGCCCGCTGCCGCGCTCTTGAACTGCGGGAACTTGTCGGCGGGCAGGGTTTCGGAGGTGACGGTGAAGCGGCCCGCCTTGTCGAGCGGGTTGGTGTCGGCGGCGGCGAGCGGCGTGCTCACGCCGTCGAGTGCGCCCGCGCCCTTGAAGCTGCCCGCGCCGGCCGCGGTCAGGCGCTGGTAGGCGCCGAGGTAGTACTGCGCGAAGTCGTCGGTGAGGGCCTCGCCGAGGTCGACGTTGCCACCGGTGCGCTCACCGGACTCGATGAGCTTTCCACCCTCGTTGAGGTAGGCGCGCAGGGCGAGTTGGGTGGGTGCGCCGGGTACCGGGTCGCCGGTGTAGTGGACGACCGCGGAGAAGTGCGACAGGACGCCGAGCGGGTGCGGGGCGCCCTGCTTGGCGACGTCCCAGACGGCGGCGGAGCGGCCGTTGGCCTTCAGCGCGTCGACGTACTTCTGTGTCTGCGTGGCCGTCGCGCCCTCCTCGGCGACGACGAGCGTGTTCGCCTTCGGGCGTTCGGCGACGGTGTACGTGAAGTGCTCGCTCTGGGTGCGGCCCTTCTTCGTACGGCCGGTGAACCACACGTCGACCTTGTCGCCCACGCGCGCGCCCTCGATCCCGGCGCGGTACTGGTCGAAGTGGATGTTGTCCTCGCCGCCGTAGGTCTCGCCGCCCTTCCAGGCCTTGAGCTTCTCGTCGTGCGTACGGCCGCCGTTGATCCGGTAGTTGAGCTTCTTCTCGCGCACCGACTTGCGGACGGTGACGGCGACTTCCTGGTCGCCGCCGCGCGCGTAGGAGGTGGTGAAGGAGTCGGGGGTGAAGTCGGGGGCCTCGATGCCGGTGACGGAGACCGGCTGGTCGGGGTGGAGTGCGGTCTCGGCGACGGCGAGCGCGAAGGGCACGTTCTTCGCGAACTCCTGCTGGATCAGCTTCTCGTCGTCGGGGAAGGTGAAGATGGACGCGCAGTCCTCGGGCTTCCAGGCGTCGTTCGGGTCGATGTTCGACGCTGTCTGGCAGGTGGACATCTCCGGCGTGAACATCGAGATGCCGTTGACGTTGCCCGCGTGGCCGTCGGCCTCGCCGTTGGTGGTGTAGAGCTCGGAGGAGACCTGCGGGTGGTAGCCGGGGACCGCGGGCTTCTCCGGAGTGCCGTTCAGCGCCCTGTAGAGCACGTCGTCCGGGGTCGGCGTGGCGACCTGCCAGCCCACTCCGTAGAGGAGCAGTTCGGCCGCGGAGTGGTAGTTGACCCCGTACGTGAAGCCGATGCGCTTCTCGAAGCTGTCGATCGCCTTGGTCTCCGGCTCGGACATCGGGCCGGTGCCGCGGTAGGTCTCGGAGGAGGAGGCGGGGGACGAGCCCTCGTTGTCGTAGCCCCACTTGTAGGAGAAGTTGCGGTTGAGGTCGACGCCGTCGCCGGAGGCTATCTTGCCGTCGCCGTTGACGTCGCGGAGGTTCTTGCGCCACTGGCGCTCGCCGTCCGCGGCGTGGGTGAAGTCGTATCCGTCGGGGTTGGCGGAGAGCACGAACCACAGCTCGGTGGAGTCCACGAGCTTGGTGATGCGCTTGTCCTTGCCGTAGTTGTCCAGGTAGTGGTGCATCAGGCGGCGGGTCATCTCGGGGGTGATCCACTCGCGCGCGTGCTGGTTGGACATGTAGAGCGTGGCAGGCTTGGCGCCGTCCTTGGTCTTCTTGGCGCCCTTGGAGAGCTTGAGCGCGAGGATGTCCTGGCCCTTGAGGGTCTTGCCGATGGAGACGACCTTGGTCAGGCCGGGGTGGGCCTGCCCGGTTCTGACGATTTCTTCCTTGAGGCCGCCCCGCCCGCCGTACGGCCGGTAGACGCCGTCCCCCGCGGCCTCGAGCCGCTTCTGCGCCGCCGCCGACACCTTGTGCTCGCTGAGCTCGATGCCCTTGCGCTCGACCGCCTTGGCCTGGCCCTTCGTCAGGTACAGCTCGACGCGGCCGGTGCCGTGCTCGGGCGTCTGCCCGGCGAGTTCGTGGGCGTCCTGGCCGGCCTCGACCAGGGTCGGTATCTGTTTCTTGGTGACCTCTGCCTGGTAGACCTGCACGGTCGCCGGGTCGTCGGCGTCGGGTGCCGCGCCCGGCCCGCTGGCCTGAGCCTGCGGCGCGGCGGCGAGACCGCCGATGAGCAGTGCACTGGCCGCGAGAACGGATCTAGCGCTCGCTCTTCGTCTCATGAGCCCCCCTTGCGGTTGTCCGGCACAGATGTGCGGGATGCCAGGCTCGTGACGGTGCATGATCATGTCAATACAGCGGGTGAGGGTGACCGGAGCGGACATACGAAAGCCGCCGACGTCCCGTGGGACACCAGCGGCTTACGGGGTACAGGAGGCCTCTGTGACCTCGGGCGCGGGACCGGGCGTCAGACCGCCATGTTGTCCGCGAGCTCCTCGGTCAGATTGGACTCCGTACCCGGAATGCCCAGATCCTGGGCCCGCTTGTCGGCCATCGCGAGGAGGCGGCGGATGCGGCCCGCGACGGCGTCCTTGGTCAGCGGCGGGTCGGCGAGCGCGCCCAGCTCCTCCAGGGAGGCCTGCTTGTGCTCCATGCGCAGCCGGCCCGCGGCGGCGAGGTGCTCCGGCACCTCGTCGGCGAGGATCTCCAGGGCGCGCTGCACGCGGGCGCCCGCGGCGACGGCCGCGCGGGCCGAGCGGCGCAGGTTCGCGTCGTCGAAGTTGGCCAGGCGGTTGGCGGTGGCCCGCACCTCGCGCCGCATCCGCCGCTCCTCCCAGGCAAGGACCGACTCGTGCGCTCCGAGCCGGGTGAGCAGCGCGCCGATCGCGTCTCCGTCGCGCACGACGACCCGGTCCACGCCGCGCACCTCGCGCGCCTTGCTCGCGATCTGCAGCCGACGCGCCGCGCCGACCAGTGCGAGGGCGGCCTCCGGGCCCGGGCAGGTGACCTCCAGGGAGGAGGAGCGGCCGGGCTCGGTGAGCGAGCCGTGCGCGAGGAAGGCGCCGCGCCAGGCCGCCTCCGCGTCGCAGGTGGCCCCCGAGACCACCTGCGGCGGCAGACCACGGATGGGGCGGCCGCGGCCGTCGACGAGACCCGTCTGGCGGGCCAGCTGATCGCCGCCCGCAACCACCCGTACGACGTAGCGCGAGCCGCGCCGCAGGCCGCCGGGGGCCATCACGATCAGCTCCGAGCTGTGCCCGAAGATCTCCAGGATGTCCCGCTTGAGGCGGCGTGCCGCCATCGCGGTGTCCAGCTCCGCCTCGATCACGATGCGGCCGCTCACCAGGTGAAGGCCGCCCGCGAACCGCAGGATCGCCGAGACCTCTGCTTTTCTGCAGCAGGTCCGGGTGACGGGGAGCCGGGAGATCTCGTCCTTCACCGCTGCCGTCATCGCCATGGGCCGATCCTTCCATGCATCCGAAAAATACGGTCGTACGCGGCTGCCAGGAGCTCCGGGTCGTGCCGCGGAGTTCCGTCGGGCCGGGCCACCGGCGCCAGCTCGACCGTGGCGCCGAACCGCTTGGCGGCATCGGTGAGTGACTCACGGTCGGGCACGGCGGCCTCGTCGGCCAGCACCACGTCCAGGGCGAGTTTAGGGGCGTGTCGGGCCAAAACCTCCAAATGACGCTGCGGAGAGAAGCCTTCGGTTTCTCCCGGTTGCGGGGCGAGGTTGAGCGAGAGCACCTTGCGGGCCTTCGTCCCGGTGAGCGCGTCGAGCAGTTCCGGGACGAGCAGGTGCGGGATCACCGAGGAGAACCAGGAGCCCGGTCCGAGCACCACCCAGTCCGCGTCCAGGACGGCGGCGACCGCCTCCGGGACCGCCGGCGGGTCGTGCGGGACGACGTGCACGGACTGGACCTCGCCGGGCGTGAGCGCGACCGTGGCCTGCCCCCGCACCGTGTCCACGTCGTCGGGCCGGTCCGGGTCGTGGCCCTTGACGAGGGCCTGGAGCTCCAGCGGTACGGCCGACATGGGCAGGACCCTGCCCTGCGCCCCGAGCAGCCGGCCGACCAGGTCGAGTGCCTGGACATGGTCGCCGAGCTGCTCCCACAGGGCGACGATCAGCAGATTGCCGACCGCGTGCTCGTGCAGATCGCCCTTGGACTGGAAACGGTGCTGGATCACGCGCGACCACGTCTGGCCCCATTCGTCGTCGCCGCAGAGCGCGGCGAGGGCCTTGCGCAGGTCGCCGGGCGGCAGCACGCCCAGCTCGTCGCGGAGGCGGCCGCTGGAGCCGCCGTCGTCGGCGACCGTGACGACGGCGGTGAGGTCTCCGGCTCCGGTGATGCGGCGCAGCGCGGCGAGCGAGGCGGACAGGCCCATGCCCCCGCCGAGCGCGACCACCTTCGGCTGGGTGCCCCGCTTGCGGCCCAGTCGGCTCAGGCGGACGGTCCGGCGGTGGGGTTTCACTCGCGCCCCATGTCCCGGTGGACGATGACGGTCTCCACGCCCTCGGACGCCAGGCGCGCCGCGAGCTTCTCCGACATGGCGACGGAGCGGTGCTTGCCGCCCGTGCAGCCGACCGCGATCGTCACGTACCTCTTGCCCTCGCGGCGGTAGCCCGCGGCGATGAGCTGGAGCAGTTCGGCGTACCGGTCGAGGAACTCCTTGGCGCCGGGCTGGTTGAGGACGTACGCCGCGACCTCCTCGTTCTGGCCGGTGTACTGGCGCAGCTCGGGGACCCAGTGGGGGTTCGGCAGGAAGCGCATGTCCACGACCAGGTCGGCGTCGACCGGCAGGCCGTACTTGAAGCCGAAGGACATGACGGTGGCCCGCAGCTCGGGCTCCTCCTCGCCCGCGAACGAGGCGTCCATCTTGGCGCGCAGCTCGTGCACGTTCAGGCTGGAGGTGTCGATCACCAGGTCGGCGTCGCCGCGCAGCTCGCGCAGCAGGTCGCGCTCGGCCGCGATGCCGTCGACGATACGGCCGTCGCCCTGCAGGGGGTGCGGGCGGCGGACCGACTCGAAGCGGCGGACCAGGGCCTCGTCGGAGGACTCCAGGAAGACGATGCGCCGCGTGACGTTCTTCGACTCCAGCTCGGCGAGGGACTCGCGGAGGTTGTCGAAGAAGCGCCGGCCGCGGACGTCGACGACCACCGCGATACGGGCGACGTTGCCCTGCGAGCGGGCGCCGAGCTCCACCATGGTGGGGATCAGCGCGGGCGGCAGGTTGTCGACCACGAACCAGCCGAGGTCCTCCAGACACTTGGCCGCCGTACTGCGGCCGGCGCCCGACATCCCGGAGATGATCACCAGCTCGGGGATCGCGGCGTCCGGCACGCCCGGCGTCTCGGTCGGCGTGCCCGCACTCACTTGCTCTTCACCTTCGTCGTGCTCGCTCATGTCTCCTGCCCCCGTCGTTCTTCCGAGGGGCCCGCGGCCACGGGCTCCTCCTCTTCCATGATCTCTCCGGTCGCCGTGTTCACGGCGGGTGCGGCTGGTGCCGCCTGCGCGAGGGCCACGGCGATGGCCTCGGCCGTCTTGCGGCCCACGCCCGGTACCTCGCAGATCTGGTCGATTGTCGCGGATCGCAGCTTCTTCACCGAACCGAAGTGCTTGATCAGCGTCTGCTTGCGCGCGTCCCCGAGGCCGGGCACGGCGTCCAGCGGCCCCGCGCGAAAGCGCTTGGCCCGCTTGTTGCGCTGGTAGGTGATGGCGAAGCGGTGGGCTTCGTCACGTACCCGCTGAAGGAGGTAGAGACCCTCGCTGGTGCGCGGCAGGATCACCGGGTCGTCCTCACCGGGGACCCAGACCTCCTCCAGGCGCTTGGCCAGGCCGCACACCGCGATGTCGTCGATGCCGAGCTCGTCCAGCGCCCGCTTGGCGGCCGCGACCTGCGGCTGGCCGCCGTCCACGACGACGAGCTGCGGCGGGTACGCGAACCGCTTGGGGCGGCCGTCCTCCTCGGTCGGACCCAGATCGGAGACTTCGCCCGTCTCCTCGTCGACCCATTCACCGGTCCGCTCCTTCTCCGCGAGATAGCGCCTGAAGCGGCGCGTGATCACCTCGTGCATGGAACGGACGTCGTCCTGGCCCTCGAAGCCCTTGATCTGGAAGCGGCGGTACTCGCTCTTGCGGGCGAGGCCGTCCTCGAAGACGACCATCGAGGCGACCACGTCGTCGCCCTGGAGGTGCGAGATGTCGTAGCACTCGACCCGCAGGGGGACGCTGTCCAGCTCCAGGGCGGCGGCGATCTCCTCCAGGGCGCGGGAGCGGGTGGTGAGGTCGGAGGCGCGCTTGGTCTTGTGCAGGACGAGGGACTGCTGCGCGTTGCGCGCGACGGTCTCCATGAGGGCCTTCTTGTCGCCGCGCTGCGGGATGCGCAGCGAGACGTTCGCCCCGCGGCGCTCGGTCAGCCACGCCTGGACCGGCTCTATGGGGTCCGGCAGCGCGGGGACGAGCACCTCCTTGGGCACGGCGTCCCCGCTCTCCTCGCCGTACAGCTGCTGGAGGGCGTGCTCGACGAGGTCGCCGCTGGTGACCGCCTCGACCTTGTCGGTGACCCAGCCGCGCTGTCCGCGCACGCGTCCGCCCCGGACGTGGAAGATCTGGACGGCCGCCTCCAGCTCGTCCTCGGCGAGGGCGATGAGGTCGGCGTCGGTGGCGTCGGCGAGGACGACGGCGCTCTTGGCCATCGCCTTCTTGAGGGCCTCGATGTCGTCGCGCAGGCGGGCCGCGCGCTCGTACTCCATCTCCTCGGCCGCGTCCGCCATCTGACGCTCAAGGCGTCGGATGTACGTGCCGGTACGGCCGGCCATGAAGTCGCAGAAGTCCTCGGCGAGTTCACGGTGGACATCGGCGGTGACGCGCTCCACACAGGGCGCCGAGCACTTGCCGATGTAGCCGAGGAGGCAGGGGCGGCCGGTGCGGGTGGCGTTCTTGAACACGCCCGCGGAGCAGGTGCGCACGGGGAAGGCGCGCAGCAGGAGGTCCACCGTGTCGCGGATCGCCCAGGCGTGGCCGTACGGACCGAAGTAGCGCACGCCCTTCTTCTTCTGGCCGCGCATCACCTGCACGCGCGGGTACTGCTCGTTCATCGTGACCGCGAGGTACGGATAGCTCTTGTCGTCGCGGTACTTGACGTTGAACCGGGGGTCGAACTCCTTGATCCAGGTGTACTCCAGCTGCAGCGCCTCGACCTCGTTGGTGACCACCGTCCACTCGACGGAGGCCGCCGTCGTCACCATGGAACGGGTGCGCGGGTGGAGCCCGGCCAGGTCCTGGAAGTAGTTGGCCAGGCGCTGGCGCAGGCTCTTGGCCTTCCCGACGTAGATCACCCGGCGGTGCTCGTCGCGGAATTTGTAGACCCCCGGGGCGTCGGGGATCTGTCCCGGCTTGGGGCGGTAGCTGGAAGGGTCGGCCATGTCGGACAGCCTACTGGCGGGTGCTGACAGTCCGGCTCCGCGTCCGGGTCCGACGGCCGGGAGCGGCGATCGGGAGCGGCGATCGGGAGCGGTGGCCGGCGTCCCGGCCGCCGCTCCCCCGGGTCAGCCCTGCCGCCGGGCGGTGCGGCGCCGGACGAGCGCCGTACCGGAGAGGCCGAGGGCGACCAGGGCGCCCGCGCCCGCCAGCGAGGAGGCGACCGTCACAGGGCCCTGGGCGGGCGGCGGCGCGGACGCCTGCTCCGACGTCGCGCCGCCCTTCTCGTCCTGCGCCCTGTCCTGCTTCTTGTCCTTCTTCTCGTCCTGCTTCTTGTCCTGGTAGCCGCCTGCCTTGCCCGACTTCTCGTACGCGGAGCCCGGCAGCTTGTCGCCGTAGGCCTTCTGGACGCGCTTGCGGTAGGCGGCGACCGAGGTCCCCTCGGCTCCCACGGCGCGCACCGCGTCCTTGTCGAGGGGCAGCACGCGCGCGTGCTCCTCGTCCTGGACGTACCAGGCGTTGATCTGCGGCTCGTGGAAGACGGTGCCGCCGGGGAGCTTCTCGGCGCCCACGCGCGCGTAGTGGGTCTCGTCGTCCCCGGTGGCGATGTTCACGACCTGCCAGGAGCCGCCCTCGTCGACCATCCAGAGGGAGGCCTCCTGGCCGTCGGAGGAGACCGCCTTGCCGGCGAGGAACTCCACGCGGGCGACGGGCGCGCCCTTCTTGCCCGCGACGAAGTCCGGGGAGAGGTAGCGGACGGGCACGGCCCTGCCCTCGACCCGCGGGTCGGCCGCGGCCACGGTGACCGCCCCCTCCCGCGCGAAGAACCGGGAGAGCGTGTCGAGGGTCTTCGGCGCCTCGGCCGCCCGGAGCGCGGCGGCGCGGGAGGCGGCGGAGGGGGCCGCGGGACCGGGGTCGGCAGAGGCCGCCGGGGCCACGACGCCGAGGACCAGGGTGGCGGCCGCACCCGCGAGCGCGGCCTTGGTCAGGTGCCGGGCGTCCAGGTGGCGGGGAAGGCGGCGAGGAAGGTGACGGGTCATCGCTCTCACGCCCCGATCCGGTAGAGCGAGTGGGTCCAGGAGAAGGTGTTGTTGTCGACGTACCAGGCGTGCGAGGCCCAGTTGTAGCGGTCGTTGGAGGGCCAGGGATCGCCCCAGTAGACCCAGCTGCTGGCGTCGTCGTAGCCGTAGAGGACGTGCATGTGGCCGCCGCCGTTGGACCATTGGATGCGCGTCTCGACCGGGCGGCCCGCGTCGATCTCGGCCTTCACGGTCGGGTAGCGCAGCCAGCCGGTGACGTACGAGCCGGGGTTGATGCCGGCCCAGCGCAGACCGCTCTGCACATTGCCGAGCGTCGCCTGGTTGTTGGGGCACTCGGTGCTCTGGTTGCGGCCGAACGCGGCGTTGCAGAACTGGTTCTGGCTGTAGGTGCGGCCCAGATAGGTCGCGATGGTGTTGCCTCCCGCGGCCCAGCACCAGTTGGTCTTCTGCTGGGACTGCATGGTGATGTTCAGCCGCTTGGCGGCCAGTACGGACGGGTCCGCGGTGGTGGTGCCGCTCGCCGTGCGGGCCTCGGGCGCGGCCGACGCGGCGGGGGCGGAGTCGAGCGGAGCAGCCGTGGCCGTGGCCACGGGTGCGGCGAAGAGTGCTGCCGCGACGACGGCGAGTGCGGAGAGGCGTCTCCGTCTGCCGGCGCTGCTGCTCCTGGAGTGGGGTGGGCGCATCGCGTTCCTCCCGTGCGGGGTGGGGTGTGGAGGAGCGCGTCCGGACGCTGCGATTGAGCATCGAGTGTTGTCGAGTGCAGGTCAACACGCTTCAATGCGGAATTACTTGGGCCGTGAACGGCGGCGTACGGATGTGAACATCGGCCGTACGTCCACCTGGTGGCCCGCCCCCACCGGCGTGAACGCCGGAACGGCAGAAGTGAACGTTCACAGAAGGAGTCCGCCTTGCGGCACGGCACACGACGCGCGGACGAGCGCGACGAACAGCGCGCGGAGCACGGCGAGGCCGAGGACCACGAAGCGCCCGCGGAGCTGGAAGCCGCCCTGCGCACCGGCCCCTTCCACCTCGCGCTGCGCACCGCTATCGCCGCACGGCGCCTCCCTCTGCAGCGCATACGCCACCACCTGACCCAGCGCGGCGTCAACGTCGGTGTGACGAGCCTGAGTTACTGGCAGCAGGGCGCCCGGCGCCCCCAGCGCGCCGAGTCCCTGCGCGCCGTACGCGCCCTGGAGGAGATCCTGCAGCTGCCGGAGGAGTCGCTGGTCCGGCTGCTCGTCCAGCCGAACCAGCGCGCCGACCGGGCGCGGCCCGCCGCCCGCTCGTACCGCTCCCTGGTCGAGGCCTCCGACGTGCTGCGCTCGCTCCTGGCCGAGCTCGGCTCACCCGTCGACGGCGGGCTGCACACCATCGGCCACCACGAGCGGGTGCGGATCGGCGCGCTCCGCGAGATGGTCGGCCGCGAATCGCAGCACATCGTGCGCGCCCACCGGGACGGCGTGGACCGCTACGTGGCCATCCACCACGGGGACCCCGGGTGCGCCCCCGACCGGGTCCGCGTGCGCGCCCTGGAGAACTGCCGCACGGGGCGCGTGCGGTGGCACCAGGGCACGGGGGTGCTGGTCGCCGAGCTGCTCTTCGACGCGCGCCTGCGCGCGGGCGACACCCATCTGTTCGGCTACGGCTTCGAGGACGGCACGGCGGGCCCCGCCACCGAGTACATGCGCGGGTTCACGTACGCGGGCGGCCAGTACGCGCTGCAGATCCGCTACGACGACGCGGCCCTGCCCGTACGCTGCCACCGCTTCACACAGCACTCGGCCGCGGCCCCGCGCGGCGGCCGGCAGGAACTGACGCTGAGCGGCAGCCACCGCTCGGTGCATGTGGTCGAGCCGCAGGTGCGGGCGGGGATCCTGGGGATCGCGTGGGACTGGGAGTGAGCCGGGACGCGTCTCGCACGCCGGGCTCCAGGCCTGCTTCGCCCGACTCCAGGCCTTCTTCGTCGGGCTTCAGGCCTTCTTCGCCGGGCCCACGACGATCTTGCCGTCCGCCACCTTCACCGGCACCTCGGCGAGCGGCTCGACGGCCGGTTCGTGCAGCACCTTGCCGTTCGTGGCGTCGAACTGACTGCCGTGGCACTGGCAGACCAGCTTGTGCCCCTCCAGGTGGTTGATCGGGCAGCGCGCGTGGGTGCAGATCGTGCTGTATGCCTTGTACTCGTTCTCGGAGATCCGGCTGACGACGACGTTCTGGTCCGTGTACAGCTTCGAGGCGCCCACCTTCACGTCGTCGGACTTCCCGAGGTCCACCGGCGCGGTCGGCGCCGAACGGTTCGACCCGTCGCCGGACGAACAGGCGGTGAGCCCGAGCCCGACGGCCGGGGCGAGGGCGGCGGCCCGCAGCACGGTGCGGCGGGCGTGGGGCGTGCCGGACATGGTGTCTCCACAGGTCAGGGGCGTCGGTGACGGATCAGACCCTACCGGCGCGGGACGCCGCGACCGGGTCTGGCACGAGCCCGCCCGAGTGTTGCCCGCATCCGCCCGCCGCCCCGCGCACGGCCTAGCCTGAGCGGGACGCCGAGCCCGATCCGCATCCCGCGCCCGAGAGGAACCGCCCGTGATTGTCGTCGCAGGAGAGGCCCTGATCGACCTCGTGCCGCAGAGGGCGGAAGGTGGCCCCGGGCTGCCCGCGCTCGCACCGCGCCTCGGCGGTGGCCCGTACAACACCGCCGTGGCGCTCGGCCGGCTCGGCTCACCGGTCTCCTTCTGCTCACGCGTCTCGCGCGACGCCTTCGGCGAGGCGCTGCTCGACGGGCTGCGGGCGGCCGGCGTCGACGTCTCGTCCGTGCGGCGCGGCCCGGAGCCGACGACGCTCGCCGTCGCCTCGATCGGCGCGGACGGCTCGGCCGGATACTCCTTCTACGTCGAGGGCACGGCCGACCGGCTCTTCGAGGCTCCCGGGCAACTCCCCGAGGGCGTACGGGCGATGTCGTTCGGCACCTGCTCGCTCGTCCTGGAGCCGGGCGCGAGCGCGTACGAGGAGCTGATGCGCCGGGCGGCGGCGCGCGGGGTCTTCACCACGCTCGACCCGAACGTACGGGCCGGGCTGATCCCCGACGCGGACGCCTATCGCGCGCGGTTCAAGAGCTGGCTGCCCTCCGTCTCGCTGCTCAAGCTGTCGCGGGAGGACGGCGACTGGATCGGGGGCACTCCGCACGAGTGGCTGTCCGCGGGGCCCGCCGCCGTGGTGGTGACCCACGGCGGCGACGGCCTGTCGCTGTACACGCGGGACGGCACGGAACTGCGGGTGCCCGGCGAAACGGTCGACGTGGTGGACACGATCGGCGCGGGCGACACCGTCAACGCGGCGCTGCTGCACGGGCTTTCGGCACGCGACGCGCTGTCGCCCCGGGCACTTCAGGAGCTGGGCGCGCAGGGCTGGAGCGAGGTGCTGCGCTTCGCGGCGCGGGCGGCCGCGCTCACCTGCTCGCGGGCGGGGGCGGAACCGCCGTACGCGGCCGAACTCGCGTAGGGGCGGGCTCTTCGTATCCGCGGTCCGGCCGTTCCCGCCGTTCCGGCCGTTCCCGCCGCCTCAGCGGCCCGTGGACACGCCGTGCCGGCCGGCTCCCGCCGCGAAGCGTGCCGCGCCCGCGGCCGCCTCGGCCAGCGAGTGCAGTCCGTGGCTCAACTCGACCGCCATCGCCTCCTGTTCGGACAGGCCGCCCTGTTCGAGGAGGGCCAGTCGGTCGCGCCGCAGGCAGGTCTGCGGGAAACCGGCGATCTCGGCGGCGAGCTGCTCGGCCGCGGCGCGCGAGGTGCCGGTGGGCACGGTCCGGTTGACCAGGCCCATGCCGAGCGCCTCCGCGGCGCCCACGGGGCGGCCCGTCAGGATCAGGTCCAGGGCGCGGCCCTCGCCGATGAGCCGGGGCAGCCGCACCGTACCGCCGTCGATGAGCGGGACGCCCCAGCGGCGGCAGAACACCCCGAGGACGGCGTCGTCCTCGGCGACCCGCAGGTCGCACCAGAGGGCGAGTTCGAGGCCACCGGCCACGGCGTGGCCGGAGATCGCCGCGATCACCGGCTTGGACAGGCGCATCCGGGTGGGGCCCATGGGGCCGTCCCCGTCCTCGGCCACCACGTTGCCGTCAGGCGTGCCGATGGCCTTGAGGTCCGCGCCCGCGCAGAAGGTGCCGCCCTCGCCCCACAGGACGGCGACGGCGGCGTCCGGGTCGGTGTCGAAGGCGCGGAAGGCGTCGGCGAGGGCACGGGCGGTGTGCCCGTCGACGGCGTTCCGCGCGGCGGGGCGGGACAGCACGACGGTGGTGACGGGGCCTGCGCGTTCGCTGCGTACGGGCATGGGAGCAGCCGACCACGTGAACGGGGCGGCGGGCAAGGGGCATTCGGCCGCCCGGGACCGCCCCTCGGGCAAGGGGAAGCGCCCCGCCCCTGGTGAGGGGTGGGGCGCTTCGATCGGGTCCGCGCGTCGGCCCGAAGGCCGTGCACCGGGTCCCCGGGGGTGGCGGCCGTCAGGCCTTGCGGGCCCGCGTCGTCTTCTTGGCGGCGGCCGACTTCTTCGTGGCGGCAGCCGTCTTCTTCGGAGCGGCGGTCTTCTTCGTGCCGGCCGCCTTCTTGGCAGGGGTGCTCGCCTTGGCGGGCGCGTCCGTCCTGGCCGTGGCCGTCCGCTTCGTGGCCGTGGCGGTCGCCGCCACCGTCTTCTTGGCGGCGGTCTTCCTGGCGAGCGCCTTCTTGGCAGCCGTCTTCTTGGCCGACCGTCCCCGCGAGGGCACCGCATCGCTGATCCGGTCCGCCGAGATGATGTCCCGCAGGAACTTGCCGGTGTGGCTGGCCGGCACTCCCGCGACGTCCTCGGGCGTGCCTTCGGCGACGACCAGGCCGCCGCCGTTGCCACCCTCGGGGCCCATGTCGACGACCCAGTCCGCGGTCTTGATCACGTCGAGGTTGTGCTCGATGACGATGACCGTGTTGCCCTTGTCGACGAGGCCGGAGAGGACCGTGATCAGCTTGCTGATGTCCTCGAAGTGCAGACCGGTGGTCGGCTCGTCCAGGACGTACACGGTCCGGCCCGTGGACCGCTTCTGGAGCTCGGAGGCCAGCTTCACGCGCTGGGCCTCGCCTCCGGAGAGGGTGGGCGCCGACTGGCCGAGGCGTACGTACCCGAGGCCGACGTCGTTGAGGGTCTTCAGGTGCCGGGCGATGGCGGGCACGGCCCCGAAGAAGTCGAGCGCCTCCTCGATCGGCATGTCGAGGACCTCGGCGATGGACTTGCCCTTGTAGTGCACGTCCAGCGTCTCGCGGTTGTACCGCGCGCCGTGGCAGACCTCGCACGGGACGTACACGTCCGGGAGGAAGTTCATCTCGATCTTGATGGTGCCGTCGCCGGAGCAGTTCTCGCAGCGGCCGCCCTTGACGTTGAAGGAGAAGCGGCCGGGCAGATAGCCGCGGACCTTCGCCTCCGTGGTCTCCGCGAAGAGCCTGCGGACGTGGTCGAAGACGCCGGTGTACGTCGCCGGGTTCGAGCGCGGGGTGCGGCCGATGGGCGACTGGTCGACGTGCACGACCTTGTCGACCTGGTCGTCGCCGTCCACGCGCGTGTGGCGGCCCGGGACGGACCGGGCGCCGTTCAGCTCGCGGGCCAGGTGCGTGTACAGGATGTCGTTGACGAGCGTCGACTTGCCCGAACCCGAGACGCCCGTGACGGCCGTGAGGACGCCGAGCGGGAAGGAGACGTCGATGTCCTGCAGGTTGTTCTCACGGGCGCCGTGCACCGTGAGCTGCCGGGAAGGGTCGGCGGGGCGGCGCACGTCCGGGACCGGGATGGCCCGCTTGCCCGACAGATACTGGCCGGTGATCGACTTGTCGTTGGCGAGGAGCTCCTTCATGGAGCCGCTGTGCACGACCTTGCCGCCGTGCTCGCCCGCGCCGGGGCCGATGTCGACGACCCAGTCGGCGACCTTGATGGTGTCCTCGTCGTGCTCGACGACGATGAGCGTGTTGCCCATGTCGCGCAGGCGGACGAGGGTCTCGATCAGGCGGTGGTTGTCGCGCTGGTGGAGGCCGATGGACGGCTCGTCCAGGACGTAGAGCACGCCGACCAGGCCGGAGCCGATCTGGGTGGCCAGGCGGATGCGCTGGGCCTCGCCTCCGGAGAGGGTGCCCGCGGCGCGGTTCAGCGAGAGGTAGTCCAGGCCGACGTCGACCAGGAACCGCAGCCGTTCGTTGACCTCCTTGAGGACCCGCTCGGCGATCTTCTTGTCGCGGGCGCCGAGCTTCAGCATGGCGAGGAAGTCCGCGCAGTCGCTGATGGACATCGCGGAGACCTCGGCGATCGACTTCCCCATGACCGAGACGGCCAGGACGATCGGCTTGAGGCGGGTGCCCTCACAGGTGGGGCAGGGCACCTCGCGCATGTAGCCCTCGAAGCGCTCGCGGCTGGCGTCGCTCTCGGCCTCGCTGTGGCGGCGCTTGACGAAGGGGACGGCACCTTCGAAGGCGGTGGTGTAGACCCGCTCGCGGCCGTACCGGTTGCGGTAGCGCACCTCGATCTGCGTCTTGTGGCCGTTGAGCAGGGCCTTCTTGGCGCGCTGCGGAAGTCCGGCCCAGGGCATCTCGGTGGAGAAGCCGAGCGCGTCGGCGAGGGCGCCCACGAGCCGGCCGAAGTACTCCTTGGTGTGGCCGTGCGACCAGGGGTGGATGGCGCCCTCGTCGAGCGACTTGTCCGGGTCCGGAACGATCAGCTCCGGGTCGACCTCCATGCGCGTGCCGATGCCGGTGCAGTCCGGGCAGGCGCCGAAGGGCGAGTTGAAGGAGAAGGAGCGGGGCTCGAGCTCCTCGAAGGACAGGTCGTCGTACGGGCAGTAGAGGTGCTCCGAGTACATGCGCTCGCGCTCGGGGTCGTCCTCGGGGAGGTCGACGAAGTCGAGCACGACCATGCCCGCGGAGAGGCCGAGCGCGGTCTCCACGGAGTCGGTCAGGCGGCGCTTGGCGGAGTCCTTCACCGTGAGGCGGTCGACGACGACCTCGATGGTGTGCTTCTCCTGCTTCTTGAGCGTCGGCGGCTCGGAGAGCTGGATCGTCTCGCCGTCGACCCGCGCGCGGCTGTAGCCCTTGGTCTGGAGGTCGGCGAAGAGGTCGACGAACTCGCCCTTGCGCTCGCGCACCAGCGGCGACAGGACCTGGAAGCGGCTGCCCTCGGGCAGGTCAAGGACCTTGTCGACGATGGCCTGCGGCGACTGCCGGGAGATGGGGCGCCCGCACTCGGGACAGTGCGGCTTGCCGATGCGCGCGAAGAGCAGGCGCAGGTAGTCGTAGACCTCGGTGATGGTGCCGACCGTCGAGCGCGGGTTGCGCGAGGTCGACTTCTGGTCGATGGAGACCGCGGGCGAGAGGCCCTCGATGAAGTCGACGTCGGGCTTGTCCATCTGGCCGAGGAACTGGCGGGCGTACGAGGAGAGGGACTCCACGTACCGCCGCTGGCCCTCGG
The DNA here is from genome assembly GCF_042880275.1 of Streptomyces sp. NPDC058308. Lineage (NCBI taxonomy): Bacteria > Bacillati > Actinomycetota > Actinomycetes > Kitasatosporales > Streptomycetaceae > Streptomyces > Streptomyces sp. NPDC058308. The sequence continues at coordinate 183,723 of NZ_JBHVZA010000002.1, forward strand.
CGAAGATCGTGTCGAACGCGAGCGAGGACTTGCCCGACCCGGAGAGTCCGGTGAAGACGATGAGGGAGTCACGCGGGAGGTCGAGCGAGACGTTCTTGAGATTGTGCTCGCGCGCGCCACGGACGATGAGACGGTCGGCCACGCCGGTCCGCACCTTTCTAGAGAGAAGTGACAGGGGGCAGAACCCCCGTCGTTCACAGACTAGGGCGAGCCACTGACAACGCCGGGCCGCTTCCCTGGTTCCGCATGCACAACAAATCCGGACCTTCAAGAATGCCCGATGCCGCCTTCGACCATATAGGACGTACATTCGATTTGCGGCCTGTCCAGGCCTCTTCACCCGAACGTGTGACCCAGCTATCGTCGGCCGCATGATTGATCATGTGCGCGACCTGGCGTCTGTACGTGACGCGACCGATCGACTGCTCACCGCAGCCGCGAAACTGAACAACGATTCGACCGCCGCGCCGTCCCGGCTGCCGGGCTGGACCCGGGGCCACGTCCTCGCCCACCTCGCGCGAAACGCGGACGCGCTGGTGAACGTGCTGGCCGGCCGGCCGATGTACGTCAGCGCCGAGGCGCGGGACGCGGACATCGAGCGGGACGCCCCGCGGCCCCTGACCGAGCAGCTCGGCGACGTCCGGGAGAGCACGGCCCGCTTCGAGGCCCAGGCCGCGCTCCCCGCGGACTGGTCGCGCACCATCACCATGCGCAACGGCGTCACCGACTCCGCCTCCAGGGTGCCGTTTCGCCGGTGGGTCGAAGTGGAACTGCACCACGTCGACCTCGGCATCGGGTACGAACTCGAGGATCTGCCCGCGGAGTTCGTGCAGCGCGAGACCGTGTTCCTGACCGCGCGCTTCACCGGCGCCCCCGGCGTGCCGCCCACCCGGATCACGGACGGCACGCACACGTGGAGCACCGGCGGGGAGGGCACTCCGGAGGTGACCGTCTCCGGCCCGGCGCCGGACGTGGTCGGCTGGCTCTCCGGGCGCCGCGACGGCTCCGCGCTCACCGCCGAAGGCGGCCTGCTGCCCACCCTGCCCCCGCTATAGGCTGGCGTACATGACGTACAGCGGAGCGGTGAAGGTCGGCGGGCCCGCGGATGTGCACGAGCTGCCGGAGCTGATGATTTCGAAGGTCGCGGTCGGGCCGATGGACAACAACGCCTACCTGTTGCGCTGCCGGGCCACCGGCGAGCAGCTGTTGATCGACGCGGCGAACGACGCCGAGACGCTGCTGACGCTGATCGGTGACGACGGCATCGCGTCCGTCGTCACCACGCATCAGCACGGCGACCACTGGCAGGCCCTCGCCGCCGTCGTGGCGGCCACCGGCGCGCGGACGTACGCGGGCCGCGAGGACGCCACGGGCATCCCCGTCCCGACCGACGTCCTGGTCGACGACGGCGACACGGTCACGGTCGGCCGCGTCACGCTGACCGCGCGCCACCTGGTGGGCCACACCCCGGGTTCGATCGCGCTCGTCTACGACGACCCGCACGGCCACCCGCACGTGTTCACCGGCGACTGCCTCTTCCCGGGCGGCGTCGGCAACACGTGGAAGGACCCGAAGGCTTTCGCGAGCCTCATCGACGACGTCGAGACGAAGATCTTCGGGACGCTGCCGGACGAGACGTGGGTCTACCCGGGCCACGGCGGCGACACGACGCTCGGCGCCGAGCGGCCGCATCTCGCCGAGTGGCGCGCACGGGGCTGGTGAGACCCAGAGGTACCAGGGGTACGGGGGTACGCGTCACGCACCGGCGGCGACCAGCGCCGCCACCCGCTCCACCGCGAACGCGTACCCCTGCACCCCGCACCCCGCGATGACACCGTCGGCGCGCTGCGACACGTAGCTGTGGTGCCGGAACGCCTCGCGCTGATGGATGTTGGAGATGTGCACCTCCAACACCGGCATCCCGTCACAGGTGTTGAGGGCGTCCAGGATCGCGACGGACGTGTGCGAGTAGGCCGCGGGGTTGATGACGATGCCCACGTGATGCTCGCGCGCCTCGTGGATCCAGTCCACCAACTCGCCCTCGTGGTTACTCTGCCGCAGGTCCACGGTCCCGCCGTGCGCGGCGGCCGCCTTGGCGCACAGGGCCTCGACGTCGGCGAGGGTGTCGGTGCCGTAGATCTCGGGCTGGCGCCGGCCGAGGAGGTTCAGGTTCGGGCCGTTCAGGATCATGATCGGGGCGGTGGCGAGGCTACGCGTCATACGGGAGGTCTATCACGCCCCCCGCGCGCGGGAGACACCGGAAGAGCGTGATGCGCCGACAGCGGGATACGCCGGCAGCGTGATGCGCCGGAAGCGGGACGCACTCCCCCCAGCACCTCGCACCACCGCACGCCCCCCGCGACCCCACGTAACCGAGTGTCACTGTGGGTAGTTGACGTGGCATGCGCCCCACCGGACCACCCTCACTGCCGCGTCTCGCGGCCGCCTCCCTCGCCGGGACCGCCATCGAGTTCTACGACTTCTTCATCTACGGGACGGCCGCGGCGCTGGTCCTCGGACCGCTGTTCTTCCCCACCTTCTCCCCGCTCGCGGGCACCCTCGCCGCCTTCGCGACCTTCGGAGTGGGGTTCGTCGCGCGGCCCCTCGGCTCCGTCCTGTTCGGGCACATCGGCGACCGGCACGGGCGGCGGCCGGTGCTCGTCGGATCGCTGCTCCTGACCGGCGTCGCCACGGTCGCCGTCGGCTGCGTACCGGCGTACGGATCGATCGGGATCGGCGCCCCCCTGCTGCTCCTGGTGCTGCGGTTCCTGCAGGGACTCGGGCTCGGGGGTGAGTGGGGCGGCGCCGTGCTGCTCACCGCCGAGCACGCGCCGGCCGAGCGGCGCGGGCTGTGGGCGAGTTTCCCCCAGATCGGACCCCCGGTCGGCTTCCTGCTGGCCAACGGCATCATGCTGGCCCTCTCGGCGACGCTCACCGACGCGCAGTTCGCGGCCTGGGGCTGGCGCGTGCCGTTCTGGGCGGCGGGCCTGCTCGTCGCGGTGGGGCTCGCGCTGCGCACCTCGCTCGCGGAGAGCCCGGAATTCCTGCGGGTGCGCGAGCACGCGCGCGTGCCGCTCGTCGAGGTGGCGCGCGGGCACTGGAGGCTGGTGCTCCTGACCGCGGGCGCGCTCGCCTTCGGGTACGCGGTGTTCTACGCCGTGACGACGTGGTCCCTCTCCTACGGAGTGGAGCGGCTCGGCGTGAGCCGCACCGTCATGCTGGCCTGCATCATGGCCGCGGTGGTGGTGAAGGGCGTATTGACGCCGGTGGTGGCCGTGCTCGGCGACCGGTACGGGCGGCGGCCGCTGTGCCTGCTCGGCTGCGCCGCGTCGGCGCTCTGGATGTTCCCGATGATCGCTCTGTTCTCGACCGGGCAGCCGCTGCTGATGTTCCTCGCGTTCCTGGTGGCGATGCTCGCCTTCATCATGGTGTTCGCCGTGGTCGCCGCGTACCTGCCGGAGCTGTACGAGCCCCGGCTGCGCTGCACGGGCGCAGCGGTCGGCTACAACCTCGGCGGGGTCCTCGGGGGCGCACTCACCCCGATCGTGGCGACCGCGCTGGCGGCCGGGGACGGGACACCGTGGGGTGTGGCCGCGTATCTGACGGGCATCGCGCTGCTGAGCCTCGGCTGCTTCGCGCTGCTTCCGGAGACGCGTCCGGTGAAGGTGGCGGACGGCCCAGTGGCCACGGTGGGGTGATGGCTCTGTGAGGTGACGGCTCTGCGGCGTGATGGCTCTGTGGGGTGACGGCCATGACGACGTAATGGATGGATGGCTGGATGGCTGGCTACGGGTTGATCGCCAGCTCCAGGTACGCCGCGAACAGCACCAGATGGACGCCGCCCTGGAGCGGCGTGGCGCGCCCGGGGACGACCGTGAGCGTGCCGACCACCACCGTGAGGGCGAGCAGCACCATGTGCGTCGAGCCGAGTCCGAGCACGAGCGGCCCGGACAGCCACACGGAGGCGACAGCGACGGCCGGGATGGTCAGTCCGATGCTGGCCATCGCCGAACCGAGGGCGAGGTTGAGGCTCGTCTGCACGCGCTCGCGGCGGGTGGCGCGGACGGCCGCGATCGTCTCCGGGAGCAGCACGAGCAGCGCGATGATCACGCCGACGACGGCGTGCGGCATGCCGGCGCTCTCCACTCCCGACTCGATCGTCGGGGAGACGCCCTTGGCGAGGCCGACCACGCCGATCAGTGCGAGGGCGAGCAGCCCGAGGCTGGTCAGCGCCTTCCGGGCGGAGGGGCCCTCGGCGTGGGTGTCGGCGTCGATGACGTCGCCCTGCCGGGTGAGGGGCAGGAAGTAGTCGCGGTGGCGCACGGTCTGGGTCGTCACGAAGAGGCCGTACAGGGTGATCGAGGCGATCGCGGCGAAGGTCAGCTGGGAGGTGGTGAACTCGCCGCCCGGCTTGGTGGTGGTGAAGGTCGGCAGGACCAGGCAGAGCGTGGCCAGGGTGGCGACGGTCGCGAGGGCGGCGCCGGTGCCCTCGGGGTTGAAGACCGCGGTGCGGTGGCGCAGGGCGCCCACCAGGAGACAGAGCCCGACGATGCCGTTGCAGGTGATCATCACGGCGGCGAAGACGGTGTCCCGCGCGAGGGTGGCGCTCTTGTCGCCGCCGTCGGCCATGAGGGTGACGATCAGCGCCACCTCGATGATCGTCACCGCGACCGCGAGGACGAGGGACCCGAAGGGTTCGCCCACCCGGTGCGCGATCACCTCGGCGTGGTGGACGGCGGCGAGCACCGCCCCCGCGAGGATCAGCGTCACCAGGCCGACGACCGGGCCTGGCAGGTCCCGCCCCCAGGTGAACGCGAGGAGGACGATCGCGAGGATCGGCACCACGGCAGTCCACTGCATGCCGAGCGCCCGGAGCCGAGTGACCATGACTCGATGCTGCCCCGGGCGCTCGGGTGCCGCGACTCGGTACCGCCCGCCCGGTGCCGTGCGGGCGGCTCCGGGCGGGCGGCGTGAGAGTCAGGCCTCGATGCTGTCCTTGCGCTCGTCGCTGTCCTTGCGCTCGTCGTCCGCGGCTTCGGCCGCCGCCTGCCGCTCCTGCTTCCTGGTGGCGAGGAGGCTGGTGATCGTCGTGATCACCAGGACACCGCAGATGACGCCGAGCGAGACCGGGATGGAGATCTCGGGTACGTGCACCCCGTTCTCGTGCAGGGCGTGCAGGACGAGCTTCAAGCCGATGAAGCCGAGGATCACCGACAGGCCGTAGCTGAGGTGGACCAGCTTCCTGAGCAGGCCGCCGATGAGGAAGTACAGCTGCCGCAGACCCATCAGGGCGAAGGCGTTGGCGGTGAAGACGATGTACGGGTCCTGGGTGAGGCCGAAGATCGCCGGGATGGAGTCCATCGCGAAGAGCACGTCGGTGGTGCCGATGGCGAGCATGACGACCATGAGCGGCGTCATGATCTTCTTGCCGTTCTTCTTGATGAACAGCTTCGTGCCCTCGTACCGGTCCGAGACGCCGAACTTCTTCTCGATGGACTTCAGGAGGCGGTTCTCCTCCCAGTCCTCTTCCTCCTCGTCGGCGCGGGCCTCCTGGATGAGCTTCCAGGCGGTGTAGATCAGGAACGCGCCGAAGATGTAGAAGACCCACGAGAAGTTGGCGATGACCGCGGCGCCGGCGGCGATGAAGATCGCGCGCAGGACCAGGGCGATCAGCACACCGAACAGCAGCACCCGCTGCTGCAGGTGGGACGGGACCGAGAACTTCGCCATGATCAGGATGAAGACGAAGAGGTTGTCGACGGAGAGCGACTTCTCGGTGATGAAGCCCGCGAAGAACTCGCCGGACGCCTGGCTCTCACCGGCGACCAGCAGGCCGATGCCGAAGAGCGCCGCGAGGACGATCCAGACGACCGTCCATATTCCGGCTTCCTTGATCGACACGTCATGGGGCTTGCGCCCGATGAAGAAGTCGACCGCGATCAGGGCACACAGACCGAGAACGGTCGTCACCCACAGAGTCATTGAAACGTCCACTGCGCCTCCGGCGTCGTACGGCTACTGATCAGCGTCGTCGCTGCCGGAGGTCTCTTCCACCCGAGGCGTCTGCCGCCGTACGGGCCGACGCCCCGGGACCGATGGCGGTCCGTATTGACGGGTACGTCGCAGCCGGGAGTACTCCCCTCCGCAGGTAGAAGCGTACGCGAAGCACCAAGGTTTGGTAAAGGGAATGGTAAACAAGAGCCAAAAGCCCTGGTCAGGGCGGTACAAAAGTCGCTTTGCCGTCACGCTTCGACGTCAACGCCCGCCGTTGCGCCGGGCCGTCGCGACCTGGTCGAGGACCTGCCGCAGGACCTGGCTGCCCTGCGGCATCGCCGGCGGATCGTACGTCCAGGCGTGGCCGACCCAGGGGTCGGCGAGGTGGTCGTCGGGGACCGGCGTCAGCCGCAGCAGCGCGCGCCACAGGGGGTCGAGCAGCGGGCCGTACTCGGCGGCGTCCTCGCGGTCGGCGACCATCATGAGGTGGACGCCGACGGCCGGGCCCTCGTCCGCGAGGTAGCGCAGCCGGGTCACGGCGCGGTCGTCGAAGCCGTGCGGGAAGTCGTTGACGATCAGGAGCTGCTCGGCGGTGTCCACGTCCGGGGGCAGCGCGTCGGCCGCGCCGCCGCGGACCGCCATCTGCACCAGGTCGACGCGCTGGGTGAGCTTGGCGAGCACCTCGCAGACGCCTGCGGCGCCGGAGGCCGGGGGCCCGGCGAGCACACCGGCCGTCACGAGCGGCGCGAGGGCGGGCGCGGCGGCTCCCGCCGCGTCGATCACGTGCACCTGGAACTCGCCCGCCGGATAGGCCGCGAGCAGCCGGGCCGCATGTGCGACCGCGGTGTCGACGGCCAGCCTGCGCAGCTCGGCGGGGTCGGTGAAGGAGTTGGTGAGCGCCTTGCCGCTGTCGATCCACAGGCCGCGCTCCAAGGGCAGCCGGACGAGCATCGGAATCCGCAGGCCGACGCGCTCGGGGAGGTGGAGATCGCCGAGGCGCAGCGCCATCGGGATCTCCATCGGAGCGCGGTAGGCGTGCCAGACGGGGCTGCTCCACGCCGCGTACGCCGGGGGCAGGGCGGGCTCGACGACCTCGGACTCGGCGGCGAGCTGGGCGAGGTCGCGGTCGAGGGCTGCCCTGGCCCGGCCGACGAGGTCCGCGTGCCGGGCGCGGGCGGTCTCCCGCGCGGCGTCGCCCGTGCCGCCGATGCGGCTGCGCGGGTCGGACAGGACCTTGTCGAGCTCCTGCTCCATGCGCGAGTCGGCGAAGTCGACGGCGCTGCGGTACGCCGCGGTGGTGCGGGCCAGGTCCTCGAACATGCCCCACACCTGGTTGTAGAGCCGCTCCTCCATCGACCAGCCGGTGGCGTCGCCCGCGACGGGCCTCGCGGGCTCCCCGGGCCCGGCCGGGGGCGCGGTGGGCGGCGGCGTCGGGGGCGCGGACGTCCGGCGGCTCGGGTGGGTGTAGTCGACGGGGCCGCCGCCGCTCTGCGGGTCCGTGGACGCGGCGCAGGGGGCGGAGGCGGTGGGCGTGACGCCGGTGGCGGTGTCGTCGTCGCCCGGCTGCCGCGGGGGCGGGGCGGACTGCGGCTGACTCTGCGGCTGGCTCTGCGGCTGCCCGTGCGCGGGGGCGGGCAGGCCCTGGGCGGTCCGCCCCTGGGCCGTGGTGCGCACGCGGGTGTCGTCCGCGGTGCGGGGCGGCGGCGCGGCCACGGAGCGGGCCAGGCCCCGGGCCACCGCGTCGTCGATCGCGCGTGCCAGCTCGCGGGCCTCGGGCAGGCCCTGGTCGGTGAGCATCTCGGCGAGGCCGCCCGCGTACCCCTGGCCGACCGCGCGGACCTTCCAGGCACCCTGCCGGCGGTAGAGCTCCAGGGCGACGACCGCCGACTCGGCGTCCAGGTCGGTGATGGTGTAGCTGGCGACCTCGGCGCCGTCGAGCGTGGTGACCGCGACGAAGGGGGCGGCGAGCGCGCGGAAAGCGGCCGGGTCCCCGGCGCCGACGGGCAGCGCGAGCAGCACGCTGACCCGGTGGACGGTGTCCGGCAGGGCGCCGAGGTCCACGGCGAGGCGGTGGTCCGCCGCAGCCTGCTTGGACACTTCAAGGCCCGGCAGGGTGGGCGAGCCGGGATGGGCCACGCACTCCACGCCCCGGACCCGGCCCCGGTCGTCGCCGAGCGTGGCGCCGGCCACGACCGGGTTCCCCGCCGATACGCGGATCTCCAGGCGGGTCCCGGGTAGCGGGTGGTTCTGCCCTCGCACCAGCTCGGCCGTCATCGCGTTCGTTCCCCCTCGGGGGCTCCCGCGAGCCCCGTACCTCGTACGTACTGCGGACCGGCGTGCCGTCAGGCGCGGCCCATGGGCGCACTCACAGGTGCGGCAGGATCGACGGCATCAGGTCCTGGAAGGTGCGGCCGTTGGCGGGGTTGCCGATGGCCGTCATCTGCCAGCCCTTGCCCGCGCGGTGGACCTTCGCCATGATCTGCGCGGTGTACTGGCCGCCGCCGTCCAGGGTGTAGCGGGCGAGCTCCTGGCCGTTGGTCTCGTCGACCAGGCGGCAGAAGGCGTTCTGCACCTCCTGGAAGGTCTGGCCGGTGAAGGAGTTCACCGTGAAGACGATCTGGTCGATGTGTACGGGGACCCGCTGGAGGTCGACGAGGATCGCCTCGTCGTCGCCGCCCTTGCCGACGCCGCCCACGAGGTTGTCGCCGGTGTGCCGCACCGAGCCGTCGTCGCTGACCAGGTGACGGAAGAAGACGACGTCGAGCGGCTGCTTGTCCGCGAACAGCACCGCCGAGGCGTCCAGATCGACCTCGCGGGTGCGCGAGCCGAACAGACCGCGGCGCGGGGCCGCCTGCCACCCCAGTCCCATGCGCACCGCGGTCAGGGCGCCCCCGTCGTCCTTCTGCAGGCTGATGGCCTGACCCTTGGTCATGTTGACCGTCACGCGCTGTCCCCTCTCGAACTGCCTGGGCAGCCGCCTCTTGCGGCTGCCCAGCACCCTATGCAGCGCGACCTGCACAACCGCACTCCGGGCAGCACTTTGTGGCGGCTTTGCAACAGACCGGGCAGTACGCCGTTCCCCCCTGTCCCGAGGGGGTTTCTAGGCCCTGTCGTCAAACTCGCGTCGTTCGCCCGGAGGGCGGTCTCGCGGCGTCTGGTGCGTGCGATCGCAAGGCGGAGGGTCATCCCGGTACTGGGCGTACCGGGATGAGCCCGACAACGCGGCGAGCGTGCGTGCCAGGCGTCGCGAGGCAGACGGGAGTTTGACGACAGGGCCTAGGCCTGCCCCGCCTCCCTCATCTGACGGAGCTCCTTCTTCATCTCGGACACCTCGTCGCGCAGCCGTGCGGCGATCTCGAACTGCAGGTCGGCGGCGGCCGCGCGCATGCGCTCGGTCATCTCCTCGATCTGCCCGGCCAGTTCGGCCGCGGGGCGGTCGGTCGGGACGGTCCCGGCGCCCTTCTTGGCCTTGGCCTTGGTCTTGGCGGGCGCGGCCGCCTTGCCGGCCTTGGCCGTCTCGCCGCCGAGCGAGGGCACGGGGGCCTTGGCGCCCTTGCCCGCCTTCGGCTTGCGGTAGTCGGAGCCGAGGAGCTCCTCGGTGTCGACCTCTTCGCGCGCGATCGCCGACACGATGTCGTTGATCTTCTTACGGAGGGGCTGCGGGTCGATGCCACGCTCCGTGTTGTACGCGATCTGCTTCTCCCGGCGGCGGTTGGTCTCGTCGATGGCCTTCTCCATCGCCGGGGTGATCTTGTCCGCGTACATATGGACCTGGCCGGAGACGTTGCGCGCGGCGCGGCCGATGGTCTGGATCAGGGACGTACCGGAGCGCAGGAAGCCCTCCTTGTCGGCGTCGAGGATCGCCACCAGGGAGACCTCGGGCAGGTCGAGGCCCTCACGGAGGAGGTTGATGCCGACCAGGACGTCGTACTCACCGGCGCGCAGTTCGCGCAGGAGCTCGACGCGGCGCAGGGTGTCGACGTCGCTGTGGAGATAGCGGACCTGGATGCCCAGTTCGAGGAAGTAGTCGGTGAGGTCCTCGGCCATCTTCTTGGTGAGGGTGGTGACCAGGACGCGCTCGTCCTTCTCGGTGCGCGTGCGGATCTCGTGCACCAGGTCGTCGATCTGGCCCTCGGTGGGCTTGACGACGACCTCGGGGTCGATGAGGCCGGTGGGGCGGATGATCTGCTCGACGAAGCCGTCGCCGCGCGAGAGCTCGTACTTCCCCGGGGTCGCCGAGAGGTAGACCGTCTGCCCGATGCGGCCGAGGAACTCCTCCCACTTCAGCGGGCGGTTGTCCAGGGCGGACGGCAGCCGGAAGCCGTGGTCGACGAGGGTGCGCTTGCGGGAGGCGTCGCCCTCGTACATCGCGCCGATCTGGGGGACCGTGACGTGCGACTCGTCCAGGACCAGGAGGAAGTCCTCGGGGAAGTAGTCGATGAGGGTGTGGGGGGCGGTGCCGGGGGCGCGGTCGTCGAAGTGCATCGAGTAGTTCTCGATGCCGGAGCAGGAGCCGATCTGGCGGAGCATCTCCAGGTCGTACGTGGTGCGCATGCGCAGGCGCTGGGCCTCCAGCATCTTGCCCTGCTTCTCCAGCTCCGCGAGGCGCTCGGCGAGCTCCTTCTCGATGCCGTTGATCGCCTTCTCCATGCGCTCCGGGCCCGCCACGTAGTGCGAGGCCGGGAAGACGTACAGGTGGTCGTCGTCGCTGATGACCTCGCCGGTGAGCGGGTGGAGGGTGGAGAGCGCCTCGATCTCGTCACCGAACATCTCGATGCGGACTGCCAGCTCTTCATAGACCGGGAAGATCTCGATGGTGTCGCCGCGGACCCGGAAGGTGCCGCGGGTGAACGCCAGGTCGTTGCGCGTGTACTGGATGTCGACGAAGCGGCGCAGGAGCTGGTCGCGGTCGATCTCCTCACCGACCTTGAGCGACACCATGCGGTCCACGTACTCCTGGGGGGTGCCGAGGCCGTAGATGCAGGAGACGGAGGCGACCACGATCACGTCGCGCCGGGTGAGCAGCGAGTTCGTCGCGGAGTGGCGCAGGCGCTCGACCTCCTCGTTGATCGAGGAGTCCTTCTCGATGTAGGTGTCCGACTGCGGGACGTACGCCTCGGGCTGGTAGTAGTCGTAGTACGAGACGAAGTACTCCACCGCGTTGTTCGGCAGGAGCTCGCGGAACTCGTTCGCCAGCTGGGCGGCCAGCGTCTTGTTCGGCGCCATCACCAGGGTGGGGCGCTGGAGCTTCTCGATCATCCACGCGGTGGTGGCGGACTTGCCGGTGCCGGTCGCGCCGAGGAGGACGACATCCTTCTCACCGGCGCGGATACGTCGCTCCAGCTCGGCGATGGCCGCCGGCTGGTCACCGCTGGGCTGGTACGGACTGACGACCTCGAAGGGTGCCACCGTGCGTTCGATCTTGGATACGGGCCGCATGGAATCCACCGTACGACCCCCCACTGACAACCGGGCCGGATCGGCCGCTCAACGGCCCCCCGTGCCCGGTCCGTGGCTGCTCACCAGTTCTGCGGGGTGCGGGAGCCGGGGCGGGTGCGGGGGCGGGGCCGGCGGCGGGCGGGCGGCACGTGGCGGTCGCCGGAGCGGGGGACGGGGTAGGACTGCCGGGCGCGGGCGCCGTTCGCCGGGTTCCTGACGTCGGCCCGGCCGCCCATCACCATGAGCGGGTCGAACATCACGATCACGCCCGCGAGGAGCAGGAAGGCGAGCGGCCCGATCATCATGGGCGCGAGGATCTCGGCGGGCGAGTCGCCGGGCGGCGCGGCGCCGGACCCGTGCAGGTGGACGCTGAGCCCCGCCATGCCCATGTAGTGCATGCCGCTCACGGCCAGGCCCATGACGAGGCTGGCGCCCAGGCTCCACACGAAGCCCCTGACCTGCCCGGCCGCCCAGAGCGCGGCGGTCGCGGCGACCATGGCGATCACCACGGAGGCGGCGACGGTCAGGGTGTTGTACTCCAGCGTCCCGCGAAGACGCATACCGGCCATTCCCAGGTAGTGCATGGAGGCGACGCCGAGGCCCGTCACCGTTCCGCCGGTGAAGAGGGCGGTGCCCGTCGCGCCCCGGTAGCCGACGATGAAGATGCCGATGCCGACCATGAGGATGGCGACGGCGAGGCTCGCGAAGGTCAGCGCCTTGTCGTAGTGGACGGGGGCTTCCTCCACGGTGAAGCCCATCATCGCCACGAAGTGCATGGTCCAGATTCCGGACCCGATCGCGGCCGAGCCGAGCGCCAGCCAGCCGGGCCGCCAGGAGTGGGCGACGAGCAGCGATCTGGTCGTGCAGCGCAGGCCGAGCGCTCCTCCCAGACAGGCCATGAGGTAGGCCACCACCGGTGTGACGACTCCGTAGCTGAACCCGTCGACCGTGCCCTGCATGCGCGGCAGCCCTTCCGCCCGTTGTGCCCAAAAGCCCTGAAAACGTTCCACACACCCCCTGCTGACGGCCGTCCGAAAGGCCGTCGGCTGAGGCCGAGAGTAAAGCTCACGCCGGAACGCACGAACGATTTTCCGGCAAAGAATCGCGTTCCCCACGCGCGGGGTCCTCGACTTTGATGACTTCGTTCAACCTGTGGCCATCCTGCACCTGTCTCCCGTTGGCCGCTGACTGTCACTCTCGACCGGTCCGCGATCTCACGACGCGAGGAGTACCCGTGTACGCACGCGCTGCCGCCACCACCGTCGCCCTCCTCGGAGCAGGTGCGCTCGCCCTGCCCGCCGCCACCGCCACCGAGCAGCCCGGCGCGGCACCGAGCGCCACCAAGCATCACAGCCCCGTGGTCGTCGCCCACCGCGGCGCCTCCGCCTACGCGCCCGAGAACACGCTCGCGGCGATAGACAAGGCCCGCGACATGGGGTTCCGCTGGGTGGAGAACGACGTCCAGCGGACCAAGGACGGCGAGCTGGTGATCGTGCACGACGACACCCTGAAGCGGACGACGAACGTCGAGGAGGTCTATCCCGACCGGGCTCCCTGGAAGGTCGCGGACTTCACCGCCGCGGAGATCGCGAAGCTCGACGCGGGCAGCTGGTTCAGCCCGAAGTACGCCGGGCAGCGCGTCCCGACCCTGAAGCAGTACATGCGCAGGGTGTCGCACAACCACCAGAAGCTGGTCTTCGAGTTCAAGAAGCCCGAGCTGTACCCGGGCATCGAGAAGCAGGGCCTGCGGGTCCTGCGCGACACGGGCTGGCTCGACAAGCACCACGTCAAGAGCAAGCTGGTCATCCAGAGCTTCAGCGCGGACAGCGTGAAGACGGTGCACGCACTGCGGCCCGATGTGAAGACCGGCTTCCTCGGCACGCCCGCGGTCGCCGAGCTGCCCGCGTACGCGCGGTTCGCCGATCAGATCAACTCCTCGCACACCACCATCTCGGCCGGTTACGTCTCCGCGCTGCACGCCGTGAAGGGTCCGCACGGCAAGCCGCTGGAGATCTTCACGTGGACCGTCAACGACGCCCCGGGCACGGTGCGCGCGGCGGGCTTCGGCGTGGACGGGATCATCACCAACACGCCCGACGTCGTCCGCAAGGCGCTGCGGGACGACTGACGGACCTCCTGCGCGAGAGCACGGCCGGCCGCGTTGTCAGTGGCCGGCCGTACGGTGGTCGGCATGAACGCCACTGCGCAGGACCGGCGTGCCGCCGTGTGGGCCGTCGTCGACAGCGACATCGGGCCGCTGCTGCTCGCCGCGACCGGCGAAGGCCTGGTCACCGTGGTCTTCCACGCCACCGATGCGGTCCGGGTGAAGGCACTGGACCGGCTCGGCTCCCGGCTGGGCGCCGAGCCGGTCCACGCGCCGGACTCGCCCCTGCTCGCCGAGCCGATACGCCAGTTCGCGGAGTACTTCGCGGGCGGGCGGCACGACTTCGAGCTGCCGCTCGACTGGTCCCTGATCTCCGGATTCAACCGTCAGGTGCTGCGCGAGCTCCTCTCCGGCGTGCCGTACGGCTCGGTGGTGGGCTACGGCGACCTGGCCCATCGCGTCGGCCAGCCGGGCGCGGCCCAGGCCGTGGGCCTCGCGATGGGCGCCAACCCTCTGCCGGTCGTGGTGCCCTGCCACCGCGTGGTGGAGCGCGACGGCGGAATCGGCGGCTTCGGGGGCGGTCTGGAGACCAAGCGCCACCTGCTCGCCCTGGAGGGGGTGCTTCCTCAGCCGCTCTTCTGACCCGGCTCCCTGTTCTGACCCGGCTCCCTGTTCCGGGCGCGGACGCCCTGTTCCGCGCGCGGACGCCCTGGCACACTGCGTCAGTGACTTTGACCGTCGACGCTCCTGACATACCCGCGCCGGAGGCGCTGCCCGCCCTGCGACGCCGTACGAACGCGGTACTGATCGCCAGCCAGATACTGGGCGGGCTCGGGGTACCGATCGGCATCGCCCTGGCCCCGATGCTGGCGACCGACGTGAGCGGGACGGAGGCGCTGTCCGGCCTCGCGCCGACCGCTTCCGTGGCGGGCACGGCCCTGCTCTCGCTGCCGCTCGCCGCGCTCATGAACGCGCGCGGACGGCGGGCGGGGCTCGTCCTCGCCTATGTGATCGGCGCACTCGGCGCGGGGCTCGTCGTGCTCGCCTCGGTCGTCGAGAGCTTCGCCCTGCTGCTGCTCGGCATGGCGGCCTTCGGGGCGGGCTCACTGGCCACGCTGCAGGCGCGGTTCGCCGCGGCCGACCTCGTCGAGCCCGACCGGCGCGGCCGGGCCATCTCGCACGTCATCTGGGCCACGACCCTCGGCTCCGTCCTCGGCCCGAACATCTCCGCGCCGGCCAGCCGCGTCTTCACCGGCACCTCCATCCCCGAGGAGGCCGGCCCCTTCCTCTTCGCCGCCGGGATCTTCGCGGTCGCCGCGCTGGTGGTGGCGGTGCTGCTGCGGCCCGACCCGCTGCTCACCGCCCGCGCGCTGGCCCCGCAGGAGAGCGGGTCCGCGCAGAGCCGCTCGCTGAAGGCCGGTGTCGCCGCGGTCGCCGCCTCGCCGATGGCCCGCCTCGCCCTGGTGACGGTGGCCGCCTCGCACACGGTGATGGTCTCGATCATGGTGATGACCCCGGTCGACCTGGGGCACCACGGCGCGAGCCTGCAACTGGTCGGCCTGGTCATCAGCGGCCACATCGCGGGCATGTACGCGTTCTCCCCGGTCATGGGGTGGCTCGCCGACCGGTTCGGCCGGCTCTCGGTGATCGGCCTCGCGGTGGGGCTGCTGTGCTGCGCCGCGCTGCTCGCCGGCACGGCGGGGGCGAGCCACGGCCGGACGGCCGCGGGTCTCTTCCTGCTGGGCCTCGGCTGGTCCGCGGGCCTGGTCTCCGGGTCCGCGCTGCTCACCGACTCGGTGCCGCAGCCCGCGCGCGCCGCCGTGCAGGGCCTGTCGGACCTGACGATGAACGCGGCGGCGGGCATCGGCGGCGCCGCCGCGGGCCTGATCGTGGCGCGGGCGAGCTACGGCTGGCTCAACCTCGCCGGCGTCTGCGTGCTGCTGCCGATGGCCGCGCTCGCGGTCCGCAGGGCCGTCAGGAAGGCGTGAGCCGGACGTCGGCCGCCCGGCCGGGAACATGACACAGGCGCTCAGAGCCTGTCTTTGAACCCCCGTCGTCCGTGCGAAGCGCGGGCGCAGCGGCGGATTGGGGCCTCCCCTGCTCGAGCGGAGCCGAGAGCTTGGGGAAGCGTGCGATTGGTGTGCGGAGTTCCAGGTCATGTGGCGGAGCCACCTGTCCTGGGGTTCCGTGCGCCGAGCGTGCGTGCCGGGCGTCGGGGCGCAGGCGGGGGTTCAAAGACAGGCTCTCAGGGCAGCGTGATGTGGTACGCCTTGCGCAGCGTCTCGTGGACGGTCCAGGTCGTGCGGTCGCCCTCGCGCAGCACGGCGGCGTCGCCCGGACCGATCTCCAGGGTGTCGCCGCCCTCGACCTCGACGGTGGCGCGGCCGCTGACGACCACGAAGAGCTCGTTGGCCTCGGTGTCGGTGACCACCCCCGGCGTGATCTGCCAGATGCCGCGCAGCTGCTTGCCGTCGGCGGACTCCCAGAGCACCTTGCCGGTCACCACCGGGTCACCGGAGACGATCTGCGCCGGGTCGAGCGGCTCGGCCTCCAGCTCAACGTCCGGAATGTGCACGGCAAAAGACGCAACAGTCTGATCATTCGTGGTCATGGCCGGTCACCCTAGCCGGGGGCCGGGCGGCGCCTCGGCGGGGGTCGGGCGCCGCGGCGGCGGGGGTCGGCGTCCGTCTGCGCGCCCTCAGGGGTTTGGCGGGGCATGCGACCCGCCAGGGATGAGGGGGGCGGGGGCCCGAGAGGACCGAAGAGACCCGACAGGCAGGAGGCAGGCCCGTGCTGGTGGTGTCCGACGAGGTGCAGACGGCTGTCGCGGAGCGACGCCCCGTGGTGGCCCTGGAGTCCACGATCATCGCGCACGGCCTTCCGCGCCCGCGCAACCTCCAGGTGGCCGGGGAACTCGAAGCGCTCGTACGGGAGGAGGGCGCCGTACCCGCGACGATCGCCGTCCTGGACGGGCGCCCCCACGTCGGCCTGGACAAGGAGCAGTTGGACCGGGTCGCGAACGAGGACGGCATCCGCAAGCTGGGCCACCGCGACCTGCCGCTCGCCGTCGCGACGGGCGCGAGTGGGGCGACGACGGTCTCGGCGACGGCACTGCTCGCCGCGCGCGCGGGCGTACGGGTCTTCGCCACGGGCGGACTCGGCGGAGTGCACCGGCAGTGGACGCGGGCGCAGGACGAGTCGGCCGACCTGGGGCTGCTCGCCCGCACCAGGATCACGGTGGTCTGCGCGGGCGTGAAGTCGATACTGGACGTGCCGGCGACGCTGGAGCGCCTGGAGACGCTGGGCGTCGCGGTCGCGGGGTTCGGGACCGACCGCTTCCCCGGCTTCTATCTCGCCGACTCAGGCCACCCGGTGGACTGGACGCTGCGCACACCGGGCGAGGCGGCCGAGGTGATGCGCGGTCAGGACGCGCTCGGCGGGCCGGAGTCGGCGCTGATCGTGGCCAACCCGGTCCCCCGGGACGAGCAGCTCGATCCCGCCCTCCACGCGCGCGTGCTCGCCGAGGCGCTCGAGGAGTGCGCGGAGCGGGGCATCACGGGGCAGGCGATCACACCGTTCCTGCTGGAACAGCTGGTCGGGCGCACCGGGGGCGCGTCCCTTGAGGCCAACCTCGCCGCGGTCCGCGGCAACGCGCGCCTCGCTGGACGGATCGCGTCGGCGTGGGCCGCCGGGCGGTGAGGCCGCGGGGCGAGGGCCCGGCCGGGATTACGGGCGGGCGCCCCGGTGCCCTGCTGGTGGTCGGGGACGTCGTGACGGACATCGTGGCCCGGCACCGTAAGGCGCTCACACCCGGCACCGACACGGCCGCTGCCATCCGTACCGTGCCGGGTGGCGCGGGCGCCAACGTCGCCTGCTGGGCGGCGCACCGGGGCCGGGCGGACGTACGTCTCCTCGGCCGGGTCGGCGCCGACGCGGCGGCGTGGCACGAGGCCGCGCTCACGCGCGCGGGTGTGCGGCCGCGCCTCGTCGTCGATGCCGAGGCGCCGACGGGGATGGTGATCTGCCTGGTGGACGAGGGCGCCGGGGCCGAGCGCACGTTCCTCACGGACAGCGGCGCCGCGCTGCGGCTCTCCCCCGCCGACTTCTCGACCGACCTGCTCGACGGCGTGGCCCTGCTGCACCTGTCCGGCTACCTGTTCTTCACCGAGCCGAGCCGGGCGACCGCCCGTGCCGCACTGGCGGCGGCCCGCGCGCGTGGGGTGCCGGTGACCGTGGATCCCGCGTCCGCGGGGTTCCTCGCGGAGACGGGCGTGGAGCGTTTCCTCTCGGCGGTGGACGGGGTGTCCGTGCTGCTGCCGAGCCGGGACGAGGCGGAGCTGCTCACCGGGCTGGCCGACCCGGCGGACGCGGCGTCGAAGCTGAGTCACCGCTTCCCGGCGGTGGTGGTCAAGCTCGGCGCCGAGGGGGCGCTGGTGGCGCGGGACGGCGAGGTGCTCGGCCGGAGCCTCGCGGAGCCCGCGCGGGTGCGTGACTCGACGGGGGCGGGTGACGCGTTCACGGGCGCGTTCCTCGCCGCGCGGCTGGGCGGCGCGGGGCTCTGCGAGGCGGCTGCGCAGGGGTGCGGGGCGGGGGCGCGGGCCGTGGAGCGGATCGGCGGCAGGCCCCCGGACCCGCCCGCGGCGGCGTGACGCCCGCCCCGGCGCCGCCGCGCACCGGAGCTACGCCTTCCTCCCCCACGTGGAGATCAGGGGCGGAGCCGCCAGGTCCAGGGCGCCCGTCGCCGCGTTCGCCACGTGGTGGTCGATGTCCTCGGACGTGGCGAGGCCCGCCGCGACCAGGTCCGGCCTGAGCTCCTTGAGCGTCGCCGTCTCCAGGTCCGCGCAGGCCGGCGACGTGAGTGGGAAGTACACGTCGGACTCCACCCGGCGCAGGCCCGCCTCGCGCAGCAGCCGGGGCACGCTGCGCCCGTACGCGACGTCCGCCCCGCGCTCCGCGAGGAGCGAGCGCACCGCGTGGCGCAGCCGGTTCGCCAACTCCTGGGCCGGACCGTGCTCGTCGGGGCAGGCCAGCGACAGGAGCGCCAGGTCGGGCTCCTCGATGAGCAGTCTGCCGCCGGGCCGCAGCGCCCTGAGCATCGACGCGAGGGCCTGTTCCCGGTCGGACACGTCGGCGAGGACGAGGCGCGCGTGCACGAGGTCGAAGCCTCCGCCGGGGGGCGGCTCGGTGGCGACGTCGTGGATCCGGACTTCGAGGGGCGAGCGCGCGGCCCGCGTCTGCCATGAAATGTCGATGTCGGTCGCCAGGACCCGGCCGGTCGGGCCGACCCGCTTGGCGAGCCAGGAGATCACGGAGGTGCCGCCCGCCCCGACCTCCCAGCAGCGCCAGCCGGGGCCGATGCCGAGGCGTTCGACGTGCCCGAAGGTCGTGGGGTCGAAGAGGGCGGCGAACGCGTCGGAGCGCGATCGCGCCAGGGACTGCCGGGAGTCGGAGAGCTGCCGGTGGTCGGAGAGCTGGCGGGGCCCGGCGTACTGCCGGGGGTCGAGGAGATGACCGTCGATTTGCGTCATGCCCCGATCATCCCAGTTGTCCCGCTTGCTCCCGGGAGGCAGAACCGGGCAATCCGGAACGGAGTTCTCCGTTCCCCCAGGCCTTGGCGGGGCGTGCGAACCTCCTGGCAGACTGGCACGCCACGTCTTCGGTGCGAGGAGCCCCTATGTCGATGGCAGGCAATCTGCGCAAGGTCACAAGCCTGCGCAAGGTCGGTGGCCTGCGCCGGGTCGGCAGTCTGCGCAAGGTCGCCCGCCTGGGCCGCCGCGACACCCGCGTCGACCTGAGCCATCCGGCCCGCTCCCCACTGGGCTCCTCGGTGGTGAACTGCGTGACGTATCGGGAAGGGGTCCGTCAGCCGTCGCACCCCCACCTGGTCGAGGCGGTGGAGCGGGTCCGCAGGAGCGGCGACGGCTTCGTCTGGCTGGGGCTGCACGAGCCGACACAGGACGAGTTCGCCGACGTCGCCGACCTCTTCGGCCTGCACCCCCTCGCGGTGGAGGACGCGGTCCACGCCCACCAGCGCCCGAAGGTGGAGCGGTACGACCAGACGCTGTTCGCCGTGTTCAAGACCGTCTGCTACGTGGAACACGGCGAACTGACCGCGACCAGCGAGGTGGTGGACACCGGCGAGATCATGGTGTTCCTCGGCCGGGAGTTCGTCATCACCGTCCGGCACGGCCGGCACGGCTCGCTCGGCCCGCTGCGCGAGGAGCTGGAGGCGTCGCCCGAGCAGCTCGCCCAGGGCCCCGCCGCGGTGCTGCACGCCATCGCCGACCAGGTGGTCGACGACTATCTCGCGGCGACGGACGCGGTGCAGTCGGACATCGACCAGGTCGAGACCGAGGTGTTCGCCCCGGACGGCGAGCGGACCGACCCGGGCCGCATCTACCAGCTCAAGCGCGAACTCCTCGAACTGAAGCGGGCGGTGGTGCCGCTCGGCCGCCCGCTCCAGGTGCTCGCCACCCAGCCGATGTGGCTCATCGCCCCGCAGATACAGGCCTATTTCCGGGACGTCGACGACCACTTGAAGCGGACCACCGAACAGATCGCCGCCTTCGACGAGTTGCTGAACTCGATCCTCCAGGCGCACCTTGCGCAGGTGACCGTCGCGCAGAACGAGGACATGCGGAAGATCACCGCATGGGCGGCGGTCGTCGCGGTGCCGACGATGGTCTGCGGGATGTACGGCATGAACTTCGACCACATGCCCGAGCTGCACTGGCAGTTCGGCTATCCGATCGTCATGTCCCTGGTCGCGGCAGCCTGTTTCGCCCTGTACCGCGGCTTCCGGCGCAACGGCTGGCTGTGAGCCGTGAAGGCCTGTGGCCCGGCACGCCCGTAGCGCGAGCCTCAGCCCCGGCCCCGGGCGCCCTTGGCATAGACGCTCTCGACCCACCCGGCGAGCTGGTCGTCGGTGAGATGGGTGGCCAGGTCGGCCTCGCTGATCATGCCGACCAGCCGCTTGTTCTCGATCACCGGCAGCCGGCGGATCTGGTGGCCCTGCATCTCCCGCAGCACCTCGCCGACGTCGGCGTCCGCGTCGATCCAGCGCGGGGTGCCCTTGGCCAGGTCGCCCGCGGTGATGTGCGACGGGTCGTGCCCCATGGCCACACAGCCGACGACGATGTCGCGGTCGGTGAGGATGCCGCAGAGCCGTTCGTTCTCGTCGCTGATGGGCAGCGCGCCCACGTCGAGTTCGCGCATCAGCTGGGCGGCGCGGTCCAGGGTCTCGTGCTTGGGGATCCACTGGGCACCCCGGTGCATGATGTCTCCGGCGGTGGTCATCACTACCTCCCGTGGCCGGGCAGTGTCCGGAACGGCGCGGAGGCGCCGCTGGTCCCGGCGCCCCTCATTCTCGCGGCGCCCGCGACGGCACGCATCCGGAAGGCCGCTCCCGACTGTGGCGGGGCGCAGGCGGCGGGGCGCAGGTGGCGCGGAGCAGGGCTCAGCCGCTCCACGCCGGGTGGCGCGGGTCGTCCGCCCGCACCACCACGTCCGCCACGGCCGCGGGATCCACCTCGTCCTCGTAGCGCTCGAACGCCGGCAGGGTCCACCGCTCGCCGTCCGGTGTGCGCCGCCGCAGGGCGCCCGGTGAGAGCCGCACGTGCACGGTCAGGTCGAAAGGGAACCAGTGGCCGAGGAGCAGCGGGCCGTGCAGCAGC
This sequence comes from Streptomyces sp. NPDC058308, assembly GCF_042880275.1. Classification (NCBI taxonomy): domain Bacteria; kingdom Bacillati; phylum Actinomycetota; class Actinomycetes; order Kitasatosporales; family Streptomycetaceae; genus Streptomyces; species Streptomyces sp. NPDC058308. The sequence goes on from NZ_JBHVZA010000002.1 coordinate 204,933, forward strand.
AGCGCTCCGCCGGGCGGCAGCTCGACGTACGGGCTGCGGGTCGCGCGGTCGGCCACCGGGTCCCACAGGTCGGGCAGGACCCTCCCCGTGCCGCCGGGGTCGAGCGGCCCGAGGACCTCGCGCCACAGCGCGCCCGTGTCGAACCACCCGCTGTAGTACGCCTCCACGTCCTCGCGGCCGTACTCGAGCCGCAGCGAAGCGGGCCGCAGGAACCCCTCCGTACCGATCACGAGCGCGTCGCGTCCCCGCAGGCGCAGGGCGTCCCCCACCCGGCGCGCCAGCTCGCCGGTGCCGCCGGCCGGCGCCCCGTCGAAGGCCACCCGCGGCCAGGCGCCGCCGTCGCCCGGCTTCAGGTCGAGCAGGCGGTCGGCGAGGGTGTCGGCCAGCCGTTCCCAGGTGATCGGTTCGAGTCGCACGGACCCATGATGCCGGGTGGCGGCCGCGGGCCGAGACGGCGGCGCAGGGGAGGGCGAGCGTCGCGGATGGCTGTCACGGGCCGGTGCGAATTGACTTGTGGTGAGGCGGCGGGGCGCTGCACGATCTATCGCTCGCGGCCCGCTGTCCGCCGCAGCTGTCCGCCACAACCGGCTCAGCCCTCACGGGAGTTGTCATGATCGACGGTCCGTACTTCGTGCTCACCGTGCTCGGGGCGCTGGCCTGCGGCCTCGTCGCCGGGGTGTTCGCCGCGTTCTCGGCCTTCGTCATGAAGGGCCTGGCGGCGCTGCCTCCGGCCCAGGGCATCGCCGCGATGAACCGGATCAACGTCGCGGCGGTCACCCCGGCGTTCATGGCCGTGTTCCTCGGGGCGACGGGGCTCTGTGCGGTGCTCGCCGTGGTGACGTTCGTGCTCTGGCCGCAGGAGGGCACCGCCGAGCTGCTGGTCGGCAGCGCGCTGTATCTCGTCGGCTCGTTCGGGGTGACCGTCGTGGCGAACGTGCCGCGCAACGACGACCTCGCCAAGGTCGATCCGGACAGTGCGGAGGGCGCCGCGTACTGGAATGCGTACGTGCGCCAGTGGACCGCGTGGAACCACGTCCGCGGTGTCGCCTCGCTCGCCGCGACGGCATGCTTCATCCTCGGGCTGACCTGAGCCGACGCCCTCGGGCCGACCCGAGCCCGCCCGCCCCGGGTGCCGGGCGCCGAAACCCGACGTATGGTGACAAAAAGCCTGCGCACGGTCGCAAGGGAGACGGCGATGGCCGACCCCAAGGGCTTCCTCACCACCCCCCGGCAGGACTGGCCGCGCCGCCCCGTCGAGGAGCGGGTACGGGACTGGGACGAGGTGTACGTCCCCGACGCGCTGCTGCCGCTCGCCGAACGGCAGGCGGACCGCTGCATGGACTGCGGGGTCCCGTTCTGCCACGAGGCGTGCCCACTCGGCAATCTGATCCCCGAGTGGAACGAGCTCGTCTCGCGCGCCGACTGGCACGCGGCGGCGGACCGGCTGCACGCCACGAACAACTTCCCGGAGTTCACCGGCCGGCTCTGCCCCGCTCCCTGCGAGGCGGGCTGCGTCCTCGCCATCAACCAGCCCGCCGTGACGATCAAGAACGTCGAGGCCGCCGTCGCCGACCGCATCTGGGCCGACGGCCTCGCCCCGCCGCGGGCCCCGGAGCGCCACTCCGGCAAGAGCGTCGCCGTCGTCGGCTCCGGGCCCGCGGGCCTCGCCGCCGCGCAGCAGCTGACCCGCGCGGGACACACCGTCGCGGTGTACGAGCGGGCGGACCGGCCGGGCGGACTGCTGCGGTACGGGATCCCCGCCTTCAAGATGGAGAAGCACCATCTGGAGCGCAGGCTCGGCCAGTTGACCGCGGAAGGCGTGCGCTTTTGCACGTCGACGGAGGTGGGCCGGGACGTGGGAGCGGCTCAGGTGCGGGCCCGCCACGACGCGGTGGTGCTCGCCGTCGGGGCCACGGCGTGGCGGGAGCTGGACGTGCCGGGGCGGGAGTTGGCCGGCATCGAGCAGGCCATGGCGTATCTGCCGCTCGCCAACCGGGTGTGCGCGGGGGATCTCGACGTCTCGCCGCTGAGCGCCGCGGGCCGGCACGTCGTCATCGTGGGCGGCGGCGACACGGGGGCCGACTGCCTGGGCACGGCGGTCCGCGAAGGGGCGGCGTCCGTCACCCAGCTGGACATCTACGCGCGCCCCGGCGAGGCGCGCGACGAGACGGCGGAGCCGTGGCCGACGTACCCGAAGATCTACCGGCTCACCCCGGCGCACGAGGAGGCCGGGCAGCTGCGGACCGCGCCCGCCGCGGACGCCGACGCACGGCTGTTCGCGGCGTCCACGCTCCGGTTCGGCGGCGACGCGGCGGGACGCGTGAGGGCGCTGCACCTGACGGAGGTCGATGCGGGGCGGCGCCCGGTGCACGGCACGGAACGGATACTTCCGGTCGACCTGGTGCTGCTCGCGCTCGGCTTCTCCGGGCCCGAGCGCCCGCCGGGCGGCCTGCTCGACCAGCTCGGCCTCGATCTCGACGGGCGGGGCGCGCTCGGCCGCGACGCGCGCTTCGCGACGGACACCCCCGGTGTCTTCGCGGCCGGCGACGCCGCGCGCGGCCAGTCGCTCGTCGTCTGGGCCATCGCGGAGGGCCGCGCGTGCGCCGCGGCGGTGGACCGCTGGCTGACCGGCTCCACCCAGCTCCCGTGCCCGATCTCGCCGCACGACCGCCCCATGACGCTGTGACGTCGAGGCGTCACGGTGGACACTCCCCCGTGGCCGGAATGAGAACGCCAACTCACCTGCGTACTACGGGAATACGCACGTCGATGGGATCGTTGGCGGAGATGGCGTGTCACCTGCCGAACCGAACCACGGCCCCGCGGGCGCCCCGCCGAGATCCTTCGTTCCGCCGTCAGGCGCAGGGCCACCCCCGCGCGTCCCCCCTGTAGGCGGCCGGTCCTGGAGGGTGCCCGATGACGACGTTGCATGAACACCCCTCATCCCGCGCCATGCCCCCCGCGCCCGCCCCGCTGCACCTGGACGACCCACGGGCCGCGCTCCCCCACGTCGCCGGCTCCAAGGCCGCGCACCTCGCCCGGGCCACCCGCGCCGGGCTCCCCGTCCTGCCCGGATTCGTCATCCCGTCCGGCTTCACCGCCACCGGCGAGGACGACGCGCTGCGCCGGGCCTGGGGCGAGCTGTCCGCCGAGGGCGCCCTCGCCCTGGTCGTGCGGTCGTCGTCCCCGCAGGAGGACACCCAGGAGTCGTCCCTGGCGGGGCAGTTCGCGTCCGTGCTCGACGTACGGGGCTGGGCGGACTTCCGTACGGCGGTACGCACCGTCCTCGACTCCGCGCGCGGGCCCGACGGCACGACCGCCCCGATGGCCGTCCTCGTCCAGCCGATGCTCGCCGCGCGCGTCGGCGGCGTGCTGTTCGGCGCCGACCCCGTCGAGGGGCGGGCCGACCGGATGCTGGTGAGCGCGGTGCGGGGCGGCCCCGACACGCTCGTCAGCGGCGAACAGCCCGGCACCAACCACACGTTGAGCCGCCGCGGGCGCGTCCTGCGCACCGAGCCGCCCGGCGCCGAGCAGGTCCTGACGGCGGCCGAGCTGCACCGCCTGGCCCGGCTCGCCCGGCGCGCCCGCAAGGTGTTCGGCGGGCCGCAGGACGTCGAGTTCGGGTTCGACGGGGCCGGCGGACGCCTGTGGCTGTTCCAGAGCCGCCCCATCACGGCCATGGCCGCCCGGCCGCGGCGCGGCGCCCGGCTCCTCGGCCCCGGCCCCGTGGCCGAGACGTTGCCCGGCCGGCTACAGCCGCTGGAGGAGGACTTGTGGATCACCCCGATGGCCCGCGGGCTCGCCGCCGCGCTCGACATCGGGGGCGCCGCACCGCGCCGCGTGCTGCGCAGGACGCCGGTGGTCACCGTGGTCGGCGGATACGCGGCGGCGGATCTGCGGCTGCTCGGCGCCGCAGCGCCACCGCACCCCTGGCTCGCGCTGCTCAATCCGGCGCCGAGCGCCCGCAGGCTCGCCGCGGCGTGGCGGATGGGGCGGCTGACCGCGGCCCTGCCGGGCCTCGCGCTCGACCTCGCCGCGGACGTCGACCGCCGCCTCACCGAGACGCCCGCCCCCACCGGGCTCTCCGCGCCCGCCCTCGCCACGACGCTCCGCTGGACCCGCGCCGCCCTCGTCTCCCTGCACGCCCAGGAGGCCCTGTGCGGGGCGCTGCTCCCGGACCCCGGGACCGTCACCGCGGCCGGCTCGGCGCTGGCCGCGCTCGCCCGCGGCCGGGCCGCGGGCCTGTCCGACGAGCGGGTCGTGGCGACGGACCCGGTGGTGCTCGCACTGCTTGTGCCCAGCCTCCACGAGGACGTGCGCCTGCCCGAGGCGGTCACGGCGCACGGCACGCCACCGCCCGCCACGACCGGCGCGCTGGGGCCGCGTGAGGCGCTGCGGCTGCGGATCCGCTGGACGCAGGAGCTGCAGGTACGGCTGGTCCGCGAGGCCGCGCGACGGCTCGTGGAGCAGGGCGCGCCGCTCGGCGACGCGGGCCGGATCGGGCTGCTGCGCTGGGACGAGCTGATGGGCGCGCTGGCCGGCCTGCCGCTCCCCGGTGACGTGGGGGAACGGCTGCCGCGGTCCGCGTCCGCGCCGCTGCCGGACGCGTTCCGGCTCGCGGAGGGCGGCACGGGGAGCGGCGCCGATGGCGGCACGGTGGTGGCCGAACGGCCGCCGCGCCGCCGCCGTTCAGCCAAGGGGGCCACAGGCGGCGAGGCGGCCGCCGGGTGCGGCGGCCGGGGCGTGTCCGGCGGCCGGGCGTCCGGCACCGCGTGGGACGGCACCGGCGTACGGCCCCCGGACGCCGTCCTCGTCGTCCGCACCCTCGACCCCGCACTCGCGCCCCTGCTGCCCGAACTCGCGGGCCTGATAGCACAGACCGGCAGCCCGCTGTCCCATCTGGCGCTGCTGGCAAGGGAGTTCGCCCTCCCCACCGTGGTCGGCGCCACGGACGCGGTACGGCGCATCCCGCCCGGCAGCCGCCTCACCCTCGACGGCACGACGGGCGACGTACGCCTGGCGGACGTCCCGCTGCCCGATGCGTCCGGGACCGGGCCCGAGGTGGCGCGATGAGGCGGCTCGTCTACCTCTTCGGCGGAGCGGCCGCCGCGGGCGCCGCCGTCTATCTGGTCGTCTACCTGTACCGCTGGCAGTGGCAACGGGCCATCCTGTGCGGGGTGCTGCTCCTGGTCGTCGAGGTACTGCTGCTCGGCGTGACCCTGCTCGGGCGCCTGTCGCGCCTGGAGGAGCGCATCGAGGCCCGGCCGTACGACAGCCGCCCGTACGACAGCCGCCCCCGCGAGCCCGGCGCCGACGAGGCGGACCGGCAGCCGCGGCAGGACCTCCTCGTGCGCCTGCGCCAGGACCCGGCCGGGGAGGGGGGCGGGCAGGCGGGCGGCGCCCGGTTCCGCTGGCTGGACGACCCGGGCAGCCGTACGTATGTCTTCGTGCCGGTGCTCATGGTGGCCGGGGTGCTCCTGTCGGGGCTGGCCTGGCTCGTGCAGCGGCTCGCCGCCGCGACCGCGCGGCCCGTCGCCGAACGGCGGCTCGCGGGGCGGCTCGCCGTTCTCGCGGCCCCGCCTCCCGGCACGGGGATCGAGGACCTGCCTCCGGTGCCCGGCGGCGACCGGCGCCGCACGGTCAGGGTCCTCGCCGTCGCCACCGTCGGCGCCGCGCTGCTCGCCGGGCTCGTCGTGGGCCTCGCCGAGCTCACCCAGACCCGCGAGGGCCATGCCGACGAGTCGGCGGCGACGTCCGTGCTCCTGCGCGTCCGGATGCGCGGCGGCGACGCCACGCCCGAGCGCCGCACCCTGGCCGCACACCAACTCTGGGAACGCTGCCGGGACTCCACCTCCGCCCCGCTGCGCCACGCGGCGCTCGGCACCCTGGACGACGACCTTTACGCGGGCGTCGTACGCCCCGCCCTCACCGACCACGACCGCATGCGGCTGCGCGGCTGCCTGGAGGACACGGAACTGGACAAGGCGCACCTGACGGTCCTCGGCATCGGCGACACCGACGCCGATGACGACGACCCCGCCGACAGCTGATCCCGCACCGCCGCGGCGGATCTTCAACTCCCTTTTACCCGGGGCCCGTTACGCTACGAGTACACCCGCCTCCTACCCCCGGGTCTCCCCATGGCTGCATTCCCCACCGCTCCGCCGCCCGCTCCCCCACCGCCGCTCCGGCGCCGTCTGCGCCGCATCTGTTGGCGCGTCCTCGCCGGGTGCGCGCTCGGGTATCTCGCGCTCTGGGCCACCGGGTCCCTCGGGATCCTCGCGCTCTCCGACTGGGCGCGGAGCACCGGCGCCCAGCCGCGCGGCTCGATCCGGGCGGAGGGGATCCACCACTTCCGGCCGGTGGACTCCGGCGGGAGGCTGTGGCGCGGGGCCGTGCCCTCGACCAAGGGGTACCGCAGCCTCGCGCGCCTGCACTTCACGACCGTCGTCGACCTGCGCGCCGAGGACCTGACCCCGGCGCAGCGCGACCAGCCGCGCCGGGCGGGACTGCGCGTCGTACGGCTGCCGATCCGGGACGGACAGACCCCGGAGCCCGCCCAGGTCGGGCGCTTCCTGCGGGTCGTGCGCACGGCGCCGGGGCCGGTGTTCGTGCACTGCGGCGCGGGCGTGGGGCGTACGGGGACGATGGCAGCGGCCTATCTCGTCCGTACGGGTGAGGACTCGTCGAGGGAGGCCGCGCTGCGCAACCTCGCGGTCGGCCCGCCCTCGGTCGAGCAGATCTACTACGCGCTGCGCCTCGACCGCGACCAGGTGCACCGGCCCCCGCTGCCGGTGATCGCGCTCAGCCGCCTCGTGGACGCGCCGCGCAGGATGTGGTCCTGGGTGTGAGCGGGACGTGACCTCGGCCGCAGGAGGGGTCAGGACAGCAGGAAGTCCGCCTCGCCCGCTTTCGCCCCCTGGATGAACGCGGTGATCTCACTACGCGTGTAGATGAGCGCGGGGCCGTCGGGGTCGGTGGACTGGCGCACGGCGACGCGGCCGTCGGCCAGCTTCATGGCCTCCAGACAGTTGCCGCCGTTGCCGCCGCTCCACGGCTTGTACCAGCCTTCGGTGCCGAGGTCGCGGGCGGGCATGCCGTTGTAGATCCGGGATTCCGTACGGGCCTCGCCCCGCGAGTCGGCGCGGCCGCCCGGTGAACGCGGACCGGCAGGGCGCGTTCCGGCTCGATGTCGGTCCATTGTCACTGCTCCTTGCGGAGGTCCCGCAGGATCTCCTTCGTGCGTTGTGCGGTGGCGGCCTGCGCCGCCATGCGGTCCATGACCTCCAGGTGAGTGGCCACCTCTTTGCGCGCGTCCAGGTAGACGGCGCCGGTCAGGTACTCGCTGTAGACCATGTCGGGCAGTTCCGCCATGGCGAAGCGGAAGAGCACGAACGGCCCGTACGTCCCGGGGTGCGGGCCCGCCGCGAAGGTCGCGATCTGCAGGGTGACGTGGGGCATTTCGGCCGTTTCGAGCAGCCGGTCGATCTGATCCCGCATCACCTGGGCGTCACCCACGGGCCTGCGCAGAGCGGTCTCGTCCATCACCACCCACAGCCGGGGCGCGTCCTCACGGGTGAGCAGCGACTGGCGCTCCATGCGCAGCGCCACGTACCGCTCGATGTCGGCGGGCCGGGTCTGGCCGATGGCGCCGGAGTGCATCACGCCGCGCGCGTACTCCTCGGTCTGCAGGAGCCCCGGTACGAAGTGGGGCTCGTACGACCTGATGAGGCTTGCGGCGCCCTCCAGGCTGACGTACATGCTGAACCAGCCCGGCAGGATGTCGTGGAACCGCTGCCACCAGCCAGGCCTGTTGGCCTCCTCGGCGAGCGTCACGAAGGCCTCGGCCTCGTCGTCCGCGACGCCGTAGGACTTCAGGAGCAGCTGGAGGTACGGGATCTTCAGCGCGACCTCGGCCGTCTCCATGCGCCGGACGGTGGCGGGGGCGACACGCAGGATCTTCGCGGCCTCCTCGCGCTTCAGGCCCGCGCTCTCACGCAGGTCCTGCAGGCGACGACCGAGAACGACCTGGCCGACGGTCGGCGCGGACCGCGGTTCGCTCACGTCTGCTACCTCCACCTGACTGGCGCGTTGCCTCGACCCACACCGCACCGCGAGCCGTAGCGAGCAGTGTGCCATGCGCCGTCACGGAGGAACACGCCACTGTGCACATTTCAGAGTGGCCCTTGCCAAGGTGTTCTGGGCGGGGCGATAGTGGAGAGCGTGACTCCGCCCGCGCCGTTACGAACCGAAGCCACCGAAGGCCGTCCTGGCGATCTCGCCGAGGCGTGGCCCGAGGACGCCGAGGTCTGCGTCAGTTTCGCCCTCGCACCACGTCCCGGCTCCGTCGCACAGGCCAGACGCCTGATGCTGGAACAGTTGGACGGGTGGGCGGTGCGCGACGACGACGCCTGCGACGCGGCGGCGCTCGTACTCTCCGAATTGGTCACCAACGCCGTGGTGCACACCGCGAGCAGGCGGATCATCTGCGAGCTCTGCGCAGATCCGGAGAAGCTGCGGATAGCCGTACGTGACGAAGGACGCGGGTCAGGCATGCCGCGTCCGGTGCACAGGGGGGCCGATGAGGAGCACGGGAGGGGACTGCTCCTTGTCGATGCGGTGAGCAGCGCGTGGGGCGTCCACGACGCAGGGCCCGGTATCGGGCTCACGGTGTGGGCGGAGTTGCCGAGGGAGACGTCGGTGTCGACGCCGGCGTGTGCGTAGAACGGAACGAACGAACGTGGCAGTGATGCGGGCGGGGGGCATGTGAGCGCGGGTACGGTACGGCCGTTGGACCTGAACACCTTGGTGCGTCTGTCGCGGCAACGACAGCGCACCGGACGGCCGTCACCGACCTCACCACTCCCGCGGCTCGATCTGCCCGAGGGCATGACCGAGCCGCTCGGCTGCGACGCGGTGGCGGTGCCCGCGGCCTTCGGGCCCCGGGTGATGGCACGGCTGCCCCGGGTCGGCTGCGTGTACGAGGACGAGGCGCGCTGGTGGTGGATCGTGCCCGCGGACTCCGACGTCGCCATGGAGTGGCCCGCTCCGGTCGCCTATTCGGCGGGAGCGGTGGTGCGGGACGCCGACTGTCGTCCGGTGCTGATCAACCGCCCTCCGGACGACGTTCCCTATACTCCGCCGATTCCGCTGTACCTGGCGCTGTGCCGGGTCACGGGGACCACTCCGGAGTGGTCCCGGGCCCTCAGCGCGTAGGCGCTCCGCGGGGGTGTGGGGGCTGGGCGCGCAGTTCCCCGCGCCCCTGGAGGGCCCTGGCGGGCCCTCAGGGGTGGCTCCTCATGCTGCGGTTGGCACGAGAGCGGGGATCGTCACCAAGAAGGTGTCCGAGGCCAAGTCCATGACCACCTCCGCGTCCTGACCCTCCTGGCGGCGGGCCCGCGCGAACTCCTCCGCGGGCCACGATCCGCGCGGCCCGCCCGCGGGAAAACGTTCCAGTACCGTTCGTCCGTTCATCATCGTCCCTGTCCCCCGTGTCGTTCCGTACGCAGTCCGAAGACTCTGTACCGAGGAGAACGCTCGGGACGGGCCTCAGGGATCGCAACGTGACCGAACTGAAACGGAGTTGGGGGATATCCCAGGGTTCTCCCCGGGGGGTGAGGAGAAGGGACGCCGAGCGGGTCAGTCCTCGTACTCGTCGTGGAACCGCACCCGCGCGCTGCCCGCGGGCGCCCCGAACACCGACGCCCGCCCCTCGGGCAGCTCCCACTCCTCCTGCCGGCCGAGCGCGGTGAGGTCGAGGAGGCTGGTGGTGGAGCCGAGGCCGTCCAGGCCGCGGGCGAACGTCGCGTACGTGTGGAAGACGCGGTCGCCGTACCGCAGGAAGCAGTTGACGGCGGGCACGTCGCGGGGCTCCTCGGGGAACGAGGCCAGGAAGTCGTAGTTGAAGTCGCCGCCGTTCGTCGAGTACCAGGGCACGGTCCAGCCCATCCGGGCCTTGAAGGCAAGCAGCTTGGTGAACGGGGCGCGCGACACGGCGACGAAGTTCGTGGCACGGGCCCGCAGGTGCGCGAGGTGCCCGATCTGGTCGAGGAACCCGGAGCAGCTGCGGCACCCCGCGTCCCACTCCGGGGCGAACATGAAGTGGTAGACGATCAGTTGGTCCTTGCCGTCGAAGAGGTCGAGCAAGGTCGCCTTCCCGTCGGAACCGTCGAAGTAGTACTCCTTGTCGACCTCGACCATCGGCATCCTGCGCCGCTCGGCGTTGAGCGCGTCACGGGCGCGGGTGGCGGCTTTCTCCTTGGCCAGCAGTTCCTCACGCGCGGCGAGCCACTCCTCGCGCGTGACGATCTCCGGAAGTCCCATGGCGTGTCTCCTCCACCCTTCGGGCACGTACGTCTGCGAAGGGTGGACCGGTGGGGTTCGCGGAACTCATCGCTCGCGGGCGAAGAACTTTCAGAGAATCACCGGGAGTTCGACGAGCCCCCTGGCCCGGATGGTGGGGCGCCACCTGAGCTCGCTTCGCGGCACGCCGAGCGCGAGGCGCGGAAAACGCTCGACGAGGACGCCGAGCGCGGTCTCCGCCTCAAGGCGGGCGAGGGGTGCGCCGAGGCAGTGGTGGATGCCGCGCCCGAGCGCGAGATGGCCCCCGGCGTCGCGGCCGAGGTCGAGCCGGTCCGGGGCGGGGAAGCGGTGGGGGTCGCGGTTGGCGGAGGCCAGGGAGAGCAGCACGGTCTCGCCGGCGGGAATGGTGACGCCCGCGATCGTGACGTCCCGCAGCGGGAAGCGGCGGATGGCGAGCGGGGCGGGGCCGTCGTAGCGCTGGAACTCCTCGACGGCGGCGGGGAGCAGAGCCGGGTCGGCCCGCAGCGCGGCGAACTGTTCCGGGTGGTCGAGGAGTGCGAGCACGGCGTTGCCGATGAGGTGCACGGCGTTCTCGTACCCGGCGAAGAGGATGAGGAAGGCGAGCGACATCAGCTCGTCCTCGCTGAGCCGGTCCCCCGCGTCCCGCACCGCGATCAGGTCGCAGAGGATGTCGTCGGTGGGGTTCTTCCGCTTGTCGGCGAGCAGCCGGGTGAAGAAGGCGAGCAGGGCGACGACGCCTTCCCGGGCCTTCTCCGGGCGTGCGGGGTCGGGCGCCACCAGGGCGTCGGTCCACTCCCGGAAGTCGGGCCGGGTGTCCTCCGGCACGCCGAGCAGGTCGCAGATGACGGTGATCGGCAGCGGCGCGGCGTACGCGGCGATCAGATCGGCGCGGCCGAGCGGTTCGACGGCGTCGAGGAGGGCTTCGGCGGCGCCGCGGACGGGGGCCCGCAGCTGGTCGACGCGGCGCCGGGTGAAGGCCCGGCCGACCAGGCTCCGGACGCGGGTGTGGTCCGGCGGGTCCATGTTCAGGAGGTTCGCGTCGAGGGCGGGCGGCAGCGTGAAGCCGCGGTAGTTGCCGGGCAGCGCGTGGCTCTTGTCCAGGGAGAGCAGGGGGTTTGCGAGGGCTTCGCGCACGTCGTCGTAGCGGGTGACGAGCCAGGCGGGGTTGCCGTCGGTGCCCGCGACGCGGTGCACGGGCGCGGTCTCGCGCAACCGCGCGTACACGCCGTACGGATCGTCGAGAAGGCCATCGGCGGGGTCCTGGTGCTGGGGGTTTTGGTGCTGGGGGTCCATAGAGGTGGTCGCCATGCTCCAACCCTAGGCAGCGCGTCACGGTGGCCGGGGCGCCGGCCCAGCTCACCCCTCGTACTCCTGGATCCGTCCGCCGTGGCTCCGGTCGGTCAGTTCGGGGAGCAGTTCGCTCAACTCCCCCACGATGTCCGGCACATCGAGGGTCAGCAGCCGCCGGTCGCGCATCAGGACCCGGCCGGCCACGATCGTGGTGCGCACGTCGGCGGAGCGCGCGCTGTGCACGAGTGTGGCGGCGAGGTCGTGCACGGGCTGGGTGTGCGGGCCCGTCACGTCGACGAGGACCAGGTCGGCCCGCCGGCCCGGGGCGAGACTGCCGATCTCGTCCCCGAGCCCGACGGCCCGCGCGCTCTGCAGGGTGGCGTGGTCCAGGGCCTGGCGGGCGGTCAGCCACGTGGGGTCGCGCTCCACGTACTTCTGGACGAGCGCGGTGAGCGTCATGGACTCCCACACGTCGAGGGTGTTGTTGGACGCGGCGCCGTCGGTCGCCAGGCCGACCGGGACGCCGGCCTCGCGCAGCGCCCGTACGGGCGTGGTGTCCCAGCCGAACTTCAGATAGCCGCGGGGCGCGGAGGCGACGGCGACGCGTCCGCGGGCGCGGCGCAGGACAGGCAGGTCGCGGTCGGTGTCGAGGCCGGTGGCGTGGGCGAGAAGCACGTCGGTGTCGAGGAGTCCCGCGCGCTCCAGGATCTCGATGGGGGTACGGCCGTGGCGGGCCAGGCTGTTGTCGGTCTGCTCGCGGTTCTCCGCGGCGTGGATGTGCACCAACAGGCCGTGTTCCATGGCCAGTTCCGCGGTCGCGGCCAGGTCTGCCCCGTCGACGGTGTACGGGGCGTGCGGGGCGAGGCAGGTGGTGATGCGGCCGTCGGCGGCGCCCCGCTGCCGGAGCGCGAAGTCGAGGGAGGCGGCCCGCCCCTCGGGCCCCTGCGAGCTGAAGTAGGCCTGGCCGAGGACGGCGCGCAGGCCGCTCTGCCGGGCGGCCGCGGCCACCTCGTCCATGGCGAAGTAGTGGTCGGCGAAGGTCGTGACGCCCCCGCGGATCATCTCGGCGCAGGCGAGCCGCGCGCCGAGCCCGACGACGCGCCCGGTCAGGTTGGACTCGACGGGCCAGATCCAGTCGTTGAACCACGCATGGGCCGGCAGGTCCTCGGCGAGGCCGCGCAGGGCCACCATCGGGGTGTGCGTATGGCAGTTGACGAGCCCGGGGAGCGCGACCGTGCCGCGGCCGTCGATGCGCTCGGCGGCCGCGGGGATGTGGTCGCCGGTGCCGCCCGCCGTGACCGAGGCGATGACGCCGTCGCGTACGACGACCGTGGCGTCGTCGACGAAGACGATCTCCCCTCGCGCATCGTGGGTCAGTGCCGTGCAGCCGGTCACGACGAGGTCGGCGGGGCCGTGGGTGATGAGTCCGGTGGGGCCGGGCGCGGGAGGCGGCGTCATCTCTTCAAGGTAGTGCGAGTGCGCATCCGGCGGCCCTGTCGCGGGGCCGGTTCTGCGGGCACGCTGACCTCACCCGCCGAGTGGACGGGGCCTACCGGGGATCGGGGCACAGGAGCAGGGCACGCGATCGGGACACGGGATCGGGATACGGGATCGGGACGAGGGAGTCGGTCATGATCATCGGCACGTGGAACCTGGAGAACCTCTACCGGCCCGGCGGAAAGTTCGGCCCCAGGGACAAGTCCGCGTACGAGGCGAAACTGGCCTCGCTCGCGGCGACGGTCAATGAGCTGCGGCCGAGCGTCCTGGGCGTGCAGGAGGTCGGCGACCCGGCCGCCCTGGAGGACCTGGCGGGCCTGCTGGAGGGCAGCTGGCACGTCACGCTCTCGCGGCACGCGGACGACCGCGGCATCCGGGTCGGCTTCCTCACCAGCCTGCCGGTCTCCGTCGTCACCGACGAGGACGGCTTCCCCGAACCGCTGCACCCGGTCCAGACCGACGACACCGGCCGCACGACCGCGCGGACGGGGCGCGGGATCCTCGCGGTGACGGTGTCGACGCGGGCGTTCTTCTTCGACGTGGTCGTCTGCCACCTCAAGTCCAAGCTCCTGTCCTACCCCGGCGGCCGCTTCAAGCCGCTCGACGAGGGCGAGCGGGCGCGGTACGGCGCGTACGCCCTCTACCGCCGCGCGGCCGAGGCGACCGCGGTGCGCGCGCTCGCCGACCGGCTGCTGTGGGGCGACGGCCGCGAGCACCGGGTCGCGGTGCTCGGGGACCTCAACGACGAGGTCGGCGCGGCGACCACGCAGATCCTGCTCGGCCCGCCCGGCTCCGAGATCGGCACGCCCGGCTTCGACCGCCCGGACAAGGGCGACGCGGCACGGCTGTGGGACGTGGCCCCGCTGATCCCACCCGAAGAGCGCTTCTCCCGCATCCACGCCGGCCGCCGCGAACTCATCGACCACGTCCTGGTGAGCCGGGGCCTCCTGGACCAGGTGCGGACGGCGGGCACGGGCGCGCCGGGCGCCGCGGCGGCCGCGCTGCCGTCCGTGGCGGACGAGGACCCGGCGGTACGGCGGGACGCGGCGGGGTCGGACCACGCGCCGGTGTGGATCCGGATCCAGCCCTGAGAGCCTGTGTCATATCCCCGGCCGGGCGGGCGCGGGCGGCGTCAGCCGCGCGGGAGCACGGTGGACAGGACGCCGGGCAGCGGGTACCAGTCGGCGGACACGATGCTGGCGTGCTTGCCCGCGAGCAGCGCGACCCGCTCCCGGGCCTGGGCCTCGGTCGGTCGCGTCCCGTCGATGGCGGGGGCGACGCTGTGGGCGTCGGTCATGACGACGAGGTAGCGCCGGTCGGCGTACCACCGGGTGTCGATGCCACCGCCCGCGTACGCGGAGGCGTCCCCGTCGAACAGCACGAACCACGGCCGGATCGACGCGTCCGCGTACCGCTCGCGCGGGTCACCGGCCTCCGCCCCGAGCACGGCGGGGAAGGCGGCGGCCTCGCCGAGCCGGCCCGCGGCGGCGAGATCGCGCAGGTGGGTGGCGTACTCGCGGTCCGTCCAGAGGGTGTCGGCGGGGTTGCCCTGCTCGACGGTGCCGGGGATCAGCTCGACCACGAACTTCCCCGCGAGCTCGGCGCGTGCGGGCCAGCCCTTCTCCCGTACGGCGTCGTCGAGCCCGGCGTGTCCTGCGGCGAGCCGACCGGGGCGGTAGACGGCGTCGCCGAGCGCGCCGGTGAGGAGCGCGTCGAGGTCGGCGGGCCCGCGCCCGCGCCGGCCCTGGAACCCGTCCTTCAACTCGACCTTCACCAGGATCGGCCGGTGCCCGGGGTGGGCGTCGTGCCAGCTGCGCATGTCCTTCAGGCACCCGGCGAGGCTCTGGTCGCGCGGCTTGGTGCGCAGCTCGGCCGGGCTCTGGGCGTTCTCGCAGTTGTTGTCGTTCCCGACGGGGTTGCTGTGGGACACCCGCCATCCACTGCCGAACGCATTGGTCCACACGTCGAGTTCGAGCATGCCGGCGCCGGAGTCGAGGGCGTCGGCGAAGTACGGGTACTTCGCCTTCTCGTAGGCGTTGTGGACGCCGACGCCGGTCGTGGCGGAATAGGCGGATCCGGGCGCGGATCCGGGCGCGGGACCGGCCGCGCCGCCGGGGTCCGCCGAGGCCTCCGCTCCGGCTCCGGCCCCGCCGAGTGCGCCCCAGCAGACGAGCGCCCCCACCAGCAGACTCCGCACGCCCTTGCGCCCCATCAGGCCCACCGCCTTCTCGTCATGCTCTGAACAAGTCCCGGGAAACGTAAGGGAATCGGGTGACGCTGGGGAAGACGGCGTCTTACGGGGTGCCTTACGGGGGTGTCTTGCGAGAGGGGGCGGGGCCTCTTGCGAGGGGGGGCCGGGCGTCTTACGAGGGGGGGCCGGGGTGCCTGTGCCGTCCGGGCCTCCGGGCGGCGCCCTAAGCTTCCTCCCGGCACCGCACACCGCACGGCACCACCGCGCACCGCCGCACCCCGCCCCAGACCCGCCCCCCCCCGACTCGCCCCGACCCCAGGAGCCCACCCCGTGTTCGACCTCACGCCGGAGCACCAGCTCCCGTACCCCGACAGCCACCACCCGCACGCGGCCCCCGCGCCGCACGCGCTGCTCTCGCCGGTGCTCGGCCTCCTGGGCACCTGGCACGGCCGGGGCCAGGGCGAATACCCGACGCTCCCCGCCGACTTCACCTACGCCCAGGAAGTCACCTTCAGCCACGACGGCCGCCCCTTCCTCCGCTACGAGGCCCGGGCCTGGCTGCTCGACGCCGACGGCGCGCCCCTTCGCCCCGCGGCGCGGGAGAGCGGCTGGTGGCGGTTGCAGCCGGAGGGCCGGGTGGAAGCGCTGGTCACCCAGCCCACCGGCATCGCGGAGATCTCGGTCGGGCACGCGGCCGACGGCACGGTCGATCTCTCCACCCACGAGGTGGCGCTCACCCCCACCGCGAAGGAGGTCACCGCCACCCGTCGCCGCTACACCCTGACCGACGACGGCACGCTCACGTTCACGCACGACCTGGCGGCGGTGGGCCGGCCCCTGCAGCATCACCTCTCGGCACGCCTGCGACGCGAGGACCGGGCCGCGCCCGACGCGTGACGCCATGAGCACCGGAACACGAGAAGTGACAGCACCCCCGGCGGAGGCCATGGCATCCGCGGCGGAGGCCATGACGTCCGCAGCGGACGACGACGCGGCGGGCGACGGCTGGCCGGACCGCCCGGGCGACACGGCCCTGACCATCCGTATCCCCGAGGCGAACTCCCTGGTGAGGGCGGGCTTCCCGGCCCACGTGACGGTGCTCTACCCCTTCCTCAACGCGTCCCGTCTCACCTCGTCCGCCCACGCGGACCTGAGGAACCTCTTCGCCGCCCGGGCCCCGTTCACGCTGACGTTCACGGAATTCCGCCGCTACCCGGGTGTCCTCTATCTCCCACCGACCCCAGACGCCCCCGTACGCGCCCTCACCGAGTCCCTCACGCGCCGCTGGCCCGAAGCCGTCCCCTACCGAGGCATCTTCGACCCGCCCCTGGCGCCCCACCTCACCCTCGCGAACCACGAGGGCCCCGAGACCCACCGTCAGGCCTACGACGCCCTGGAGTCGGAACTCGCCCCGCACCTGCCGCTCACCAGCCACGTGGACACCGTCCATCTGATCGTGACGGACGGGCCGGGAGGCGCCTGGCGGGACCTTGCGGCGTACCGGTTGGGCTGACCGGAACGCGACGACATCCGGTCGCCGCGGTGCGGGTGCCCCTCGCGGAGGAGGCGTGCGTGTCAGTCTCGTCGTGCTGCCGTTAGGGATCTATTAGGGATCTACGGACATGCAGAACCGGCAGAACAAGCAGCCCTGACAGAAAGGGATCCGCCCGTGCCCCGCACGCTTCCCCGCATCTCCAGGCCCCGCGTTTCCAGGACCCGCTTTTCCAGGACCCGCGCCTCCCGCACCCGACTCGCCGTGGCCGGTGCCGTCACCGCCGTGCTGGCCGCGGGGGCTCCTGCCGCGTACGCCTCGCTGGACGACGAGTCGCGACCGGCGCCCGCCACCTCGACGGTCGCCCGCGGCAAGCCCTTCAACGAGACCCGGCTCTTCTTCGGCACCGAACGGCCCGACGGCGGACCCGCCGTGACCGACAAGCAGTTCATGCGCTTCATCGACAAAGAGGTCACGCCGAGCTTCCCCGACGGGCTGACCGTCCAGGACGGGCGCGGGCAGTGGCGCGACTCCAACGGCAAGATCGAGCGCGAGCGTTCGTACGAACTGATCCTGCTGTATCCGACGGACGAGGCGCGCCGGCGGGACGTCCAGATCGAAGAGATCCGCAGCGACTACGAGAAGGCGTTCGCGCAGGACTCGGTGGCGCGGCTCGACGAGCGGACGCGGGTCGACTTCTGAACCCCG
Source organism: Streptomyces sp. NPDC058308 (assembly GCF_042880275.1). Lineage (NCBI taxonomy): Bacteria > Bacillati > Actinomycetota > Actinomycetes > Kitasatosporales > Streptomycetaceae > Streptomyces > Streptomyces sp. NPDC058308. The sequence continues at coordinate 222,434 of NZ_JBHVZA010000002.1, forward strand.
GTTCCGGACCTGGGCGGGTGGCGGCCGGGAACCCGGTCGCCACCCGGCCGTACTGCCGCCCCGGCCCCTACCGGTCGGTGCCGTTGTGCACGGTCCCGGCCTGGATCACCGTGGCGTGATACGTGCCGCCGTTGATCGTGTTGTTGTACGTGACACTGCCCGGCTGCGCGTCCGAGGCTGACCCGGGGGCCAACTCGTCCAGCAGGGCGCGCAGTTCGGCAGCGGCCGCCGGGTCCGCCGCGAGCCTGCGCCGAAGCCGTGAACGCCACTCCGTCCGCACCTCGTCCGCGGTGTCCTCGTCCCCGGCGTCGCGCGCGGCGACGAGCTCGGCACGTGCCTCCTCCAGCTCACCGGCGAGGACGTCCTCCGCACCGCCCCGGCCGCGCGAGAAGAACCCGGCGATCCGACCCCGCGCCTGCGTCCACCCGTCGGTCACCATCTGCTGCACGAGCGCCGTCGCCCCCGCCGCCGCGAGTGCCGTCAACTCCGCGTCCACAGGCCTCCCTTTCTCCGCGTATCCCCGCGTACAAGGCCTTCACCGTAGCGCGGCCCACCGACAACCCACCGGCAGTCGGCCCACGGAGCCTGCGAGCTGAACCTCTGGAGATCGGGGTTGCCGCGCGTCCGCTATGCCTCCGTCATGCCCGTCAACGCCCCCACCGGATCCCCGTCCGCCTCCCCCTCGGGCCACCAGTCGCCGCCGCCCGGCTCGCTCAGGTACGGGTACCAGCGGCCGTCTCTGCCGTAGCGGAGCTGGAGCGTTCCCTCCGCGTTCGTGAGGTGGTTGCGGTCGATCGTCATGCGGGGCAGGTCCGCCGCGACCAGGGCTCCCCTGGCCCGGTCGAACGGGCCCGCCGGGGGGTCCCAGGGCGATTCCAGGACCGTCAGGCCCTCCTCGCCGCCCTGGCGCCAGGCCGCGGCCGCCCGGGAGAGGTCCGCCGGGGTGCTCCCCACCGACCTGGCCAGTTCGGCGAATTGGCGGCTGAACGTGCGACGGCCCGTGAGGCCGGGGTGCGAGGCCGCGAGGCGGACCGCGTCGTGCCAGGGCGACGTGGCGGTGAAGGGATCCGTGCCGCTGGTGAGGTAGGCGTGTGCACGCGCTGCCGCGTCCGTGACCAGGAATTCCAGGGCGGTCGGGTCCGGGGCGCCGGGGACGGACGGGAGGACCGGCGGCTCGCCCGGGTGGGGTGGCGGAGACAGCGGGGCGGGGAGCGGGGAGCGGTACTCCGTGGCCAGGGCCTCGCGGGCCAGGACACCGGGGAGGACGGGGCCGTCCTGGGGCGCGGGGCTGGGGGGAGGGGTGGGGCTGGAGAGAGAGGTGGAGTTGTCCGGACGGGTGGGGCTGGCCGGAGGCGTGAGGCTGTCCGAAGACGTGGAGTCATCCGGAGAGGTGGAGTCGTCCGGCGGCACGGTGCCGTCCGGAAGCACGGAGCCGTGTGGTTGGCCGGAGCCGCCCGGTTGCCCGGAGCCGTGCGGGGGCGGAGTCTCACCGGACGACGACTGCCACCGGGCCGCCCGGTGTTCGTCCGCCGCGGCCTCCGCCGCCTCCACCGCCGACTTCTGCGCGTTCCTGCGCGCCAGCTCGTCCAGCAGGTCCTGTTCCTCCCCGCCCCGCAGCAGCAGGAGCACGAAGGGGTCGGCGTCCAGGAGGCGGGCCGTCTGGTAGGCCAGCGCGGCCGCGTGCTTGCAGGGGTGGCCGCGGTCCGGGCAGGTGCAGGAGGGAGCCAGTTCGCGTGCGCCGGGCAGGAGCGGGACGTCCGCCCGGGTCGCCGCGTCGGCCAAGGCGTGCGGCATCTCCTTGTCGAGCAGCGCCGCGATGTGCGCGGGGTCGGTGGCCACCGCGTCCAGGAAGCGGTCCCAGTGTTCGGGGAGCATCGTCCGCAGGCGGATCTCCGCGCGGTAGGGGCGGGGGCGGCTGCCGTGCACGTACGCGACGATGCGGCCCGGCGCGACGGTGATCGTGTCGACCGCGCCCTCGCGCGCGTACGTACGGCCGCGGGCCAGGCGGGCCTGGTCGAGGGCGCTCTCCTCCAGCGCGTCGGTCCAGGCGTTGCCCCACCAGGAGGTGGCGAAGGGGGTGTGGGGGTCGGGGCAGGCCGGCAGTGCGGGGAAGACGCGGCCGCTGCCCATGCGGCTCGTCTCGCTCATGCCACTGGCCCAGCCCAGACCGCCGCCCCGCCTGGGTCCGCCGCCCGCGCCGCCGCCCTGACGGGACCCGCCACCCGGTCCACCACCCCGAGAGGCCCTGCCCGACCCGTCGCTTCGCGTCGCCCCGCCCCGCGCCTTCACGCCATCCTCCTCCTCAGCACCCCGAGGCTTCATGCCGTCCTCCTCAGCGCCACCAGGTCGGCCAGTTCCGCGTCCGACAGTTCCGTGAACGCCGACTCGCCGCCCTCGCCGAGCACCGCGTCGGCCAACGCCTGCTTCGCGGCGAGGAGTTCGGCGATGCGGTCCTCGACGGTGCCCTCGGTGACCAGCCGGTGGACCTGCACCGGCTGCGTCTGGCCGATGCGGTACGCGCGGTCGGTGGCCTGCTCCTCGACCGCCGGGTTCCACCAGCGGTCGTAGTGGATCACGTGGCCCGCGCGGGTCAGGTTCAGGCCCGTGCCCGCCGCCTTCAAGGAGAGGAGGAAGACCGGGATCTCGCCCGACTGGAAGCGGTCCACCATCTCCTCGCGCCGCGGGACCGGCGTGCCGCCGTGCAGGAGCTGGGTCCGGATGCCCCTGGACGACAGGTGCTCCTCCAGGAGGCGGGCCATCTCCACGTACTGCGTGAAGACCAGGACCGCGCCCGCGCTCTCCGACTCCGCGAGGATCGTGTCGAGGAGCTCGTCGAGCAGTTCCAGCTTGCCCGAGCGGGGGCGGCCCGCCCGCGTCGTCAGGGCGCCGTCCTTCAGGTACTGCGCCGGGTGGTTGCAGATCTGCTTCAGCGCCATCAGCAGCTTCATGACCAGGCCGCGGCGGGCCATGCCGTCCGACGCCTCGATGCGGGCCAGCGTCTCGCGCACCACGGCCTCGTAGAGGGAGGTCTGTTCGCGGGTGAGCGTGACGGGGTGGTCCGTCTCCGTCTTCGGCGGGAGTTCGGGGGCGATTCCCGGGTCCGACTTCCTGCGGCGCAGCAGGAAGGGGCGGACCAGTCTGGCCAGCCGGTCGAGGGCCTCGTCGTTCTCGGCCGTCTCGCCGCCCTCCACCAGGCGCGCGTGGCGGGCGCGGAACGCCTTCAGGGGGCCGAGCAGGCCCGGGGTCGTCCAGTCGAGCAGGGCCCACAGCTCGGAGAGGTTGTTCTCCACGGGGGTGCCGGTGAGCGCGACGCGTGCCGGGGACGGGATCGTGCGCAGGGCCTTCGCCGTCGCCGCGTGCGGGTTCTTGACGTGCTGGGCCTCGTCCGCGACGACCAGTCCCCACTGCTGGGCGGCCAGTTCGGGCGCGCTGGTCCGCATCGTGCCGTAGGTGGTGAGGACGAAGCCGCCCTCGTCGTCCAGGCCCGCGAGGGTGCGGCCCGCCCCGTGGAAGCGGCGCACCGGCACGCCGGGGGCGAACCGCTCGATCTCCCGCTGCCAGTTGCCGAGGAGCGAGGCGGGGCAGACCACGAGCGTCGGGGCGGGGTGCGCCCGGTGGAGGTGCAGGGCGATGAGCGTGATCGTCTTGCCGAGGCCCATGTCGTCGGCGAGGCAGCCGCCGAGGCCCAGCGAGGTCATGCGGTCCAGCCAGGCCAGGCCCCTGAGTTGGTAGTCGCGCAGGGTGGCGTGCAGGCCGGGTGGCTGGGCGACCATGTCGAGGTCGCCCGTCACGCGCTCGCGCAGCCGGGCCAGGGCGCCGACGGGGACGGCGGGCACCCGCTCGCCGTCGACCTCCGCCGCGCCGGTGAGCGCGACCGACAGGGCGTCCACCGGGTCGAGCAGACCGAGGTCCCGCTTGCGCGCCTTGCGGACGAGCTCGGGGTCGACCAGGACCCACTGGTCCCGGAGGCGGACGACCGGACGGTGCGCCTCCGCGAGCACGTCGAGCTCCGCGTCGGTCAGCGGCGCGTCCTGGTCGCCGAACGCCACCTGCCAGCGGAACTCCAGGAGTTGCTCGGTCTTGAAGAAGTCGAAGTTGTCGGCCGCGGTGCCGGGGGCCGGGCGGACGACGGCGGTGGCGGTGAGGCCTCGGGTGAGCTCCCTCGGCCAGTGGACGGCGACTCCGGCCGCGGCGAGCCGGCCTGCCGCGGCGCCGAGCAGGTCGTACAACTCCTCCTCGCTCAGCGGCAGCACGTCGGGGCGCGGCCGCTGCAGGAGCCTGCCGAGCGGGGGCCAGACGCGGGCGGCGCGGCGCAGCGCGAGCAGCGTGTCGACGCGGGCGCGCGGCCCGAAGTGGTCGGTGCCCGCCCAGAGGCCGGGCACGTCCGTCACTAGGGCGGGGTCGGCGAGGCTGTGCACCTGGACGACGGCGGCTGCGGGGCTGGCCAGGGCGGAACGGGGGACGACCTCGGCGGAGCCTTCCCCGCTGCCCGCGGAGCCGGAGCCTGAGTCGGAGTCGGAGTCGGCGGAGCATTCCCCGCTGCCCGCCGAGCCGGTGTCGGAGCCTGAGCCTGAGTCGGAGCGTGAGTCGCCGAACCCCTCGCCTGCGTCCCTCTCGCCGCCGTCGAACACCTCGTGCGCCCGCAGGTCGAGCCGCAGGGACACCCGCACCCCGGCATCCATCCCGGCCGCGACCTCGGCCGCCCACTCCCGCGCCCCCGGCAGCCGCTGCGGCTCGCGCGCGGCGAAGGGGGCGCCGACCGCGTGCACGGCGGCCGGGGTACGTGGCAGGGCGTCGACCACCGCGTCGACGAAGGCTCTGACCAGGGCGAACGGCTGCGGCAGGCGCAGCGGCCCGGGGCCGGGCAGCGGTACGGCGTGCGCCTCGGCGGGCAGCGCGGCGGCGATGGCCCGCAGGTGGGCCACGTCGGCCTCGTCCAACGGTCCCGCCCGCCACGCGTCCAGGTCCCCGGTGGTCAGGCCGGGCAGCAGGCTGCCCCGCGCCGCGAGGTGCAGCGCGTGCCGGGCGGCCACGCTCCAGCAGGCCGTGGCGGGGTGTGGGCGGTCGGTGCGCAGCAGCAGCCGCACGGCATCGGCGACCGGCAGGAACAGTGCGGGGACCGGGCGGCCGCGGGCGCCCTCGCCGTGCTTGCGGGCGACGACGAGGTCGCCGCGCACGCCGTCGGGCCCGGCAGGCTCCGGGAGGTCGCCGCCGTCCGGCCGCCAGAAGGCCAGCCTGCCCTGGCGGGGTGGATCGGCGGGGAGGAACACGGCAGCGCAGGAGCGTACGAGGAAGGCGTCACCTGCCTCCGTCCCGCCCGCCGCCCGCGCGCCCGTCTCCGTCGTCACCGCCACCGCCGCCTCACTCAGCCCCAGCTCACGTCACCTGTCCCCGCGCTCGCCACCCTAGGCGAGACCACTGACAACACCGGCGCACCCGCTGCCTCCCCCGCGGCTGCCACCGCATCCCCCCGCGGCCGCCCACCGCACCCGCAGTGGATATCGCGCGGTCGGGATATCGCGCAGTCGCCGCCGCCACGGCAACCGCACCCCCGTACCCACCGCGTGAACACTGGAAGGAAAGTTTCCTAACAATAATTCACCCCACGTTATTGACGCGCACATGCCGCATCGCCAGGATTCCCCCAGACGGCCCGGCACCCCCACGCCAACCGAGGAGACGGACATGTCGCCCACCCCACGCGCCATGAACTCCCGCACCACCAAAGCCAGTAAGACCACCAAGGCCACCAAGGCCCGCATCGGCGTCCCCGTCGCAGCGGGCGCCGCGCTCGCCCTCGTCGGGGGCGTGCTGCTCTGGTCACCGGCCGACGAGGCCGACGCCTCCCCCGCCGCGCCCCGGGCCGGCTTCACCGCCGTCGCCGCGGGCGACATCGCCGAGCAGTGCACCGCGAGCAGCAGCAGCTGCAAGCACCCCAAGACCGCGGCCCTGGTCAAACAGATCAACCCGTCCTTCGTGATGACCATGGGCGACAACCAGTACGACGACGCCCGCCTGAAGGACTTCCAGAGGTACTACGACAAGACGTGGGGCGCCTTCAAGAGCAAGACGCACCCCGTCGCGGGCAACCACGAGACGTACGACCCGGCCGGGTCCCTCGCCGGCTACAAGTCCTACTTCGGGTCCGTCGCCTACCCCGACGGCGAGAGCTACTACAGCTACGACCAGGGCAACTGGCACTTCATCGCGCTCGACTCCAACAGCTTCGACGACGACACGCAGATCGACTGGCTCAAGGACGACCTCGCCGCCAACTCCAAGAAGTGCGTCGCCGCGTACTGGCACCACCCCCTCTTCTCCTCCGGCGAGCACGGCAACGACCCGGTGAGCCGCCCGGTCTGGAAGCTGCTCTACGACAACAAGGCCGAGCTGGTCCTCAACGGCCACGACCACCACTACGAGCGCTTCGCCCCGCAGAACGCGGACGGCAAGGCCGACGCCAACGGCCTCGTCGAACTGCTCGGCGGCATGGGCGGCGCCAACCCGTACAAGATCGAGGACGTCCAGCCCAACAGCCAGAAGCGGATCACCAACACCTTCGGCGTGGTCAAGCTGAACTTCACCGACACCGGCTTCTCGTGGAACCTCCTCGCCACGGACGGTTCGACGAAGGACACCAGCCCGTCCTACTCCTGTCACTGAGCCCGGCGGGAGCCCTGCGATGTACCTCGCCTCCACCGGCGCGGCCACCAAGGGCGACGCGGCCACCGGGACCCCGGAGCGGTCCGGGGCCCGGCGCGGCCGCGTCGCGGGACCCGTCCTCGCGCTGGGCGCGGTCAGCCTGGTCACGGACATCTCCTCCGAGATGGTCACCGCCGTCCTGCCGCTCTACTTCGTCCTCCAACTCGGGCTTTCCCCGCTGCAGTTCGGCTTCCTCGACGGTCTCTACAACGGCGTCACGGCGCTGGTGCGGCTGGCCGGCGGGTATGCCGCCGACCGCGGCGGGCGGCACAAACTGGTCGCGGGCGGCGGCTACGCCCTCTCCGCGCTGTCCCGGCTCGGACTGCTCCTCGCGGGCGGCGCCACCGCCGGGATCGGCGCGGCGCTCGCCGCCGACCGCATCGGCAAGGGCGTGCGCACCGCGCCGCGCGACGCGCTCATCTCGCTGAGCAGCCCGCCCGACGCGCTGGGCCGCGCCTTCGGTGTGCACCGCGCGATGGACACGACGGGCGCGCTGCTCGGGCCGCTCGCCGCGTTCGCGCTGCTGTGGGCGACCGCGGACGCGTACGACGCCGTGTTCGTGGTCAGCTTCTGCTTCGGGCTGCTCGGGGTGCTGATCCTGGTCGCGTTCGTGCCGGGTCACCTGGGTGGCCCCGCGCCCCTGCCAGGACCGCGCTCGGCACCCGCCGCAGGCACGGGCACGGGCACGGGCAAAGACACAGCCACTGCCACTGCCCCAGGCACAGGCACTGCCACTGCCCCAGGCACAGGCACAGGCACAGACACAGGCAGGGCGCTCGGACTCCTCCGGATCCTCGCCTTCCGGCGCGTCCTGGTCGCGGCCGCGCTGCTCGGCGCAGCCACCATCGGCGACTCCTTCCTCTACCTCCTGCTCCAGCGACGGCTCGACTTCGCCATCTCTTGGTTCCCGCTGCTTCCGCTGGGCTCCGCCGCCGTCTACCTGCTGCTCGCGGTTCCGGCGGGACGGCTCGCCGACCGCGCCGGACGGCGCGTGCCGTTCCTCGCCGGGCACGTGGCACTCCTCGGCGGCTACCTCCTCCTGCTCTCCCCCACCGATGGCTGGCCCCTGCTCATCGGCGTACTGCTCCTGCTCGGCATCTTCTACGCAGCCACCGACGGCGTCCTGATGGCCCTCGTCGCCCCGGTCGTCACCGAGAGACGGCGGGCCAGCGGCATGGCGGTCCTGCAGACCGGCCAGGCGCTGGCCCGGCTCCTCGCCGCCGCGGGGTTCGGGGCGGCCTGGACGCTGTGGGGCGTCGGGACCGCGCTGACCTGCGCGGTGCTCGCGCTGACCGTGGCGCTCGCCGGCGCGGCCGTCCTGCTTCCGCCCTCCGAAAGGCGCCCATGACCCCGCCCCCCGAAACCCGCAGCCCCCTCGCCTCCTCCCTCCGCTCCCTCCGCTCCCGGATCGTGGCGGTCTCCGCGGCCGCCGCCGTCCTCGCGGGCGTCGCCGTCACGTACACCCTGCACGCCGCGCAGCGCGCCGAATCGGCCGACGCCACCTCGGAGTTCGGCCTCGATCGGGGGCACCTCTACTTCCGCAGCACGGAGGGCGGCTCGGGCCGGGTCGCCCGCCTGCCCCTCACTGCCGCGGCGTCCCGCGAGCCGTCCCGCACGGCCGCCCGCACCGCCGGCGGCCCCTCCTGCGAGCGGTTCTACGCCGCCGCGGACACCGGCCTGTGCCTGCAGCGCCGCGCGGGGATCCCGCCGAAGTCGTACGCCGTCGTCCTGGACGGCAGGCTCCGCGAGAAGCGCCGCATCGCGCTCACCGGGATCCCCAACCGGGCGCGCGTCTCGGCGTCGGGCCGGATGCTGTCCTGGACGATGTTCGCCACCGGCGACTCCTACGCGGGCTCGTCCTTCTCCACCCGCACCTCGATCCTGGACACCCGCACCGGCTACCTGATCAAGAACATGGAGGAGATCCCCCTCACCATCGACGGCCGCCGCCACCACTCCCCCGACGTCAACTACTGGGGCGTGACCTTCGCGAAGGACGACAACCGCTTCTACGCGACCGTCTCGACCAAGGGCAAGACGTACCTCGTGCGCGGCGACATGAAGAAGTGGGCGGCGACCGCCCTGCGCTCGAACGTCGAGTGCCCCTCCCTCTCCCCCGACAACACCCGCATCGCCTTCAAGAAGCGGGTACGGAAGGGAACTCGGGACCCCTGGCGGCTGTACGTCCTCGACCTCCGCACGATGCGCGAGCACCCCGTCGCCGAACAGCACAGCGTCGACGACCAGGCCGCCTGGCTGGACGACGACACCCTCGCGTACGCCCTCCCGGGCAAGTCAGGCCGCAGACAGAACATCTGGTCCACCCCGGCCAACGGCTCGGCACGCCCCACCTTGCGGATACGGGGCGCAAGTTCCCCGACGGCGGTGCGCTGAGACGGCCCCGGACCGCGCACCGCCGCGCAATAGGGATGCGTACGCGGCCCCGATCCCGCACGCTCACCGCATGACCCCACCGGACCGGGCCTCGGACCTGCACGCGGGCCCGCACACCTCGACACTGCTCGACGCGGCCTGCCTCGGCTACCCCGGCCGGCTCGTGGAGATCACGGCCACCGCGGTCGTCCCCGGCCCGTCCGGGCCGGACGGCGGTCTCCCCCAAGCGACTTGAGAGCCCTGGGCTTCCTGTTGAGAGCCCTGGGCTTCCTGGACCCGCGTCCGACGCGCGAGGTCCAACGCGTATTCCGGCCACCACTGACCCGCCTTCGGCCCCCCGCGACACGTGCCGTCGGATTCGCCGGGGCGTTTGATCCACAGGTAGGCGTCGAGGGTGGGGTCACCGGTTTTGGACGTGGGTGGGCGGCCCAGGGCGCGGCCCGGTGGGTTGCACCAGGGCTGGTCGCCCGCGTAGGGGCCGTTGCCGTTGCGGCTGCTGTCGACGACGAAGTGTTTGTCGCCGCCCAGCGCCTTGGCGAGCCGGTGTCCGTAGGCGGAACTCACCTCGTCCGTATGGTGGTTGGAGACGTTCAGGGCGAAGCCGTCGGCTTCGGCGATGCCGGCGCGGCGCAGCGGGTCGACCAGCCGGCGCTCGTCGGGGATCCAGCCGGCGTTGCCCGCGTCGAGGTACACCTTGGTGTGCGGATTGCGCTTGAGGCGCTGGACCGCGTGGGCGAGCAGCGCGTACCGCTCGGTGGCGTCCGCGCTCGGACAGCCCGCCACCAGCTGGGCGACGGCGTCCGGTTCCACGATCACGTACGCCTCCCCGGTACCGAACTCCGAGGCCAACTCCTCGATCCAGCGGCGGTAGTCGGCGGCGTCGCGCGCGCCGCCCGAGGAGTACGCGCCGCAGTCGCGGTGCGGGATGAAGTAGGCGACGAAGACCGGCGTGCGCCCCGCCTTCGCGGCCGCCTCGACGTGGGTGCGCACGACGGGTCCTGAGCCGTCCCCGAACAGCCAGACGGCTTGCGGCTGCCCGGCGATGCGCTGGATGAGGTGGGCGTCGGCGGTCCGGCCCTCCCGCTGCCACTGCGCGACCTGACGGGCGGCGGCGCTGTCCGGGTCGACCCAGAAGGCGGGGGCGGCCGGGTCCGTGGGCGCCGCGTCGTCCGCCGCCGCGCCGCCCGTCGCCGCCGCGCTCAGCGCGCCCAGGAGGAGGCCGGCGGCAAGAACGGTCCGGGAGAGCGTGCGGCGAGGGCGGGGACGAGGGCCGAGGCTCCGAAGGGCGCGGCGGAAGAGCTGTAAAGACACCGGGCGGCTCCAGTCGTGCGACGTGACGGCGCCGGTGGTCTCCGGCGCGTTCCCGGAAGTGTGCGGTCGTCACGCCATGACGGGGGCCAGTTCCCGTCCAGGGCACGGCGGTTCGCCCGTAAGATCACTCGTACGGCGGTCTCCCGCCTCGTACCAAGATCGTCAAGTACGCGCCTGCCAAAGGGGTTTGACGAACAGGCCGACGTCGAACGCGCCGTGGCCTGATCAGTCCGCCGTCGCGTTCCGCATACGCCCGTACGCGTACACGCACCCCGCGAGCGCCAGGTCGGAGAGGAGCATGAAACCGATCGAGTACGAACCCTTCGCGCTGTAGATCGCGCCCATGACCAGTGGCGGGACGAAGCCGCCGAGACCGCCGACCGCGCCCACGATGCCGGTGACGGAGCCGACCTGCGGCTGCGGGGTGACCTGGGAGACGAGGGCGAAGACGCTGCCGCTCGCGGTGCCGAGGCCCGCCGCCATGGCCAGGAAGCAGAGGGTGCCCGTCGGGTTCAGCGTCGGGTCGAAGGCCTGCACGACGGCGAAGAGCGCGACCACCGCGAGGGCGATCGTGGTGACCGTCGCCGGGTGGATCCGGTCGGAGAGCCAGCCGCCGACGGGCCGGAAGACGACGGTGACCAGCGCGAAGCCGGCCGCCTTGGTCCCGGCGTCGGTGGGCGAGAGGTCGTACCAGGTCTTCAGGTACGTGGGCAGGTACACGCCGAAGGCGACGATCCCGCCGAAGCCGATCGCGTACAGGGCGGACAGCTCCCAGGTGACGCGCAGCCGGCCCGCCTGCCCGAGCCGGGTGGGGAGGGAGCTGGTGGGCACGGGCCGGTCGGGGCGGTCGGTGATGAGGAAGAAGGCGAGCACCGCGAAGGCGGCGAGCGCGCAGGCGACGACGACGAACGGCAGGTCCACGCCGTGCTTGGCGATGCGCGGGGTGAAGTAGCCGGAGAGCGCCACACCGCCCATGCCCATCCCGAAGACGCCGAGCGCGAAGCCCCTGCGGGCGGGCGGGAACCAGGAGTTGACCAGCGGGATGCCGATGGCGAACGTCGTGCCCCCGAGGCCGAGCAGGAAGCCGACCCCGAGCATCGCGAGGTAGCTGTTCCTGGCCGGGATGATCAGCAGTACCGGCACAATCGTGAGCGCCGAGACCAGCGGGAACATCAGCCGCGCGCCATAGCGGTCGGTGAGCGCGCCGACCGGGACGCGGCCCAGCGAGCCCACGATCACGGGCACGGCGACCAGCAGGGACTGCTCGAAGGAGCTGAGCCCGAGGCGGTCCTTGAAGTCGCTGCCGAGCGGGGCGACCAGATCCCAGGCCCAGAAGGTGAGCGTGAAACCGATCGTCGCCACGGCCAGATTGCGGTAAGCGGCGGCGGGCGGCTTGGCTGCGCGAGTCTCGTCCACGACCTCACGCTAGGAATCACCGGCGGGCGCGGCTCACTCAGCTGGGCCGTTCGGGTGCAGCCCCGCCTCGAACGCGGCGGCGCTCAGCACCTCCCGCAGCATCCCGGGCGTCAGCCGTCCCGTGAACGTGTTCCGCTGGCTGACGTGGAAGCAGCCGAAGACGTCGAGCGGCTCCCGGTCCCGGCCGCCCGCCAGGGTCACCCGCGCCCCGTGCCCGAACGCCGGGCGCGGCTTCGGGAGCTGCCAGCCCGTGGCCGCGAAGGCCGGCAGCGCGGCCTGCCAGCCGAAGCCGCCGAGGACGACCACCGACCTGAGCGTCGGGGCGAGCAGGTTCAGTTCGCTCACCAGCCAGGAGCGGCAGGTGTCGCGCTCGCCGACGGTGGGCTTGTTGTCCGGCGGGGCGCAGTGCACGGGCGAGGTGATGCGGGTGCCGTAGAGGGTGAGGCCGTCGTCGGCGCTCTCGGCGGTGGGCCGCGAGGCGAGCCCGACGTCGTACAGCGCCGGGTAGAGGAACTCGCCGGAGCGGTCGCCGGTGAACATCCGTCCCGTGCGGTTGGCGCCGTGCGCGGCGGGCGCGAGGCCGACGATCAGGAGCGCGGCGTCGGGCGGCCCGAAGCCGGGCACGGGCCGCCCCCAGTACTCCCAGTCGGCGAAGGCGGCGCGCTTGGTGCGCGCGACCTCCTCGCGCCACGCGACGAGGCGGGGGCAAGCCCGGCAGCCGGTGATCCGCTCGTCCAGTTCGCTCAGGCCGTCCATGCCCTCCACCGTACGTACGCCTCCGTCCGTGCCGCGTCCGGGGCCCCGGCCCCCGCTCAGGTCAGCACGGCGCCCAGCGCCACGAACCCGCAGATGAGCACCGCCAGGACGGCGAGGAGCGGCCACACGAACCGCAGGTACTTGTCGTAGCCGACCTTCGCGAGCGCCACACCGCCGATGGTCACGGCCGTGGTCGGCACCCACAGGTTCATCCAGCCGCTGGCCGCCTGCCAGGCTGTGACGACCACCGCGCGCGAGACGCCGGCGAAGTCGGCGAGCGGCGCGAGGATCGGCATGGCGAGCGTGGCGTGGCCGGAGGTGGAGGGGATCAGGAAGGCGAGCGGCAGGTTCACGAGGAAGACGATGACCGCGAAGAGCCCGGACGACGTGCCCTTCACGATCCCCTCGATGGAGTGGAGCACGGTGTCCGTGATCTTCGAGTTGTTCATGATCGTCGTGACGCCGCGGGCGAGCAGGATGACCAGGGCGGGCGAGACGAAGTCGGCCGCGCCCTGGATGACCGTCGAGCTGAGCTGCTGCTCGCCCATCCGCGCGACCAGACCGACGAGGACGGCCGCGCACAGGAAGAGGGCGGCCAACTGCGGGAAGGACCAGCCGAGTTCGAATCCGTACGGCTTCGCGTCGGCCTTGCCTGTGAGCGCGCTCGACCAGGGCACCACCGAGAAGATCATGAAGGCGAAGACCAGCGCCGTGGCGACGAGCACCGCCTTGTGCAGCCGGGTCAGCTCGGGCGCCGCACCGGTCTCGGCGGCCTGCTCGCGGTCCCGGTCGCCGGGCAGGAACCCGGACAGGGAGCGCTCCGGGTCTCTCCGTACGCGCTTGGCGTACCGGATGACGTACGCGACCGTGACGCCCGTCAGCACGATCCACATGGCGAAGCGCAGCACGATGCCGTCCCCGAGCGAGATGTCCGCCGCGGACGAGGCGACACCCGTCGCGAAGGGGTTCACGGTCGAGCAGAGCACCCCGACGCCCGCGCCGAGGATGATCGCACCGACGGCGGTCATGCGGTCGTAGCCGAGGGCGAGCATCAGCGGCACGATCAGGCCGTAGAAGCCGAGCGTCTCCTCGGCGAAGCCCTCGACCGTGCCGAGCACCGAGAAGACGACCATGACACCGGCGATGAGCAGCGCGCCCCGCTCGCGCAGCCGGTGGGCGAGCCGCCCGATGCCGCGGTCGAGCGCACCGGTCGCGAAGACGACGGTGATGAAGGCGCCGATGGCGAGCACGAACAGGAACACCCCCGCACTGCCGTACAGCGAGCCGGCGTTGTCGGGCGCGACCAGCGAGGTCTTCTCGTCCTGGATGCCGTAGAGGCCGTTGACGGGCGACAGGAAGAGGTCGTTGAGGCGGTCGACGAAGGACTGTCCGGAGTCGACGCGGTGGTAGGTGCCCTCGACGGGGGCGCCGGAGCCGTTGCGGTCGTACTGCCCCGAGGGGATGAGGAAGGCGAGCAGCCAGACGGCGACGGTGACGATCGCCAGGACGGTCAGGGCGCTGGGGAAGGTGAACTTGCGCTTTCCCGCGGGGTTTTCGGCCGGACTCCCGTTGTCCGCGCCGTCTCCGCCACCCTCACCGGCACCGCTGCCCCCGTTTCCCACGGGCGTCTCGGTCGTGCTCACGCGGCACCGCCACCCGGCCGACCGGAATTCGCCCGCTCGGAGTCCGCCCGCCCGGAGTCCGCCCGCTCGGAGTCCGCCCGCTCGAAGCCGTCGGCGTACTCCCGTACGAACGCGCACAGGGCGACGACCGTGTTGCGCAGCTCCGAGAAGAGGACGCGCTCGTTCGGGGCGTGCAGATTGCACATGCTGTCCTGCGCCCCGAAGAGCAGCACCTCGGCGCCGGGTGCCGCCTTCGCGAGCCCGTTGACCAGCGGAATGGACCCGCCGGTCGCCACGTACGAGGCGTCCCGTCCCCAGCCCTCCCGCAGCGCGTCGAGCGCGGCGCGGTAGGCGGGCCCGCCGGTGGTGGCCTCGTAGCCGGGACCGGTGTCGCCGGGTGTGACGGTGAGCGGGACCCCGAAGGGCCTGAGCGAACGCAGGTGCTCGACGAGCCTGTCCCGCGCCTCCGCCGGGTCCTGCCGCGGATGGAAGCGGAGATTCAACTTGGCCCGGGCGTACGGCACCACGGCGGACGCGGCGTGCTCCACGCTCGGCGCGTCCAGGCCGATGACAGTGATCGCGGGCCCGCTCCACAGCCGCTCGCCCAGGCTGCCGCTGCCGACGAGCGGCACCCCGTCGCGCACGCCGGCGAGGGAGCGGAACTCCTCCTCGGTGTACGACGTGCCGGCCCACTCCTCGCGCCTGAGCCCCTCGACGGCGACGTCCCCGTGGACGTCGTGCAGGGTGGCGAGGGCCTTGAGCAGGACGAGCAGCGCGTCGGGCGCGGCCCCGCCGAACTCCCCGCTGTGGCGCGGCTCGTCGAGGGTGCGGACCTCGACCGTCACCTCCGCCGCGCCGCGCAGACCGGTGGTGAGGGTGGGGGTGCCGGGGCGCAGGTTGCCGAGGTCGGCGATGACCATGGCGTCGCAGGCGAACCGCTCCGGGTCGGTGGGCGGGTAGCCGTCGAAGGCGCTGCCGTACTCCTCCTGCCCCTCGATGACGATCTTCACCCCGACCGGCGGCCGCCCCTCGAACGCCCGCACCATGCCGAGGTGCGCGATGACGTTGGACTTGTCGTCGGCGATGCCGCGGGCGCGCAGACCGCCCTCGACGGGTGTCGGCTCGAAGGGCGGGGACTTCCAGAGGGACTCGTCGCCGGGCGGCTGCACATCGTAGTGACCGTAGAGCAGGACGGTCGGCGCGTTGGGCGAAGGCGGTGGGATCTCGCCGTAGATCACCGGTGCGGTGTCGGGCAGGTCGAGCCGCTCGACGTGCGGCACCCCGGCGTCGCGCAACAGTCCGGCGAGCAGGTCGTGGGCCTCCTCCACCGGCTCGGCGGGGAACCCCGGGAACGCGATCGAGGGGATCGCGGCGAGCCGTTCCAGGTCGGCGCGGAGCCCGTCCATCAGAGCGTCGACGGTGGCTTCGAAAGACGTCATGGGCAGCACTCCTGGGAGTCGCGTGTCATGTCCTCATGTCCGGACCGTTTTATTGAGGTTGGTTTATTGAGGCTGGTTTGTTGTGATCGGTCCGAATTATCGGCGTCCCGGGTTGGCGGATTCCGGACGGCTCGCCGGGAGGCGGGGATGCCGCACCGAAGCCGGACTAAGGTCGATGTATGGCTTCGGAGACTTCAGGGGATGGCGGAACGGGCCGCGCGTCGGACGCCGCGCCGGAAACCGCGCCGGTGGGCAAAGGGACGGCGGGCTCCGGCCCGGTTGGCGGAGGCTCGGCGGGCGGGGGCTCGGCGGGCGGGGACGCGACGGGCGGGGGCTCGGTGCGCGTCGACAGCTGGATCTGGTCGGTGCGCCTCGCCAAGACCCGCTCGGCCGGGTCCGCGGCGTGCAAGGGCGGCCACGTCAGGGTCAACGGCGACCGCGTCAAGGCCGCGCACGGCGTGCACGTGGGCGACGAGGTGCGGGTCCGCCAGCCGGGCGGCCGGGAGCGCGTGGTCATCGTGAAGCGCCTCATCCGCAAGCGCGTCGGCGCACCGGTCGCGGTCGAGTGTTACGTGGACAACTCGCCGCCTCCCCCGCCCCGCGAGGCCGTCGCCCCCGCGGGCATCCGCGACCGGGGCACCGGCCGCCCCACGAAGCGGGACCGCCGCGAGATGGAACGGCTGCGGGGAGCGGAGGGCTAGGACCTCGCGTCTACTGGGCCCGGCGGGCTCGCGGGATACGGAAGAGCCTCAGCAACACGCCCTGGCAGAAGGCGTGTTGCTGAGGCTTTTCCGCGGTCCGCGGTCCGCGGTCGGCGGTCGGCGGTCGGCGGACGACCGGTCCGCCCGGCTGCCCGTCTCACCGCCGGAGGCGGGCGATCAGCTTCGTGGTCTCCGCGCGCCGCGCCCACGCGATCCACGCGAGCGGCAGGATCAGGATCAGCGGCGTGGCCGCGTTCTCACCGCCGAGCGCGGTGACGGTCACGATGAACGCGCCGATCATCAGCCCGATGAACGCCGTGGCGGCGACCGAGGAGAGCAGGGGGAGCAGCAGCGCGATGCCGCCGAGCAGTTCCAGCGCCCCGATGGTGTACATCCCCGGCGCGCCCCACCCGAGCTTGTCGAAGGCTTCGACGGCGGTCGGGTGCGCGATCAGCTTGGGCGCGCCGCTCGCCGCGGCGAAGAACACGCCGAGCAGCACTTGGAGAGCGCGCAGGGTGATCCGTACGCCACGGCGGCGGACGGGGGTGCCAGAGGTGGAGACGGGAGTGGCGGGAGCGGCGGAAGCTACGGCAGGGGCGGAAGGGACGGTGGTGGACATCGTGGTCTCCTCGGTGGGTGCGGCCCGTCAGGCTCCCGGGCCGTTGCGCTGTCACCGATACAGACCGGCCGCCCGCGCGGAACTCATCGCTGCGCACGCCGACTTGCCCGAGGACGTGGCGCGGCTTCGGCCCCTCCCCCGCCGCACCGTCAGCCCACCGGCACCGCCCGCACCCAGATCCCGTCGTCCGTGAGGTACTTGTCGACCTTCAGATCCGCTTCCGCGAGGGCCTCCTCGAACTGCTCCGTGGTGAGCGGCCGGGCCCGGAAGGTCTGGGTCCAGGTGGCGTCGGGGAAGACGTACTCCGCGCGCACCTCGTTCACACCGTCGCCGACCGGCGTCGCCGACACGATCCGGACCGTATAGCCGGCCGGGTCGACACGCTCCCTCGGCAGGTTCGTGTGGTAGTCCGCGCCCTCCCGCTGGATCAGTACGCAGCCGCCGTCCGTGACGTGCTTCCGGCAGGCCCGCAGTATGCCGCGCCGGACCGCCGTGTCGCCGTTGTGCACGAGGAACGACGCGAGCATCACCACGGAGAACTTCTCGTCCAGGTCGAGCTTCTCGATGGAGCTCCGCACCCTGCGCACCCCGCCGTCGAGCGCGGCGACCTTCTCCAGCATCTCCGGGGACTCGTCCACGGCGGTGACCCGGAAGCCCCGCTCGAGGAGCGGGCGCGTCACCCGGCCCGCGCCGCAGCCCAGTTCCAGGATGTGCGCCCCGGCCGGGACAGCGCTCTCGATGATCTCCGGCTCGTCCCCGACGGACAGGCGCGTGTACAGCTCGACCGCGCAGCCGTCCGGCGTGATCGCGCCGGGCCCCGTCCCCTCGTATCCCACACGCATCTCCAGGCTCATGCCCCGCCCAACGAAGCGCGCTCCGGCGCCGTTCCCACCGCCCGCATGGGCCCGCCGTCTACAGCGGGAACCAGCCATGCCCGCCGTACCAGTGGCCGCCCGCCCGCAAATGGTCCCCCACGGCCCTCTCCACCCTGGTCCGCCTGGGCAGCTCGGCCACGGGAAGGTCGCGGGCGCCGAAGACGAAGGCGACGGGGTCGCCATCCTCCGGCCTTCGCCCGTAACCGTCCGCGAGATGGAATCGCTCCTGGAAGCGGACGATGTTCGAGTCCGCGGGCAGCCGGTTTCTCAGCTGCGGATCGAGCAGCCAGGAGTGGCAGACGGCTGTCTCATATCGTTCCTCGGGGAAGTGCCGCGCGAAGAACTCCCGCGCCATGGCGAGGGACCGCTCACAGGCCGTCGGCGTCAACGGCCCTCCGAAGCCGGTGATGTGGAGGTTCAGGCAGGGGTCCCCCGGCCCCGCCGCGTGCCCGGCCGCACGCGTCGCGCCCCCCATGCGCGCGCCGAGCACGGCGCGCTGGAACTGCAGTCGGCCCACCTGGTAGAGCTCGCCCCGGAAGTGCAGACCGGGCCACTCCGGTACGACGAGGCCGCGGTTGCCGTACGCCCTGCGGTGCACCGCCATGTGGCGGCCGAGGTCGGCGAGGGTGCGGCGCGAGACGTCGTCGGGGATGCCGCGGCCGCGGTGGTACGCGCGCACGTGCGGCAACGCCGCCACGTACACGTATACGAAGAAGCAGCGCCCGAGCTCGCCCCACGCCTCGGGCAGCACGGGGGCCCGGCCCCCGCGGCCGACGGCCCCCATGCCGCGCACGACGGCGTCCACGCAGCGGTCGAGCAGCCACCGGGCCTCCGCGTCGGCCCACAGCCGCTCGCGCAGCGCCACGAGGGCGTTGATGTCCTCGTGCGGCACGGCGAGGTCGAGCAGCACCTCCGGAAGCTCGTCGGCGTCCGGCAGCACCGCCCCGGCCTCCGGCTCCCCGGCGTCCTCCAGCTCCCTGAGCCATGCGGCGAGCCGGGCATCGGCCCTGAGCGCTTCCAGCACGTTGCCACCCTCTTTATCCTGAAAGGAAGGAGATGACCTCTCATGATGCGTACAGGCAGTGAACCGCTGACCGCACGCAGTCCGCTGCGCATGCGCTTCTGGTTCAGCGTATGGGGACTGGTCTGGGCGGCCTTCGGCACCGTCGCCTTCGCGCTCGTCGGGCGGGCGGGGTGGGCGGCGGCGTGCGGGGTGCTGCTGGTGGTGGTCGCCGCCGACCTCGCGTGGGTCGCCCACCGCCTGCGCCAGGGCCCGCACTACCAGCCGGGCAAGGACGTCCCGCCGTACGAGCCGCCGGGCGCCCGCTAGCCGGCGGTCTGCCCGTCCTCGCCGTCGAACCGGGCCGCCGCCAGGTACTCCGGCTGCGGGTCCAGGGCGGCCGCGAGGCGGAAGTGACGGCGCGCCTGTTCGGGCTTGGCGGCGCGCTCATAGGTGCGGGCGAGCGCGAAGTGCGCGAAGGCGTTGTCCGGCTCGCGCTCCAGGACGATGCTGAACTCCAGCTCGGCGGCGCGCAGTTGCGCGGCGGCGAAGAAGGCACGCGCCCGCAGCAGACGGGCGGCCGTGTTCTCGGGGTGGGCGGCGATGACGGTGTCGAGCAGCTTCACCGCGCCCCGCGGATCCCGCGCGGCGAGGAGCTGCTCCGCCGCACGGAAATCGATGACATGAGTCTCTGGACTGCTTTCGGGCACACCGGACTCCTTCCCTCGCTCACCCGCCTCAACGCGCGCCACGCCCCCACCTATTCCGAACCCTCACGTGGGACACGACCACGCGCACCGTCCAGGCGCATGCGCAAGGAGCACGACCACGCACACCGTCCAGGCGCTTGTCCATGGGGCACGACCACGCGCATCGTCCAGGCCTATGCCCACGGAGCACGACCATGCGCACCCTCTAAGCGCGTGCCCTGCGCGCGAGCTCCGCCCAGACCTCGCCGACGCGCTCCGCGAGGCCGTCCAGCGGGCCGTCGTTGTCGATCACGATGTCCGCGATCTCCAGGCGCTTCGCGCGGGTGGCCTGCGCGGCCATCCGCGCGCGGGCGTCCTCCTCGCGCATGCCGCGGAGCCGTACCAGGCGGTCCAGCTGGGTCTCGGGGCTCGCGTCGACGACGACCACGAGGTCGTACAGCGGCGCGAGGCCGTTCTCGGCGAGCAGGGGCACGTCGTGGACGACGACCGCGTCGCCGGACGCGGACTCCTCGAGCTCGGCGGAGCGGGCGCCCACCAGGGGGTGCACGATCGAGTTCAGGGCGGCCAGCTTCTCGGCGTCGGCGAAGACGACCGCGCCGAGAGCGGGCCGGTCAAGGGAGCCGTCCGGGGCCAGGATCTCCGGCCCGAAGGCCTCGACGACGGCCGCCAGGCCGGGAGTTCCCGGCTCCACCACCTCACGCGCGATCTTGTCCGCGTCGATCAGGACGGCACCGGACGCGACCAACAGCCGCGAGACTTCACTCTTGCCGGCGCCGATTCCGCCGGTCAGGCCCACCTTCAGCATGACCGGCAGCTTAGGCCCTGTCCGGCGGACCTCGGCATGGTCCGTCGGCATGGCCCTGGTGTTACGCGTCGCCCTCCCGCTCGGCGAGGAAGCGTTCGAAGTCGCGGCCGATCTCGTCGGCGGACGGGATGTCCATCGGCTCGGCGAGCATGTTGCCCCGGTCCTGGGCGCCGGCCGCCGCGTCGTACTGGTGCTCCAGCCCCTGGACCAGCGCGACCAGCTCCTCGTCGCCCTCCTGGATCTGCCGGTCGATCTCTGTCTGGGTGCGGTGCGCCTCGGTGCGCAGGCCGTGCGCGACGCTCGGCAGCACCAGGCCGGTCGCGGCGGTGATCGCCTCCAGGACCGTGAGGGCCGCGTCCGGGTAGGCGGAGCGCGCGATGTAGTGCGGGACGTGCGCGGCCACGCCGAGCACGTCGTGCCCGGCCTCCAGGAGGCGGTACTCGACCAGCGAGGCTGCGCTGCCGGGGACCTGCGCCTCGTCGAAGGGGCTGCGGTGGCCGGGGACGAGGTCGGTGCGGTTGCCGTGCGGCGTGAGGCCCACGGGGCGGGTGTGCGGGACGCCCATGGGGATGCCGTGGAAGTTCACCGACAGGCGCACACCGAGCCGCTCCACGATCTGCTGGACGGCCGCGGCGAAGCGCTCCCACTCGACGTCGGGCTCGGGCCCGGAGAGCAGCAGGAAGGGCGCGCCGGTGGCGTCCTGGAGGAGGCGGACGTCGAGCGTCGGCACCTCGTAGTCGCTCCATCGGTCGCGCCGGAAGGTGAGCAGCGGGCGGCGGGCGCGGTAGTCGACGAGCCGGTCGTGGTCGAATCTCGCCACCACCTGCCCGGGAAGGCCGTCCGTGAGCCGCTCGACGATCTGATCGCCGGTTTCGCCCGCGTCGATGTAACCGTCGAAGTGGTAGAGCATGACCAGTCCGGCCGACTCCTGGGCGAGCGCCATGTCGACCACGGCGAGGCCCTTCGGCTCCCATGCGTACAAACCCTGCGGATCAAGCACTGTGACCGCTCCTCCTCGTGTTCGTAGGGAAGAACACGCGCGGGGACATGTGCATTCCCGGCCACGCCTCCTCGATGACGACTTCTCATCGCTTCCCGACCGCTTCCCGACGCCCTCAGGAGCCGCTGTTCGTATGCGTGAACTCCCGCAAGGGGAAGCCGAGTTGACGGCACCTATGGGCGATGCCCCCCTCAAGAGGCCGGGTCAGGCCTGTCCTGGTCCATACCTTGACGCGCACATGCCCCACCCATACGTTCAGATGCGCACCCGTAGTTCATGTACAGGAACTACAACTCCCTGCACTCCACTCTCCGAACCGACGGGAAGGCCACCCCCACATGCGCACCCGACGAACCCTGCCGACCGCCCTGATCGCCGCGACGGCCGCCTCCGGAGCCCTGACCGCGGCCACGACGGCGACCGCCTCCCCCGCACCCGCCCGCACCATCGAGGTCTCCACGGCCACCGACCTGAAGGCGGCACTCACCGACGCCTCCCCCGGCGACACGATCCACCTCGCCGACGGAACGTACTCCGGGAACTTCAAGGCCACCGTGGCGGCGAGCGCCAACTCCCGCATCACGCTGACCGGTTCCCCGAAGGCGGTGCTCAAGGCCGGCGGCGGCTACGGCCTGCACCTAAACGGCGCCGCCTACTGGACGGTGAAGGGACTCACCGTCACCGGCGGCCAGAAGGGCATCATGATCGATTCGGCGCGGGGCGTCGTCGTGGACACCGTCACGGTCCACGGCCTCGACATGGAGGGCGTCCACTTCCGCACGTCGAGCAGAGACGGCGTGATCAAGAACTCGCGGATCTACGACACCGGGAACGATGACCGCGGCATGGGAGAGGGCGTCTACGTAGGCACCGCTAACACGCTCTCCGACAAGAGCGACAACGTCCAGATCCTCGGCAACACCATCGGCCCCGACGTGGGCGGCGAGGCGATCGACCTCAAGGAGGGCACCACGGGCGGCAAGGTCTCCGGCAACACCTTCGACGGCAAGGGCCTGACCGGCAACCACTTCGACGACTCGTGGATCGACGTGAAGGGCAACGACTACGCCATCGAGAACAACACCGGCAAGAACACCCTGAACAACGGCTACGAGACCCACAGCCAGCAGTCCGGCTGGGGCTGCGGCACGGTCTTCCGCGGCAACAAGTCGACTTTGACGGGCGCGACGGGCGACAGGCAACTCGCCATCAACGTCACGAACCAGAGCGGCAGCTGCAAGACGACGGTGTACGCGGACAACACGGTGACCGGCGGCCGGGGCCTGACCAACATCCCGGTCACACCCTAGGCGCCGGCGCCCCCTCAGGGGCGCGGGGAACTGCGCGATCAGCCCAAAGACATGCCGCAGACGCGACGGGACAGCGACCGGGCAGACGCGTCTGCGGCACTTCCGTGGTTGCTCGCGCAGTTCCCCGCGCCCCTTTACGGGGCCCGCCCCGCGACGGGGGCAGCACAACGGGCCCGCACCCCCGAAGGGATGCGGGCCCGCAGCGTTCAGCTACCGCCTGGAGAGCGACGCGAGGTCAGCTCTGGCCGCCGGCGAGCTTCTCGCGAAGCGCGGCAAGCGCCTCGTCCGAAGCCAGGGCGCCGGAGTTGTCGTCCGACTCCGAGGAGTACGAACCGCCGCCGCCGCCACTGGACGCGGCCGGAGCGGCGCCGGCCGGAGCCGCCGCACCCTCGGCCTCGGCCTGGGCGTCCGCCTCGCGGGACTTGATGACCTGGGCCTGGTGCTGCTCGAAGCGCTGCTGCGCCTCGGCGTACTGACCCTCCCAAGCCTCGCGCTGGGTCTCGAAGCCCTCGAGCCAGTCGTTCGTCTCGGGGTCGAAGCCCTCGGGGTAGATGTAGTTGCCCTGGTCGTCGTAGGACGCGGCCATGCCGTACAGGGTCGGGTCGAACTCGACGGCCGACGGGTCGGCGCCGAAGGACTCGTTGGCCTGCTTCAGCGACAGCGAGATCCGGCGACGCTCAAGGTCGATGTCGATGACCTTGACGAAGATCTCGTCGTTGACCTGGACGACCTGCTCCGGGATCTCCACGTGGCGCTCGGCCAGCTCGGAGATGTGGACCAGGCCCTCGATGCCCTCGTCGACGCGCACGAACGCACCGAACGGAACGAGCTTGGTGACCTTACCGGGAACAACCTGCCCGATCTGGTGCGTGCGGGCGAACTGCTGCCACGGGTCTTCCTGCGTCGCCTTGAGCGACAGGGAGACACGCTCGCGGTCCATGTCCACGTCGAGAACCTCGACGGTGACTTCCTGGCCGACCTCGACAACCTCGGAGGGGTGGTCGATGTGCTTCCAGGAAAGCTCGGACACGTGGACGAGACCGTCGACGCCACCGAGGTCCACGAACGCACCGAAGTTGACGATCGAGGAAACGACGCCGGAGCGGACCTGGCCCTTCTGCAGGGTCGTGAGGAAGGTCTGGCGGACCTCGCTCTGGGTCTGCTCGAGCCAGGCACGGCGGGACAGGACCACGTTGTTGCGGTTCTTGTCCAGCTCGATGATCTTGGCCTCGAGCTCCTTGCCCACGTAGGGCTGAAGGTCGCGGACGCGGCGCATCTCGACGAGGGAGGCCGGAAGGAAGCCACGGAGGCCGATGTCGAGGATGAGTCCACCCTTGACGACCTCGATGACGGTACCGGTGACGATGCCGTCTTCTTCCTTGATCTTCTCGATCGTGCCCCAGGCACGCTCGTACTGAGCGCGCTTCTTGGACAGGATCAGACGGCCTTCCTTGTCCTCCTTCTGGAGAACCAGGGCCTCGATCTCGTCGCCGACCTTGACGACCTCGTTCGGGTCGACGTCGTGCTTGATCGAGAGCTCGCGGCTCGGGATGACGCCTTCGGTCTTGTAACCGATGTCGAGCAGGACCTCGTCCCGGTCGACCTTCACGATGACGCCGTCGACGATGTCGCCGTCGTTGAAATACTTGATCGTCTCGTCGATCGCGGCGAGGAAGGCTTCCTCGTTACCGATGTCGTTGACCGCTACCTGCGGGGTGGTGGCGGTGGTCTCGGTGCTGCTCGTCATGTGGGTTAGGGCTCCGGTACGGACATTGAAGTCGTAGGTACTGCAACGCCGGGAGCCGATTTCGCTCTGCAGAAGCCGGACAGCCTAGGAAGCGCGGCTTCCGGCAAGGGAAGGCGCCTCGACAACCGAGGGGACATACAACAGACGCGAGCGCAGCCTGCTATGTCTGAGGAGCGCAGGCTCGCAGCGCAACTTGTAGCATACGGGGGCAGTCGGACAGGGTCAATGCGCGAAGGCGCACACCCGGGGCGGATCGCCGCATACCCGGCACAAAACCTGTCGCATGAGGCCACACGGGCCGCATCACGCCCCCTCACGGCGGGTTCCGAGGAAGAGAACGACGATGGAGCCGATCATCCAAGAGTCCGAGCTGACCGAGCCGCCCGAGCCCGAGGCCACCAGGCGTGACGCCGACGTGACGGAGAGCAGTCGCGCGAACCGCACCTGGTGGGACCGGAACGCCGACGAGTACCAGATCGAGCATGGCACGTTCCTCGGGGACGACCGCTTCGTGTGGGGTCCCGAGGGGCTCGACGAGGTGGAGGCGGAGCTCCTCGGTCCGCCCGAGGAGCTGAAGGACAAGGACGTCCTGGAGATCGGTGCAGGTGCCGCGCAGTGCTCGCGCTGGCTCCTCTCGCAGGGCGCGCGGCCCGTGGCGCTCGACCTCTCCCACCGCCAGCTCCAGCACGCGCTGCGGATCGGCGGGGACGTACCCCTGGTGCAGGCCGACGCGGGAGTGCTGCCCTTCAAGGGCGGCGCCTTCGACCTCGTCTGCTCCGCCTACGGCGTGATGCCCTTCGTCGCCGACCCCGTCCTCGTCCTCAAGGAGGTGCGCCGCGTGCTGCGGCCCGGCGGCCGGTTCGTCTTCTCCGCGACGCATCCCGTCCGCTGGGCCTTCCCGGACGAGCCGGGTCCGGAGGGCCTCTCCGTAGCGGCCTCCTATTTCGACCGCACTCCTTATGTGGAGCAGGACGAACAGGGCAACGCCGTATATGTGGAGCACCACCGGACGATCGGCGACCGGGTGCGCGACATCGTGGCGGGCGGCTTCCGGCTCGTCGACATCGTGGAGCCGGAGTGGCCCGCCTGGAACACCCAGGAGTGGGGCGGCTGGTCCCCGCTGCGCGGAAACCTGATCCCGGGGACGGCGATCTACGTGTGCGTACGAGACTGAGCATGTGACCGGTCTCCGTAACGACGCCCTGGACCTGCCCGTACGCGACGCGCTGCCCGCCCTCCGGTCCGCTCTGGAGGGGCCGGGCAGCGCCGTGCTGTGCGCCCCGCCCGGAACCGGCAAGACGACGCTGGTGCCGCTGGCCCTCGCGGGCTTCCTCGACGGAGCACACGACGGTGCAGGAACGCACGACGGTGCACGTCGCGTCGTCGTCGCCGAGCCGCGCCGGATCGCCGCACGGGCCGCCGCACGGCGCATGGCGTGGCTGCTCGGCGAGAAGGTGGGCGACAGCGTCGGCTACACGGTGCGCGGGGAGCGTGTCGTGGGGCCGCGCACGCGCGTGGAGGTCGTCACGACGGGCGTCCTGCTGCAGCGGCTGCAGCGCGACCAGGAGCTGGCCGGCGTCGACGTGGTCATCCTCGACGAGTGCCACGAACGGCACCTGGACGCGGACACCGTGGCGGCGTTCCTGGTGGACGTGCGGGCGGCGCTGCGGCCCGAGCTGCGCCTTGTGGCGGCGTCCGCGACGACCGACGCCGAGGGGTGGGCGCGGATTCTCGGGGATGCGCCCGTGGTCGAGGCGCACGGCATCGCGCATCCCGTGGAGGTGGTGTGGGCGCCGCCCGCGCGGGCGGTGCGGCCGCCGCACGGCATGCGGGTGGACCCCGCCCTGCTGGCCCATGTGGCCTCGGTGATCCGGCGGGCGCTGGCCGAGCGCGCGGGGGACGTCCTGTGCTTCCTCCCCGGGGTCGGCGAGATCGCCCGGGTGGCCGGGCAGTTGACGGGGCTCGACGGCGTGGAGGTCCTTCAGGTGCACGGGCGGGCGCCCGCCGCGGTGCAGGACGCGGTGCTCGCCGGGTCGGAGGGCCGGCGGGTGGTGCTTGCCACGTCGGTGGCCGAGTCGTCCCTGACGGTGCCGGGAGTGCGGGTCGTCGTGGACTCGGGCCTCGCGCGGGAGCCGCGGGTGGACCACGCCCGCGGGCTGAGCGCGCTGGCGACCGTACGGGCCTCGCAGGCGGCGGGCAGGCAGCGGGCGGGGCGGGCCGGGCGTGAGGCGCCGGGGGCCGTGTACCGGTGCTGGGCGGAGGCGGAGGACGGGCGTCTGCCGCGCTTTCCCGCGCCGGAGATCAAGGTGGCCGACCTCGCCGCGTTCGCCCTGCAGACGGCGTGCTGGGGCGATCCCGACGCCACCGGGCTTGCACTGCTCGATCCCCCGCCGCGCGGCGCCATGGCGGCGGCGCGGGACGTCCTCGTGGCGGTCGGGGCGGTGGAGGCGGGCAGCGGCCGCGCCACGGAGCGCGGGACGCGGATGTCCCGGGTGGGTCTGCACCCCCGCCTGGCCCGGGCCCTCCTCGACGCGGCGCCGCGCGTCGGCACCCGGCGGGCGGCGGAGGCGGTGGCCCTGCTGAGCGAGGAGCCGCCCCGCGAGTACGGGGACGACCTCGCGGGGGCCTGGCGGTCGGCCCGGCGCGGAGCCGACGCCTATGCGGCGCGGTGGCGGGCCGAGGCCAGGCGCCTCGCCTCTGCGGCGCCCGGCGGCCCCGCGGAGGGGGGCGGCGCAGGCGACGAGTACGTCGCCGGTCTCGTGGCCGCGCTGGCCTTTCCCGAGCGGGTGGCCCGGAGCGTGGGCGACGGGGCGTACCTCATGGCGGGCGGGACCCGGGCCGAGGTGCGGCAGGGGTCCGCGCTCTCCGGGGGCCGCTGGATCGCCGTGGCCGTGGCCGACCGGCCGGTGGGCGCGGGGCACGCGCGCGTGCTGCTCGCCGGGCACATCGACGAGGACGTCGCAAGGGACGCCGCGGCCCCGCTGCACGCCGAGGGCGACGAGGTGGCCTGGAACGGCGGCGAGCTCGTGGCGCGGCATGTGGAGCGGCTGGGCGCCGTGGAGCTGGCGGTGCGCCCGCTGAAGGACCCCGATGCCCGGCTGGTGCGGGAGGCGCTGCTGACGGGGCTGCGGGAGGAGGGGACGGGGCTGTTGAAGTGGTCCCGGGGCGCGCGGGAGCTGCGGGAGCGGCTCGCGTTCCTGCACCGGCACCTCGGGGCGCCCTGGCCCGACGTGGCCGAGGAAGCCCTCCACGCGCGCGTGGAGGAGTGGCTGGAGCCCGAGCTCTCCCGGGCCCGGCGACGGGCCGATCTGGCGAGGATCGACGCCGGGCAGGGCCTCGCCCGGCTGCTGCCGTGGGCGACGGGTGAGGCCGCCCGTCTCGACGAGCTCGCCCCGGAGCGCCTGGAGGTGCCGAGCGGGTCCAGGATCCGGATCGACTACTCCGACCCCGGACAGCCGGTGCTCGCCGTCAAATTGCAGGAGATGTTCGGGCTCGCCGAGACCCCGGCGATCGCGGGCGGCTCCGTACCGGTGGTCGTGCATCTCCTGTCACCCGCGGGCCGCCCCGCCGCCGTCACCGCCGACCTCGCCTCCTTCTGGCGGACCGGCTACCGCGCGGTCCGCGCCGACCTGCGCGGCCGCTACCCCAAGCACCCGTGGCCCGAGGACCCCGCCATGGCCGAGCCGACCCGGTACACGAAGGCCCGGCAGGCGAGCCGGAGCGCGGGGACTTAGAAAGACAGGCTCTCAGGGCCCTGGGAGCCTCAGGCGTTGACCGGCTCCGGTTCGGGGTCGTTCTCCGCGGCCGGTGCCGGGGTGCCCGGCCTGCGGCTGCGGGCCTCCAGCCAGAGCGAGAGGGCGAGCAGGAGGATGCCGAGGGCGAGGAAGCCCCAGGGGAGGTACGAGGTGAGCAGGAGGACCAGGACGCGCTGGGACTTGACCAGGTCGACGGTGTCCTTGATGTAGTCCTCGCGCATCTTCACGTGCCCGGCGAAGACCGTGACCTTGTCGCGGTCGCCCAGGAGGGTGCCGCCGCGCAGTTCGTTCTTCTGGATCTCCTCTCCGTAGACGGGTGCTCCGGTGGTCGGGTCGACCCAGAATTTGCGGACGGTGGTGTACCAGCGGGTCGTTCCGGTCTTGGCGAGGGACTGTGCGGTGATGCCCTTGACCGGCATCGTCTTGGGGAAGGGGACCTTGGTCCAGGGGATGGTCTGCTCGAAGTAGTAGACCTTCAGACCGCGGAAGTCCTGGGTGCCCTTGTAGTGGATGGGCCGGGTGATGCGGGCCTGCGCGTCGAAGTACTCGTAGTCCCGCTTCTCGGTGAGGAAGGGCCACTTGAACTCGATGCCCTCGCGCTTGACCGGGTCCCCGTCGACCATCTCGCCGGTGGCGTGCACCGGTTCCTGGCTGTGTGCGTCGAAGATGTAGCGCTCGGGGATCTTGGAGACCATCTTGCCCTTGTCGTCCTGGACGTAGGAGAGGGCGTCCCAGACCACGACGTCGCGGTCCGCGCTCTTCTCGATCTTCCCGGATGCCTCCACGTTGCCCTTGAGGGTCTGCACGATGGTGACCTTGTCGATCTTCTTGGCCTTCATGGTGCCGTAGTCGATGAGGGTCGGGTTGTCCGCCTCGAGGACCGCCTCCTGGTACTGACTCGGCGGGATCTTCGCGAGCCGCGGGAAGGCGTACCAGCGCATGAGCGGGGACATGGCCGTGCAGAACACGGCGATGGCGAGCAGGACGAGGCTGGCCTTGCGGCGCATCGCGGCGGCCCTCCCTACGTCTATGGGTGCTTGGGGACAGTGGTGAGGAGCGGCTCGGGGGATGTCTCGCCCGGTGGGGCGCCGATCGCCGTGATGGTCAGGACCAGGGCGAGCGCGACGGCGAGACCGGTGGCGGCGGCGATGAGGGCGCGCATGCGGGGCCTCCCGATTCGGCTTGCGGCCGGAACTGATAGGTCGTCAGGCCGGGCACCGTAGCAACGGACGAGCGAGATGAGAACACGTCGCACAACACGGACCGCCCCTCCGCCGTGGTGGGCGGAGGGGCGGTCAGGAGGACTCGCGGCGGCCGGGCGGCCGTAGGGTCAGGCGCTCGGCGTCCCGCTCGGGGAAGCACTCGGCGAGGCGCTCGGGGACGCGCTGGAGGAGTCCGTCGGCGACGGCGTCGCGTCGGGCTCGGCGGCGGCCACCTTCAGTTCGACGGTGAGGGTGGCACCGCCGTCCGTGACGATCCGCAGGAGGTACGTGCCCGCCGCGTCGTCCGCGTACATCTTCGGGAGCTTCAGCCGGCCGTTCGCGTCCGTCCTGAGGCCCGTGAGCGTGCGGACCGGCTTGCCGTCCGCGCCCTTGAAGTAGGGGCCCTTGTCGTTGGCGGTCGCGTCCGTCGCCGACTTGACCATCGTGGCGGTGGCCGCGACGCCGTCGGCCGCCCTGCCCTTGTACGTCGCCTTGACCTCGACCCGGTCGGCGAACTCCTTGCCCGGCTCGCAGACCAGCGGCTTGTCGCCGGTCCTGGCGACCGCGTCGGCCAGACGCGCGGTGACCTCGGCGTCGAACTCGATGCCCGGCAGCGAGCGGCCTATGACGGTGGCAAGGACGGTGAACTTGCCCGCCTTCTCGCCCGCTTCGAGCCCGGGGGCGGTGGCCTTGCCGGTGGCGCCCGTGGTGACGACGACGCTCCTCGCGCCGCCCGCGAAGCGGGTGTCCGTGGCACCGACGACGCGGAACTTCACCTTGACCTTCGGCACGGAGGCACCCGACTCGGACTCCGCCCGCACCGCGACGCGCTCGGTGAAGGCGTCGCCCGTCTTCGCGACGAGGTCACCCGTCCCGGCGTTGGCCAGGACGTCGACCCGCTCGGTCGGCGAAGGGCCGGGCTTCTCGTGGCCGCCCCCGTGCGGCGGCTTGGAGTTGGTGTCGCCGGGGCGGGTGCCGGACTCCTGCCCGCCGGTCTTGTCGTTGCCGGGGTTCGGCTTGGGCTTGGGCGACGGGGAGAGCGGCACCGTCGGGCCCCGGGTGTCGCTGCGGTCGTCCGGCAGGGTGCCCGAACCGTCCGGGATCTCGTGGGTGCCCTTGCGGTAGAACTCCAGCCACGACAGGACCGTGTTCAGGTACTCCGTCGAGTGGTTGTAGCTCAGGATCGCCTGGTGCAGGTCGTCCTCGACGGACAGGTCGCGGTCGCCCCCGCAGAGGTAGTAACCGGCGGCGAGCGCCGCGTCGTAGATGTTGTTGGGGTCCTTCTTGCCGTCGCCGTTGCCGTCCCGGCCCGAGGTCGCCCACGTCGACGGGATGAACTGCATGGGGCCGACCGCGCGGTCGTGCGTGCTGTCCCCGTCGTACGCGCCCTTGTCGGTGTCGGTGATCTTCGCGAAGCCGTTGCCGTTCAGGACCGGACCCAGGATCGGCTTGACCGTGGTGCCGTCCGCGTCGACACGGCCGCCGCGAGCCTGGCCCGACTCGACCTTGCCGATGGCGGCGAGCAGCTGCCAGGGCAGGTTGCAGCCGGGCTTGTCGGCGTGGAGAGCGGCCTCGGCCTTCTTGTACGCGTCGAGCACGGTGGCCGGCAGGCCCGCCTCATGGCCGCCGGTCTTCGGCGGAACGGGGCTCTGCAGCGGTGGCAGGTCGGTGTAGTACGGGGAGTCACCCGTCGCGGAGCCGTCGGGCGACTCCGCGGTGTCCGAAGAGCCCGCCGCCCGCTCACCGCCGCGCGGTACGTCCGTCACGCCCGGAGCCTGCGACGCGGCGAGGGCCGCCACTGCCGCCGCGGCCACCGCTGCGGTCATCGTTCCTCTGCGCAGCCGCCTGCCGAATACCGGCGCCATGACCGAGCCACCCCTCCCCTTGTGGCGGCCGTTGCGCGCCGCCCCCACCTCCGTGCACGCGTTTTCCTGCGTACACGCCTGTTGTCGTAAGCCCGCACATTCCAGTGAGTCGACTCAGGCGACACTACGACAACTTCGGGTGCCCAGACACCCGTTCGTGCCCGGTTTTTACCAGTTGCCGTGTGGCCGCGACAAGTCTGTTACGCGGCGGGTTACGGAGTGGGCTCCCCGCCCTCGCCCTCCGCCGGAGCGGAGCCGTCCGGAACCTCGCTGATCTCGCTCTCCGGGGTGAAACCCTGACTGAGGGCGCGGCCCTTGTTGAGGCCCCGGTGCACCGCCTGGGCGATGCGCTCGATGGTACGCACTCCGTACGACATCGAGGGGTTGTCGTGCGAAAGGACGACGATCCGGTACGTGCGCCCGTCACCGGTGAACGCGCCGACGCTGTGCACGCGCCAGCCGTGCGCGGCCCGGGGCAGCCAGCCGTTCTTGAGATGCGCCCGGATGCCGAGCGGCACGCCCGCGGGCACGCCCCAGCGCTGGTCGCGCCGCACATCGGCCAGCTGCCGCAGCCCGTACGCACGCGAGCCGGGCCCGAGGACACCGCGGGCCTCCGTGAGCGCGCCCAGCAGCCGCAGCTGATCGACCGCGGTGGTGCGGGTCAGCCCCCAACGACCGTACGAACCCAGGGTGGTGGCGGTGGTCCCGACGCGGCGCAGGAACCGGGAGAGACGGGACCGGCCGAGGTCGCTCCAGAGCCGCCCGGTGGCGTTGTTGTCCGACACGGTGATCATCGGGCGGATCTTGCGGCGCTCCCAGTCGGTGAGGCCCCGCCCCCACTCCTGCGCGCGACGCAGGGCGGCCTCCATCACCAGCACCTTGACGACGCTGGCCGAGTCATAACGCCGCCGGCTCGCGAGATCACAGACCAGCCCGGTACGGGTGTCGCGCACGGACACGGAGACGGTGCCCCGCCGGGACGACAGCGCCGCCCGGATGTCCCTGGACATCCGGGCGGCGAGAGCACGGTCACGACCCGCCCTGCAGAGCGCTGCGCCCTGCCGCTGGCCGGCTTCGGCGGCGACGGCCGGTATAGGAGCAAGAAAAGCCGTAGTCAACGCCGCAGCGAGAGCCGCGCGGCACCTACGCAGGTAAGAACCCATACCCACATCCTGTCCCCCGCCTCACGCCGAGGGCCCTCCACCGGGGGCCACGCGAGTGAGACACCGCGACGCAGGGCACATGAGGTAGGGCCGCGCCCCCACAGGGGCGCGGGGAACTGCGCGCGCAACCACACCCAACCCGCAGGTCCGAAGCACCCCGGAAGGGGCGCGAGGAACTGCGCGCGCAACCACCCCCAACCCGCAGAGGCGAAACACCGGAACACCCCCGAAGGGGCGCGGGGAACTGCGCGCCCAGCCACCCCCAACCCGCAGGTCCAAAGCACCTGAACACCCCCGAAGGGGCACAAGGCGGTGGTGGGGCGCACCCCGGCGGGGGCGCACCCCACCCCCCGCTCCCCGGCCCGGGAGGGCTAGTGCGCTGCGGATTCCCAGTCCGCCCCCACCCCCACCGAAACATCCAACGGCGCCCGCAGCTCCACCGCTCCCGCCATCTCCCTGCGGACCAGCTCCTCCACCTTCGCCCGCTCGCCCGGCGCGATCTCCAGGACGATTTCGTCGTGGACCTGCAGCAGCATGCGGGAGTCGAGCTTCGCCGCGGTGAGCGCGCCGTGCACGTTCAGCATGGCGATCTTGACGATGTCCGCGGCCGTGCCCTGGATCGGCGCGTTCAGGGCCATCCGCTCGGCCATCTCGCGGCGCTGGCGGTTGTCGCTGTTGAGGTCGGGGAGGTACCGGCGGCGGCCGAGCATCGTCTCCGTGTAACCCGTCGCGCGGGCTTCGTCGACGGCGCGGCGCAGGTAGTCCCGTACACCGCCGAACCGCTCGAAGTACGTGTCCATCAGGGCGCGGGCCTCGCCCGCGTCGATGTTCAGCTGCTGGGAGAGGCCGAACGCGGACAGACCGTACGCCAAGCCGTACGACATCGCCTTGATCTTGCGGCGCATCTCCGCGTCGACCGCGGAACCGTCGACACCGAACACCTGCGAGGCGACCGTGGTGTGCAGGTCCTCGCCGGACGAGAACGCCTCCAGGAGGCCCTCGTCCTCGGAGAGATGGGCCATCACGCGCAGTTCGATCTGGCTGTAGTCCGCGGTCATGAGCGACTCGAAGCCCTCGCCCACGACGAAGCCGCGGCGGATCGCCCGGCCCTCGTCCGTGCGGACGGGGATGTTCTGCAGGTTCGGCTCCGTGGAGGAGAGCCGGCCCGTCGCCGCCACCGTCTGGTTGAAGGTGGTGTGGATGCGGCCGTCCGTGGCGATCGACTTGATCAGGCCCTCCACGGTGACGCGCAGCTTCGCCTGCTCGCGGTGGCGGAGCATGATGACCGGCAGTTCGTTCTCGGTCTGGGCCGCGAGCCAGGCCAGCGCGTCCGCGTCCGTGGTGTAACCGGTCTTCGTCTTCTTCGTCTTGGGGAGGTTCAGCTCGCCGAAGAGGACTTCCTGGAGCTGCTTGGGCGAGCCGAGGTTGAACTCGTGGCCCGCCGCGGCGTGCGCCTCCTTCACGGCCTGCTGCACCGCGCCCGCGAACTGCTGCTCCATGGCCTCCAGGTGGGCGCGGTCCGCCGCGATGCCGTGCCGCTCCAGGCGGGCCAGGAGCGTGGACGTCGGCAGCTCGATGTCGGCGAGCAGATCGCTCGCGCCGACCTCCGTCAGCTTCTCGCCGAAGGCCGTACCCAGATCGAGGATGGTGCGGGCCTGCGACATCAGGGAGTCGGCCTCGGCCCGGTCGTCCTCCTCCGTACCGAAGGCGAGCTGCCCGTCGGCGGCGGAGGCGGGCGCCAGCTCACGGCCCAGGTACTCCAGGGAGAGCGCGTCGAGGGCGAAGGAGCGCCGGCCCGGCTTCACCAGATACGCGGCGAGAGCCGTGTCCATGGTGACGCCGTCCACGCTCCACCCGTGCTCGGGGAAGACCCGCATCGCGCTCTTGGCGTTGTGCAGGACCTTGGGCTTGGTGGGGTCGCAGATCCAGGCCGCGAAGGCGTTCTCGTCGGCCTCGTCCAGGGTCGACGGGTCGAACCAGGCTGCCGCCCCGCCCGCCGCGGCCAGCGCGATCTCGGTGACCGTGCCCGTGCCGAGCGCCCAGGTGTCGACCGTGGCCAGGCCGAGGACCGCCTTGCCGTGCTCGGCCAGCCACGGGGCCAGCTCGCCCGCGCCGAGCACCGTGCCGTCCAGCTCCACGCCCGGCTCCGCGGGGGTCTGCTCGGCCTCCTCCGCGCCCGGGTCGACGGCGAGGAGCCGCTCCCGCAGCGAGGGGTTACGGATCTCCAGGGTGTCCAGGACCATCGCGAGCGCCGTACGGTCGTACGGAGCGCGCTCCAGGTCGGTGACCGTCTTGGGCAGTTCGACGTCGCGGACCATCTCGGTCAGACGGCGGTTGAGCTTGACCGCGTCCAGATGGTCGCGGAAGTTCTGCCCGGCCTTGCCCTTGACCTCATCGGCGCGCTCGACGAGGTCGGCGAACGAACCGAACTGATTGATCCACTTCGCGGCGGTCTTCTCACCGACACCAGGGATGCCCGGGAGGTTGTCCGACGGGTCGCCGCGCAGCGCCGCGAAGTCGGGGTACTGGGCGGGGGTCAGGCCGTACTTCTCGGTGACCTTCTCCGGGGTGAAGCGCGTCAGCTCCGAGACGCCCTTCGTGGGATACAGCACCGTCACGTGGTCGGTGATCAGCTGGAAGGAGTCACGGTCACCCGTGACGATCAGCACCTCGAAGCCGGCCGCCTCCGCCTGTGTGGCCAGGGTGGCGATGACGTCGTCCGCCTCGAAGCCGTCCACCGCGAAACGCACCGCGTGCATCGCGTCGAGCAGCTCGCCGATCAGCTCGACCTGACCCTTGAACTCGTCCGGGGTCTTGGAGCGGTTCGCCTTGTACTCCGAGAACTCCTCGGAACGCCACGTCTTGCGCGAGACGTCGAACGCCACCGCGAAATGCGTGGGCGCCTCGTCGCGCAGCGTGTTCGCCAGCATCGACGCGAAGCCGTAGATCGCATTCGTCGGCTGGCCCGTCGCGGTCGTGAAATTCTCCGCGGGCAGCGCGAAGAACGCCCGGTACGCCAGGGAGTGCCCGTCCATGAGGAGCAGGCGCGGACGCTGCTCGCCGCCCGCCTTGTGGGCCTTCGTCGCCGCGGTCTCGGACTTCTTCTTCGATGCTGTTTCTGCCACGTCCCCGATCCTGCCACGCCCCACTGACACTCCGGCCCCGTGCCGCCCCTGAGCCCGGCATTGTCACCGTCGCGTGGGAGGATCGAGAGAAGGCTCACGCAGCTGGGAGCCGTAGCCCACGCAGGTCCTCGAAGGGGAGCCGACCATGGCAAGCAAGCCGCCCAAGGGCGATCCGGTCCAGGACGCGCCGCAGGTCGCCGAGGCGCAGCACGCGGCCGCGGGCCTGCCCGCCATCGGTCACACGCTGCGGGTGGCACAGCAGCAGATGGGCGTGCGGCGCACGGCGCTGACGCTGCTGCGCGTCAATCAGAAGGACGGCTTCGACTGCCCCGGCTGCGCCTGGCCCGAGCCGGACCACCGCCACAAGGCGGAGTTCTGCGAGAACGGCGCGAAGGCGGTCGCCGAAGAGGCCACGCTGCGGCGCGTCACGCCCGACTTCTTCACCGCCCACCCGGTGGCGGACCTCGCCACCCGCAGTGGGTACTGGCTGGGACAGCAGGGCCGCCTCACCCACCCCATGTACCTCGCCGAGGGCGCCGAGCGGTACGAGCCCGTCTCCTGGGAGCGGGCCTTCGACATCGTCGCCGAGGAGATCGAGGCACTGGACTCCCCCGACGAGTCCGTCTTCTACACCTCGGGCCGCACCAGCAACGAAGCGGCGTTCCTGTACCAGCTGTTCGCCCGCGAGCTCGGCACGAACAACCTGCCCGACTGCTCGAACATGTGCCACGAGTCGTCGGGCTCCGCGCTCACCGAGACCATCGGCGTCGGCAAGGGCAGCGTCCTCCTGGAGGACCTCTACAAGTCGGACCTGATCATCGTCGCCGGGCAGAACCCGGGCACGAACCACCCGCGCATGCTCTCCGCCCTGGAGAAGGCCAAGAACAACGGCGCGAAGATCATCACGGTCAACCCGCTGCCCGAAGCCGGCCTGGAGCGCTTCAAGAACCCGCAGACCGCACAGGGCATGCTCAAGGGGACCGCCCTCACCGATCTCTTCCTGCAGATCCGCCTCGGCGGCGACCAGGCCCTCTTCCGCCTCCTCAACAAGCTCATCCTGGAGACGGAGGGAGCCGTCGACAAGGACTTCGTCCGCGAACACACCCACGGCTACGAAGAGTTCACCGAAGCCGCGCGGGCCGCCGACTGGGACGACACCCTCACGGCCACCGGCCTGGAGCGCGAGCGCATCGAGGAAGCGCTGCGCATGGTCCTCGCCTCCGAGCGCACCGTCGTGTGCTGGGCGATGGGACTCACCCAGCACAAGCACGCGGTGCCCACCATCCGCGAAATCGTCAACTTCCTCCTGCTGCGCGGCAACATCGGCCGCCCCGGAGCGGGCGTCTGCCCCGTGCGCGGCCACTCGAACGTGCAGGGCGACCGCACGATGGGCATCTTCGAACGCCCGGCCCCCGCCTTCCTCGACGCCCTGGAGAAGGAGTTCGGCTTCGCCCCGCCCCGCCACCACGGCCTGGACGTCGTCCGCGCCATCCGGGCCCTGCGCGACGGCAAGGCGAAGGTGTTCTTCGCGATGGGCGGCAACTTCGTCGCCGCCTCCCCCGACACAGAGGTCACCGAGGCGGCGATGCGCAAGGCCAGGCTCACCGTGCACGTGTCGACGAAACTGAACCGCTCGCACGCGGTCACCGGCGCGCGCGCCCTGATCCTGCCGACGCTGGGCCGCACCGAGCGCGACCTCCAGGGCAGCGGCGAGCAGTTCGTGACCGTCGAGGACTCCATGGGCATGGTGCACGCCTCACGCGGGCGCCTGGAGCCCGCGGGCAAGCACCTCCTGTCCGAGCCCGCCATCGTGTGCCGCCTCGCGCGCCGCGTCCTGGGCAGCGCGTCGCACACGCCCTGGGAGGAGTTCGAGAAGGACTACGCCACCGTGCGCGACCGCATCGCGCGCGTGGTCCCCGGCTTCGAGGACTTCAACGCGAAGGTGGCACACCCCGGCGGCTTCACCCTGCCGCACGCGCCCCGCGACGAGCGCCGCTTCCCCACCGCCACCGGCAAGGCCAACTTCACGGCGTCCCCCGTCGAGTACCCGGCGCTCCCGGAAGGCCGGCTGCTGCTGCAGACCCTGCGCTCCCACGACCAGTACAACACCACGATCTACGGCCTCGACGACCGCTACCGCGGCATCAAGAACGGCCGCCGCGTCGTCCTCGTCAACCCGCGGGACGCGGCCGACCTCGGCCTCGCCGAAGGGTCGTACGCCGACCTCGTCAGCGAGTGGCAGGACGGCGTGGAGCGCCGCGCGCCGGGCTTCCGGATCGTGCACTATCCGACGGCCCGGGGCTGCGCGGCCGCGTACTACCCCGAGACCAACGTCCTGGTGCCGCTGGACGCCACCGCGGACACCAGCAACACCCCTGCCAGCAAGTCCGTCGTCGTACGCCTGGAACAATCGGCGCTCGACTGAGCGTTCGCTCAGCGACAGGTGACGACGAACGGACGGAGCCGGGCCCATGGGCGAGCAGCACAGCGTGAAGTTCCCGCAAGAGGTCATCGACGAGTACGCCGCGCTCGGTGTCGACCTGCCCTCCCTGTTCTCGGCGGGGCACCTCGGCACCCGCATGGGCGTGCAGGTCCTGGAGGCCTCGGCGGAGCGCGTCGTCGGCACGATGCCCGTCGAGGGCAACACCCAGCCGTACGGGCTGCTGCACGGCGGGGCGTCCGCGGTCCTCGCGGAGACCCTCGGCTCGGTGGGCGCGATGCTGCACGGCGGCGTCGACAAGCTCGCCGTCGGCGTCGACCTGAACTGCACGCACCACCGCGGCGCCCGCTCCGGACTGGTCACGGGCGTGGCGACGCCCGTGCACCGGGGCCGCTCGACGGCCACGTACGAGATCGTGATCACCGACGACCAGGGCAAGCGCGTCTGCAGCGCCCGCCTGACCTGCATGCTGCGCGAGGCGACCCCCGAGACGGGCTCGGTCGCCTCGGCCGGCTGACGCCCGACGGAGGGCACGCCCCCCCCGCGACGCGCCCGGACTCGCCGCGGGGCTGCGTGGACAGCATGGGGGGCGACCGGCGCAGGGGGCGGACCGGGGCAGGCGGCAGACCGAAGCAGGAGGCAGGCGGCGGACCGGGGCAGGTGCAGCCCCGCCGCCGGCGGAGCGCAGCCCGGAAGGCCCGCCCAGCTCATTGTCGGAGCGGCCGCCGCGCACTAGCGTCTCCACATGAGGCACCGGATATCGCTCTGTGCGCTCGCCCTCACCGCCGTCCTCGCCGCCGGTTGCGGAAGCTCCGGCGCCGATGGCCCCGACGCGGCCTCCGGCCCCCGCACCTCACCCGCCTCCGCCGGCGCCACGCCTCCCGCCCGCCTCTGCGCCACGGTCATCACCAAGTGGGCCCGGCAGATTTACGACGCGGGCGACACGGGTTACGGCGACTACCAGTCGATGGGGCTGTCCAACGGGCAGTACATGATCCTGCGCGACATCCTGGACGCCGCACGCACCGAGCGGCGGCGTGAATCGAAGGACGCGGGACGGGAGTTGATCGCCCGTCAGGCACGGGAGAAGTGCGCCGCTCGCTATCGGCACGGCGGGCCGAGCGGCGGGCCGTGGGTGTGAACGCCATCGGACCGGTCGAGCCGGGCGAAGACACCTACGACCACGAGCGGGCCCTGCCGCGCCCGGCGGCCCGCACCGCACCGCACCGGCTGCGCCACCGCCGTACCGCACTCGCCGCCTGCGCGGCCGCGCTCGCGGGCGCCGCCGGAGTCACTCTCTACCTGACCCGACCGGAACCGCCGCCCGAACCGCCCCCGCCCTGGCCGTCGCAGAGCGTGGCGGTGACGTACGCGGGCCGGATGTCGCATCCCCGGCCCGGGGACCGGAACTTCACCTTCAGCGTCGCGTTCGCGCAGGAGTCCGGTCCGCCGACGACCGTCCGGCGGGTCTCCCAGCCGTCGGCGGCCCTTTCGGTGAGCACCTCCCCTCCCGCCCCTTTCACGCTCACATCCGGATCGCCCCGGAAGTTGATCATCACGATGCACATTCGCGAATGCGGAGAAGTGCCCCGGAATGCCAGCCTCCCTTTTCTGGAGGTAACGCTGCGTAATACCCGCGCAAACGAGAGGCAGAGTTACATCCTGGGTCCGGAATACGCGAATGATCTTTCCGGGGCTCTCACCGCCGCATGCCCACGAACACCGCTGTCATGAGTAAAAGGACTTTACAGTCCTGCCGGATGCCCTGGAGATTCTCAGCATGCGGATCCGTCGAGATCCACCGAACCAGGCCATATTCAGCCCCAACCGCCCCCCGTGTTCCAGCCCGGAATACTCCGTGGCATAACAAGAGCGTCACAGCCTTGGTCCGACCACTCCACCAGGAACAAAGCGGCCCTTAGAGTCACGGCCAGTCACCGCGCCCACCGGATTCCTGTCAGTTCGGTTCCGCGCTCGACTCGGCATCCCAACAAGGGACAGCCGTGCCAGGGGAAAGGACTGATCGTGCGTCAACGTTCGCTCATAGCCATCACCGCTGCACTCACCGCGGGGGCTCTCACCCTCACCGCCTGTGGCTCGCGCGACGACAAGGACGACGGAGACGAGGCCGGCGGGGGCGGCACCACCGTGGTCATCGGCGTCGACGCGCCACTGACCGGTGAACTCTCCGCACTGGGCCTCGGCATCCGCAACTCCGTCGACCTCGCCACCAAGCAGGCAAATGAGAAGAAGTACGTCGACGGCGTCACGTTCAAGATCCAGGCACTCGACGACCAGGGCCAGCCCTCGTCCGGCCAGACGAACGCCACCAAGTTCGTCGCCGACAAGAGCGTCCTCGGAGCCGTCGGCCCCCTGAACTCCTCCGTCGCCGAATCCATGCAGAAGGTCTTCGACGACGCCAAACTCGTCCAGGTCTCCCCCGCCAACACCAACCCCGCCCTCACCCAGGGCCCGGACTGGAACGGCGGCAAAAAGGCGCGCCCCTACAAGTCCTACTTCCGCACGGCCACCACCGACGCGATCCAAGGACCCTTCGCCGCCCAGTACCTGTACAACAAGGCCAAGAAGAAGAAGGTCTTCGTCGTCGACGACAAGAAGACCTACGGCGCCGGACTCGCCGCCACCTTCAAGGACGAGTTCACCAAGCTCGGCGGCAAAGTCGTCGGCACCGAACACATCAACCCCGACACCAAGGACTTCGGCGCCGTCGCCACCAAGATCCGCAATTCCGACGCGGACCTCGTCTACTACGGCGGCGAATACCCCCAGGCCGGACCCCTCAGCAAGCAGATGAAGCAGGCCGGCTCCAAAGCCCCCCTCGTCGGCGGCGACGGCATCTACAGCGCCGACTTCATCAAGCTCTCCGGCAAGCAGGGAGTCGGCGACTACGCCACCTCCGTCGGCCAGCCCGTCGAAGAACTCCCCTCCGCCAAGGAATTCATCGCCAACTACAAGAAGGCCGGTTTCAAGGAGGCCTACGAAGCCTACGGCGGCTACTCCTACGACAGCGCCTGGGCCATCATCGAAGCCGTCAAGAAGATCGTCGACGACAACGACGGCAAGCTGCCCGACGACGCCCGCACCAAGGTCATCGACGCCATGAAGGACGTCTCCTTCGACGGCGTCACCGGCAAGGTCTCCTTCGACCAGTACGGCGACGCGACCAACAAGCAGCTCACCGTCTACCAGGTCAAGACGACCGACCCCAAGACCGGCTGGAAGCCCGTCGAGTCCGGCACCTACGCCGGGTCCAACTGACGCACGACCCGCAGCCCACGACAGACCGCGCGGGGCGCTCGCACACCAGCGCCCCGCGCGGCGTCGCATCCGTCGCACCCGTCACCAGGAGCGTGCGACCGCGCGCAGGCCGCTGAGCCACCGCGAAACGGTCGTACGACATCGAAAGACTCGGAGGACCTGCGGTGCACGAACTGCCGCAACAGCTGGTCAACGGCCTGCTACTGGGATCCATGTACGGCCTGATCGCCATCGGCTACACAATGGTCTACGGCATCGTCCAGCTCATCAACTTCGCCCACGGCGAGATCTTCATGACCGGCGGATTCGGTGCCCTCACGGTCTGGCTCTGGCTCCCCGACGGCACCAGCATGTGGGCAGCCGTCCCCCTCATGCTCATCGGCGCCATCTTCGTCTCCACCACCATCGCCGTCGGCGCCGAACGCTTCGCCTACCGCCCCCTGCGCGAAGCACCCCGCCTCGCCCCGCTCATCACCGCCATCGGCCTCTCCCTCGCCCTCCAGCAAGCCGTCTGGGCCTGGTACCCCGAAGCCAAATCCGCCCGCTCCTTCCCCGAACTCCCCGGCGGCTCCATCCACATCGGCTCCGTCACCATGCAACCCGGCGACATCTTCCTGCTCGTCGCCGCACCCCTCTGCATGGTCGTCCTCGGCTACTTCGTCATGAAGACCCGCATCGGCCGCGGCATGCAAGCCACCGCACAAGACCCCGACACCGCCAAACTCATGGGGATCAACACCGACCGCGTCATCGTCGTCGCCTTCGCCATCGGCGCCGCCTTCGCCGGCATCGCCGCCGTCGCCCGCGGCCTCAAATACGGCCAGATCGACTTCCGCATGGGCTTCATCCTCGGCCTCAAAGCCTTCACCGCGGCCGTACTCGGCGGCATCGGCAACATCTACGGCGCCATGATCGGCGGCGTCGTCC
The DNA here is from genome assembly GCF_042880275.1 of Streptomyces sp. NPDC058308. Lineage (NCBI taxonomy): Bacteria > Bacillati > Actinomycetota > Actinomycetes > Kitasatosporales > Streptomycetaceae > Streptomyces > Streptomyces sp. NPDC058308. The sequence goes on from NZ_JBHVZA010000002.1 coordinate 264,597, forward strand.
TCGGCCTCGCCGAATCCATGGCCACCGCCTACATCAACGACGTCCCCGGCATGGACAAACTCGGCGGCCAGTCCTGGGCCGACGTCTGGGCGTTCGTACTCCTCATCATCGTCCTCCTCGTCAGGCCCCAGGGCCTGCTCGGCGAGCGCGTCGCGGACAGGGCGTGACAACCATGACCACACACACCACACCGGCCGACGGCCCCCGCCCGCAGAACCCGACCAAAGAGGCACCCGACACCGGACTCATCCCCCTCCCCGTCGGCCCCGCCCGCGCACTCGCCACCGGCGGCGGCATCCTCACCGTCATCTCCGCGTTCCTCGCCTGGACCTGGACCGCCGCGTTCCCCGGCGACCTCACCGTCTACGGCTACCCCGGCGGCCTCCAATGGCTCGTCCTCATCGCCGGCGCCCTCACCACCCTCTACGGACTCGCCTCCTACGGCACCAAGGGCCTGCGCGCCCTCGCCCCCGCCGGAGCCGACGCCGCCCTCAAATACGCCGCACTCGCCGCCTTCGCCACCGCCTGGTACACGCTCTTCGCCATAGCCAAGAAACTCGGCGGCCTCGCCAACCTCGAACCCGGCGGCTGGATCGCCGCCATCGCCACCCTCGCCGCCCTCACCGGCGCCCTCGCCCTGCCCTTCAAACGACCGCACACCTACCCGGTCGACGACGAAGACACCACCTGGGAACAGTACAAACACCGCGCCCGCAACGGCCGCATCATCATCAAGGGCGCCTTCGCCGCAGACACCCCGGCCCCGCCCCGCAAGCTCAACTCATACCTCGAAATCCTCATCATCATCGCGGCCCTCGCCACCGGCCTGCTCGTCTTCACCTACGGCATCGGCACCGAATACGACGAACTCTTCATCGGATTCCTCATCACCGTCGGCTTCGGCTTCGCCGCACTCACCAAAGCCGGACTCGTCGCACAGATCTCCACCTACACCGCACGCCACCGCAACATCACCCTCATCGGCGCCTTCCTCGCCGCCGCAGCCTTCCCCTTCACCCAGAACGACGACCAATACGCCACCATCGGCGTCTACATCCTCATCTTCGCCACCGTCGCCCTCGGCCTGAACATCGTCGTCGGACTCGCAGGCCTCCTCGACCTCGGATACGTCGCCTTCCTCGGCGTCGGCGCCTACGCCGCATCCATGGTCTCCGGAACCCCCTCCTCCCCCTTCGACATCCACCTCCCCTTCTGGGGAGCCATCCTCGTCGGCGCCGGCGCCTCACTCGTCTTCGGCGTCCTCATCGGCGCCCCCACCCTCCGCCTCCGCGGCGACTACCTCGCCATCGTCACCCTCGGCTTCGGAGAGATCTTCCGCCTCGCCGCCAACAACAGCGACGGCTCCTCCGGACCCGACATCACCAACGGCTCCAACGGAATCTCCTCCATCCCCAACCTCAAGATCCTCGGCTTCGACTTCGGCATCGAACACAGCATCGGCGGCTTCACCATCGGCCGCTTCGCCAACTACTTCTTCCTGATGCTGCTCATCACCCTCGTCGTCGTCCTCGTCTTCCGACGCAGCGGCGACTCCCGCATCGGACGCGCCTGGGTCGCCATCCGCGAAGACGAGACCGCGGCACTCGCCATGGGCATCAACGGCTTCCGCGTCAAACTCACCGCCTTCGCCCTCGGCGCCTCACTCGCCGGCCTCGCCGGCACCGTCCAGGCCCACGTCACCTACACCGTGACACCCGAGCAATACCAATTCGCCAACTCCGTACCACCCAACTCCGCATTCCTGCTCGCAGCCGTCGTCCTCGGCGGCATGGGCACCATCAGCGGACCCCTCGTCGGCGCCTCACTGCTCTACCTCATCCCCAACAAACTCCAATTCCTCGGCGACTACCAACTGTTCGCCTTCGGACTCGCCCTCGCACTCCTCATGCGCTTCCGCCCCGAAGGCCTCATCCCCAACCGCCGCCGCCAACTCGAATTCCACGAAGCCGACCTCAGCCCCGGCGAGACGCCGCCACCCGCAGCCCTCAGCAAGACAGGGGTCTGACCATGACCACCGACATGACCAAAGAGGACCACACCCCCGCCACCCCGGCCGGCCAGACCGTCCTCGACGCCCGCGGCGTCACCATGCGCTTCGGCGGCCTCACCGCCGTACGCTCCGTCGACCTCACCGTCAACAGCGGCGAGATCGTCGGACTCATCGGCCCCAACGGCGCCGGCAAAACCACCTTCTTCAACTGCCTCACCGGGCTCTACACCCCCACCGAAGGCGAAGTCCGCTACAAAGGCCAGATCCTCCCCGCCAAATCCTTCAAAGTCACCGCCGCAGGCATCGCCCGCACCTTCCAGAACATCCGCCTCTTCGCCAACATGACAGTCCTCGAAAACGTCCTCGTCGGCCGCCACACCCGAACCAAAGAAGGCCTCTGGTCGGCACTCCTGCGCGGACCCGGATTCCACAAGGCAGAAGCCGCATCCAAAGCCCGCGCCATGGAACTCCTCGAATTCGTCGGCCTCGCCCCCAAAGCGGACCACCTCTCGCGCAACCTCCCCTACGGAGAACAGCGCAAGCTCGAAATCGCCCGCGCCCTCGCCAGCGAACCCGGCCTGCTACTCCTCGACGAACCCACCGCGGGCATGAACCCCCAGGAAACCCGCGCCACCGAAGAACTCGTCCTCGCCATCCGGGACATGGGCATCGCCGTCCTCGTCATCGAGCACGACATGCGCTTCATCTTCAACCTCTGCGACCGCGTCGCCGTCCTCGTCCAAGGCGAAAAACTCGTCGAAGGCACCAGCGAAACCGTGCAACAGGACGACCGCGTCATCGCCGCATACCTCGGCGAACCCTTCGAGGAGAACAACTCATGACCACACTCCTCGAGGTCGAAGACCTCCGCGTCGCCTACGGCAAGATCGAAGCCGTCAAAGGCATCTCATTCACAGTCGAAGCCGGCGAAGTCGTCACCCTCATCGGCACCAACGGCGCGGGCAAGACCACCACACTGCGCACCCTGTCCGGACTGCTGAAGCCCGTCGGCGGCTCCATCAAGTTCAACGGCAAACCCCTGCGCAAATACCGCGCCGACCAAATCGTCGCCCAAGGCCTCGCCCACTCCCCCGAAGGCCGCCACATCTTCCCCCGCATGACCATCGAGAACAACCTCCGCCTCGGCGCCTATCTCCGCTCCGACAAGGCAGGCATCGAAAAGGACATCAAGCGGGCGTACGAACTCTTCCCCATCCTCGGGGAACGTAAGAAACAGGCCGCGGGCACCCTCTCCGGCGGCGAACAGCAAATGCTCGCCATGGGCCGCGCCCTCATGTCCCAGCCGAAACTGCTCATGCTCGACGAACCCTCCATGGGCCTCTCGCCGATCATGATGCAGAAGATCATGGCGACCATCACCGAGCTCAAGGCGAACGGCACGACGATCCTCCTCGTCGAGCAGAACGCCCAGGCGGCGCTCTCCCTCGCCGACCACGGCCACGTCATGGAAGTCGGCAGGATCGTCCTCTCCGGGACGGGCGGCGACCTGCTCCACGACGAGTCCGTGCGGAAGGCGTACCTGGGCGAGGACTGACCCTCTGCCCCGCATACGAGGAGGCCCGCACCCCGGCTGGGGGTGCGGGCCTCCTCGTATGGCACGTACTCCGGGCCGCTAGCCCTTGGACGCCTTCTTCTCCTCGGCGTCCTCGATGACCGCCTCCGCGACCTGCTGCATCGAAAGACGACGGTCCATCGACGTCTTCTGGATCCAACGGAACGCGGCGGGCTCCGTCAGGCCGTACTCCGTCTGCAGGATCGACTTCGCCCGGTCCACCAGCTTCCGCGTCTCCAGGCGCTGGGAGAGGTCGGCGACCTCCTTCTCCAGCGTCTTCAGCTCCGTGAAGCGCGAGACGGCCATCTCGATCGCCGGGACGACGTCCGTCTTGCTGAAGGGCTTCACGAGGTACGCCATCGCGCCCGCGTCCCTCGCGCGCTCGACGAGATCGCGCTGCGAGAACGCGGTCAGCATGAGCACCGGGGCGATGGACTCCTCGGCGATCTTCTCGGCCGCGGAGATGCCGTCCATGACGGGCATCTTCACGTCCAGGATCACCAGGTCCGGCTTGTGCTCGCGGGCCAGCTCCACGGCCGTCTGGCCGTCACCGGCCTCGCCCACGACGCTGTAGCCCTCTTCCTCGAGCATCTCTTTGAGGTCGAGCCGGATCAGGGCCTCGTCCTCGGCGATGACGACACGGGTCGTCAGCGGAGGCACGTGCGACTTGTCGTCGTCGGACGCGTCGGTGGGCTGGGGCGACTCGGGGGCGGTCACGGGGGGGCTCCTCGTTGCGGGCCGGGCAGGTACTGCTCCCCAGAGCCTACCTAGCTACGGTAAGGTGGTGGCGCGAGGGGCTAGACTACCCTTCCATTCCAAGGCCCCAGTACTCCAACTGGTTAGAGAGGCCGCTCTCAAACAGCGGACAGTGTGGGTTCGAATCCCACCTGGGGCACTTATCCTTCATTTCCAAGGTCGCGCAACAATCGGTCAACACCACTTGATCGTGTAGGCGATGCGCCTTTCTGTCACTAACGGCGGTCCGCCAAAGCATTCTCGTGCCTATGTACGACATGGCTACACGAAAACGAGCGATGGCCCTGGTGGGCGATGGGCGCAGCCTGAACTCCGTCAGCAAAGAGACTGGCGTCTCGCGGTCCGCAATCCACTCCTGGCAGACCTACGCCGACCCGCTCGACTCGGGCCGGGCCCCCTGCCCAAGATGTTGTGACGCCCCGAGCTCGCCCGATAACCCATACGCATACTCGTACTTACTCGGCCTCTACCTCGGCGACGGCTGCATCAGCCTCCAACGGCGCGGGGTCCATTCCCTGCGCATCGCCTGCGCCGATGCTTGGCCCGGCCTCATCGAGGCCTGCGCCGAAGCCATCCTGGCCGTCCGCCCGGACAACAAGGTCTGTCGTGTCCAGCGCGTGGGCTGCCAGTACGTGACTTCCTGGAGCAAGCACTGGCCCTGCCTCTTCCCCCAGCACGGCCCCGGCAAGAAGCACGACCGGAAGATCGCCCTCGAACCCTGGCAGCAGGAGATCGTCGACGCCCACCCGTGGGAGTTCGTCCGCGGGCTCATCCACTCCGACGGCTGCCGCATCACCAACTGGACGACCCGCATCGTCAGCGGCGTACGCAAGCGCTACGAATATCCCCGCTATTTCTTCACCAACAAGTCCGACGACATCAGGGACCTCTTCACCCGCACCCTCGACGCGCTCGGCGTCAGCTGGACGCACTGCACCCGCCACGGCAACCCGTACAACATCTCCGTGGCCCGTAAGGCCGACGTCGCCCTGATGGACGCCCACGTCGGCCCGAAACACTAACCCTCCGGGCTGTCGTCCTCGCCGATGTGGTGGATGCGGACCAGGTTCGTGGAACCGGGCACCCCGGGCGGGGAGCCCGCCGTGATGACGACGATGTCGCCCTTCTCGCAGCGGCCGATCTTGAGGAGGAGCTCGTCGACCTGGTCGACCATCGCGTCGGTGGAGTCGACGTGCGGGCCGAGGAGGGTCTCGACGCCCCAGGTGAGGTTGAGCTGGGAGCGGGTCGCCTTGTCGGGAGTGAAGGCGAGCAGCGGGATGGGTGAGCGGTAGCGGGAGAGTCGGCGGACCGTGTCGCCGGACTGCGTGAAGGCGACGAGGAATTTCGCGCCGAGGAAGTCGCCCATTTCGGCGGCGGCTCGGGCGACGGCGCCGCCCTGGGTGCGGGGCTTGCTGCGTTCGGTGAGCGGCGGCAGGCCCTTTTCGAGGATGTCTTCCTCTGCCGCCTCGACGATGCGGCCCATGGTCTTGACGGTTTCGATGGGGTATTTGCCGACGCTGGTCTCGCCGGAGAGCATGACCGCGTCGGTGCCGTCGATGACGGCGTTGGCGACGTCGCTCGCCTCGGCCCTGGTGGGGCGGGAGTTGTCGATCATCGAGTCGAGCATTTGGGTGGCGACGATGACCGGTTTGGCGTTGCGCTTGGCGAGTTTGATGGCGCGCTTCTGGACGATCGGGACTTGTTCGAGGGGCATTTCGACGCCGAGGTCGCCGCGGGCGACCATGATGCCGTCGAAGGCGGCGACGATGTCCTCGATGTTGTCGACGGCTTGGGGCTTCTCGACTTTGGCGATGACGGGGAGGCGGCGGCTGCCTTCTTCGTCCATGATGCGGTGGACGTCTTCGATGTCGCGTCCGCTGCGTACGAAGGAGAGGGCGATGACGTCGAAGCCTGAATGCAGGGCCCAGCGGAGGTCTGTTTCGTCCTTGTCGCTGAGGGCGGGGACGGAGACGGCGACGCCGGGGAGGTTGAGGCCTTTGTGGTCGGAGACCATGCCGCCTTCGACGACGGTGGTGGTGATGCGGGGGCCTTCGACGGCGGTGACTTCGAGGGTCACCTTGCCGTCGTCGACGAGGATGAGTTCGCCGGTGGTGACGTCGTCGGCGAGGCCGCTGTAGGTGGTGCCGCAGAGTTGGCGGTCACCTTCCACGCCGTCTTCGACGGTGATGGTGAACTCGTCGCCGCGTTCAAGGAGTACGGGTCCTTCGCGGAAGCGGCCGAGGCGGATCTTCGGGCCTTGAAGGTCGGCGAGGATGCCGACGCTGCGGCCGGTCTCTTCGGAGGCCTTTCGCACGCGCTGGTACCGCTCCTCGTGCTCGGCGTGGGTGCCGTGGCTGAGGTTGAAGCGGGCGACGTCCATTCCGGCTTCGACCAGTGCCTTGATCTGGTCGTAGGAGTCGGTGGCGGGTCCCAGGGTGCAGACGATTTTCGCTCGGCGCATGGTTCGACCCTAGGCCTTACCGGTCGGTAGAGAATTGGTCGGGGGTGACTACTCAACAACCTTTGCGTGAAGGGTTATTGACAAGTGTTGAATTGTGCGGGGAGCCGCTCCGATGAGCGGCTCCGGGGGTTTCTTGCGGTTCCAGGGGTGGCTCTGTGCTGATCAGTGGCGGGCGATCTCGTCGAGGCGGGTGTCGAGTTCGGCGAGGCCCGGGTGGTCGAGGAGTTCGTCGAGGGTGCGTTGTCGTATCTCGGCGGAGTAGGCCGCGGTGACCTGCTGGGGGGTTACGTCGAGGATGTGTGCCAGGTGGGCGGCCTGGTCGGGGGTGAGTCCCGCGTCGAGGGCGACGGCGGCGGTGACGACGATGCGGATGTGGGCTTCGGTGTCGTCCGCGTCGTGTCCCGCGAGCCGGTAGTGGCGGAGCAGCCAGCGGGCGAAGCTGCCCCTGGGGTGGCGGTCAGCCATGCTGCTGGATCCAGCGGGCGGCGAGGCTGACGAGGCCGGTGCCGAGGCCGTAGCAGGTGCCGCGCAGGAGGTGGGTGGCGGCGTCGCGGCGGCGGCTCTTGGCCGGTGGAACGCTGTTCGTGCGGGTGAGCTTCGGCTTACGCTTCGGCATGGGTGGCCCTCCTGGGGGCGTGCCTGTCGAGGAGCCTGTCGGCGGTCGGTGGCGTAGGAACCGGAAGGCCGCCGGTCAGGCTCTTTGCTGTGGGTGAGCTGTGGGTGATCAGTGGTCGCTGCACGGCGAGGGTGGGCCGCCGCGGGTCAGTGCTGTTGGGCGCAGTGCTGGAGGCGGTCGGCGATTTCCCGTTCGGGGCGGCAGACGAGTACGGCTTCGGTGTCGTCGCGGGCGGCGAGGCGGGCCACTTCGGCGGTGATGCCGGGTTCGCGGGTGCCGTGGGGCGGTTGGTCGGTGAGGGTGTCGTCGGGGTCGTCGTGGCAGTGCTGGAGCTGGCCGAGCCAGTGGGTGGCTTCGGGGTTTTCGCCGCGTCCGAGGTGGTGGAGGTAGAGGCAGTGGGCGGCGGTGCGGTTTCCGGCGCCGGCGGCGAGTTGCCACCAGAACTGGGCGCTTTCGGGGTGGTCGGCGAGGTGGAGCATGCAGGCGAATACGTGTGCGCCGCCGATGTCGAGGTCTTTGAGGGGTGCGCGGTTGCCGTCGGGGCCGTCTTCGCCGATTTCCTGTGCGAGACGTTCGATGTGGACGGCCGCGCCGGTCTGGTCGAGTGTGCCGCGTACCACTGCGGAGAGTTGTCGGCGGGCTCGTGCGACGGGTGGCATTTCTTTGGTGTGGGGTACGTAGCCGGCGTCCTCGGCGAGGCGGCGGAGTCCGGCTGCTACGTCGAACGGCCGCCGTCGGGTGCGCAGTTCTGTGCCGACCTGTGCCAGTAGTGTCTCCATCTTTGTCATTCCCGGTCCCCCTGGGTCTTGATGTGTGAGGCCACGGCGGGCTCCAGCCGCTCCTTCGCCTTGCGGCAGTGATAGTCGACGGTGCTGGGCGTGACGCCCATGTATCCGCTGATTCTGTTGGTGTCGTACTGCAGGACGTATCGCAGGACGATGACGTCGAACTGGCGTGGCGGCAGGTTGCACATGGCCCGGAAGAGGCCGATGTCGCTGGGCAGGAGTGCGAGGCGGTCGCGGAAGGCCTTGAGGGTCTGTGACATGACGACCCGTCGGAGGATCGCCCACATCTGCTGTTGGACGTCGCTCTCTTCGATCAGTGCGTTCCAGTGCTGCAGGATTTCCAGGAACGCGCGGTGCACCGCGCCTTCGGCAGCGCCGTTGGTGCCGAGTCGCAGCAACGCGTAGGAGTGAAACGCTTCCTGGTTGGTCAGGTAGAGCGTTTCGAATTCCAGCGGCAGTGGCAGCACGGACTCGGCTACCGGGCTGCTGCCGTCCTCCGCGTGGACATCTTCGGTCATGAGTCCTCTTCATGGAGGGCTTGAAGCGAAGGGCGACCGTCAACTTGCGTCCCGTCGCCCACTGGTGAGGGTTACTCAACCGCTCGAAGTGGACGAACACGCATGCGTGGTGGGGCGAATATTACGCAGTGATCATTGAATGCTGCACAACGTCACCACATACCCACGGGTAACGGAGTGTGACCATAGGGTTCACCGTTGCGCCTGGTGCGAGGTCTACGCCAATGCCGGGGGCTCGCGTGACCCAAGTCACACATGACGGCGGCACTTGCGACAGTGGCGACGACCCGTACGGGTGACGCCACTCGAACAAATCCCACTCGAACACCAGGCCAACCTGGTGCGTCAGCCGGGCACGTTCACGGTCTGGGTGCCGACGACCGACAGCAGGCGCATCGCCTCTTCCGACGGCGAGCCGGGCGCCGCGGTGTAGATGACGACGCGCTGGTCCCGGTCGGTGATGTCCAGGACGTCGCAGCGGAGGGTGACCGGGCCGACGAGGGGATGCTCGAAGGTCTTGCACAGGGTGGGCCGGTCGGCGACGTCGTGGGCGGCCCAGAGCCGGGCGAACTCCTCGCTGCCGGTGAGGAGTTCCTCGACGAGGCCGGTCACTTCCGGGTCGTCGGGGTAGCGGGCGGCGGCGCTGCGCAGGTGCTGGGCGGAGGTCCGGGCGAACTCGTCCGCGTCGGTGACGCCGTACAGCCGTCGGCCGTGCCGGTAGGGGGCGAGGAAGGTGCGACGGATGAGGTTGCGGGCCGGCCGCGGCAGGGCGGAGAAGTCCTCCATGAGGGCGGCGGCCAGCGGGTTCCAGGCGATGACCTCGTACGTGGCGGACAGGACGACGGCCGCGGCCGCGGGCAGCCCGTGCAGCAGGTCGACGATGCTCTGCCGTACTTCTCGGGAGGGTCCTGGCGGCGGGCCTGGCGGGAGTCCTGCCAGGTGGTGGAGGTGGTCGCGTTCGACGTCCGACAGGCGCAGGGCGCGGGTGACGTGGGCGAGGACTTCACGGGAGGGGTGCGGGGCGCGGGCCTGTTCCAGGCGGGTGTAGTACTCGGTGGAGATGTAGGCCAGCTGTGCCACTTCTTCGCGGCGCAGGCCGGGGGTGCGGCGGCGCGGTCCCGCGGGCAGTCCCACGTCGGCGGGGGTGATCCGCTCCCGTCGGCTGCGCAGGAAGTCACCGAGTTCTCGTTGCAGACGTCGTTCCACGTGCCCAGTGTGGACGAGCTGACCTGCGCGGACGTGCACCGGGGCGGGCTCAGCCAGGTACTGCTGGTGCCTGGCTGAAGTGGCTGGCGGGGCGCAGGCTCGGCTCCATGAACAACACGACGAACGACATGACGAGCAACACCACGTCCACCACGGGTTCCGGTCTCCTCGCCGGGAAGGTCGCCTTCGTCACGGGTGCCGGTCGTGGCATCGGTGCGGCGGCGGCCCGGCTGTTCGCCGGGGAGGGTGCGCGGGTGCTTCTGGCGGCGCGTACGGAGGGCCAGCTCAAGGCGGTGGCGGAGGAGGTCCGGGCGGGCGGGGGCAGCGCGGAGTACGTGGTGTGCGATCTGGCCGATCCGGTGAGTGTGCGGGCGGCGGTCGAGCGGTGCGTGGAGGTGTACGGCCGGTTGGACGTGGCGTTCAACAACGGTGCGACGGGGCAGTCTCCGGGCCCGATGGATCAGTTGTCGGGGACCGATTTCGACCATGTCTACGCCGTCAATGTGAAGGGGCCGTGGCTGGCGATGGCGGCGCAGGTCGCCGCCATGCGTGCGACGTCCGGGCGCGGGGCCATCGTCAACACGTCCAGTGTCGGCGCTCTGATGGCCAATCCGCAGTTGCCCGCGTACGGGGCGGCGAAGCGGGCGTTGAACAGTCTGACGGCGTCGGCGGCCGCGACGTACGGCCCCGAGGGCATCCGCGTGAACGCGGTGGCGCCCGGGACGACGCTCACCGAGATGCTGCTGGAGTGGGACGAGCGGTCGCCGGGCACCATCGAGCAGCTCAACTCCCGGACGCCGTTGGGCCGTGCCGCCGATCCGCGGGAGATCGCGGAGGCCGCCGCGTGGTTGCTGAGCGACCGTGCTTCCTATGTCACAGGTACGGTGCTGGCGGTCGACGGCGGCATGCTGGCCTGAGAGGGCCACAGCCCACCGGCTACCGCAGTTCCGGCGGCTGCATGGTGAAACGCGCGTTGACCTGCGCGTAGACGTGCTGGCGCTGTGGTTCGAGGTCGAGGGGGGCGGCGTCCTCGGCGAGGTCGGCCGCGCCGCCGTACGCGGCGGAGCGCATGGCTCCTGCGGGGCCGCCGTAGCCGTAGGCGGGGGTGGGGTTGTCGGCTCCGATGTCGGCGAGTTCGACGAGGGCGGCGAGGCCGGTGCCGAGGGCTTCGGCGTATTCGCGGGCGCGTTGCACGGCTTCGCGGACGGCTTGCTGCCGGGCGTCGCGGTGGGTGGGTGAGTCGGGGCGCAGGGCCCACCAGGGGCCTTCGACGCGGGTGAGGTCGAGGTCGGCGAGTCGGGTGGTGAGTTCGCCGAGTGCGGTGAAGTCGGTCAGTTCGGCGGTGAGGTGGACGCGGCCGTGGTAGGCACGGATGCGTTCGCCGCGGCCGTGTCGGGTGAGTTCGGGGCTGATGGAGAAGGTGCCGGTCTCCAGCTTTTCGACGGCGTCGCCGTAGGTCTTGATGAGGTCGAGGGCGGCTGTGTTGCGGCGGGTGAGGTCGGTGAGGGCGTCGCGGCGGTCGGTGCCGCGGGCGCTGACGGTGATGCTGATGCGGGCGATCTCGGGGTCGACTTCGAGGTGTGCTTCGCCGCGGACGGCGAGGCGGGGGGCGTCGGGGGTGGGGGCGGTGTCCATGGGGTCACTGTCGCATCGGGTGGGCGCACCGGACAGTCACCGGATCGAAACCTGGGGGGTCTGTTGCGGGGCCGGTGCCCGGGGTCAGAATCTACGCGCGTTACATCGGTCGACTGAGGAGTACGGAAATGCCGCTGAACCGCCGGAAGTTCCTGGGTACGTCTGCCGCGTCGGGCGTGGGGGTGGCGCTGACGGGTGCGGCCGTGGCGCCCGCCGCGGAGGCGGGTGAGTCCGGGCGGGGCGGTCGGCGCGCGAAGCGGTACTCGTTCACCGTGCTCGGCACGACGGACCTGCACGGCAATGTCTTCAACTGGGACTACTTCACGGACAAGGAGTTCGACGACAAGGACCACAACGACGTGGGCCTGGCGAAGATCTCCACGCTGGTGAACGAGGTGCGGAAGGCGAAGGGCCGCCGCAACACCCTCCTCATCGACGCGGGCGACACGATTCAGGGCACGCAGCTCTCGTACTACTACGCCAAGGTCGATCCGATCACCGCCCAGCACGGTCCGGTGCATCCGATGGCGCAGGCGATGAACGCGATCGGGTACGACGCGGCGGCGCTCGGCAATCACGAGTTCAATTACGGAATTCCGGTGCTGCGCAAGTTCGAGGAGCAGTGCGACTTTCCGCTGCTCGGCGCCAACGCCCTCGACGCGAAGACGCAGAAGCCCGCTTTCCCGCCGTATTTCATGAAGCGGCTTCGCACTCCGCACGGCCGTGATGTGAAGGTGGCGGTGCTCGGTCTGACGAATCCGGGTATCGCGATCTGGGACAAGGCGAACGTGCAGGGCAAGATGACGTTCCCGGGCCTGGAGGAGCAGGCGGCGAAGTGGGTGCCGAGGCTGCGGTCGATGGGCGCGGACGTGGTGATCGTGTCGGCGCACTCGGGGTCCAGCGGCACGTCGTCGTACGGGGATCAGCTGCCGTATGTCGAGAACGCGGCGGGTCTGGTGGCGGAGCAGGTGCCGGGGATCGACGCGATCCTGGTCGGGCACGCGCACACGGAGATCCCCGAGTACTTCGTGGAGAACAAGAAGACGGGGAAGAAGGTCGTGCTTTCCGAGCCGTTGAAGTGGGGGCAGCGTCTGACGCTGTTCGACTTCGATCTGGTGTGGGCGAAGGGCCGTTGGACGGTCGAGAAGGCCGGGGCGAAGGTCCTGAACTCCAATACGGCGGCGGAGGACAGGAAGGTCACGCGGCTGCTCGCGGACGAGCACAAGAAGGTCGTCGCGTACGTCAACCAGGTGATCGGTACGTCGACGGCGGCGATGAGCACGGCCGAGGGCCCGTACAAGGATGTCGCCATCATCGATCTGATCAACCTGGTGCAGACGGAGACGGTGGCGGCGGCGCTGAAGGGCGGCGCGTACGCGGCGCTGCCGGTGCTCTCGCAGGGTTCGTGCTTCTCGCGCACGGCGCAGATCCCGGCGGGCGAGGTGACGATCAGGGATGCGGCGGGCCTCTATCCGTTCGAGAACACGCTGGAGGCGCGGCTGCTCACGGGTGCGCAGCTGAAGGATTATCTGGAGTTCTCGGCGCGGTATTACGTGCGGACGCCGGCCGGTGTCCCGGTCGATCCCGCGAAGCTCACGAATGCCGAGAGCATCCCGGACTACAACTATGACGCGGTGCGGGGTGTGACGTACGAGGTGGATATCGCGAAGCCCGCGGGGTCCCGGATCGTGAAGCTGGCGTTCGAGGGCAAGGCGGTCGATCCGAAGGCGGAGTTCGTCCTCGCGGTGAACAACTACCGGGCGAGTGGTGGCGGGAACTTCCCGCACATCGCGGGTGCCAAGCAGTTGTGGGCGAATTCGGAGGAGATCCGGAACACGATCATCGGCTGGGTGAAGGCGAAGGGGACGGTCGACCCGGGCCAGTTCGCGTCGGTGGACTGGAAGCTGACCCGGGACGGCACGCCGGTGTTCTAGACCTTCTGAAGCCTCTGGAGCTTCAGGGTGGCCAGGTCGACGGCGTCGGCGAGGGCCTGGGCGCCGGCGTCGTTGACGTGGAGGCCGTCGCCGCTGTCGTAGTCGTCGCGGATCCGGTCGGGGTCGGCGGGGTCCGCGACGGCGGCGGCGAAGTCGGCGTAGGCGTCGAAGGGGCTGTCCCCGCTGCGGATCCAGTCGTTGACCTCGCGGGCGACGGCGACGCCTTCGGGGGTGGAGTAGCCCTCGTAGACCGTGTCCTTGTAGGGGCCGACGGTGGTGATGGTGGCGGTGAGGCCTGCCGCGTGGAGGCGGTCGGCGAGGGCGGTGAAGCCCGCGATGAGGTCGGCCGCGGTGGGGATGGGCGCGGGTTCGGGGTAGGCCTCCTGGCCGGGGATGCCGAGGTCGTTGAGGCCGAAGTGGATCAGGACGTGGGTGACGCCGGGCACGTCCAGGGCGTCGCGTTCCAGGCGGGCCAGGGCGCGTTCGCCGATCTCGTCGGTGAGCAGGCGGTTGGCGGACAGGCCCTGGTTGACGACCCAGCCGTCGCTGCCCGCGGCGCGAAGGCGGTCGTTGAGCAGGTCGGGGAAGCGGCGGTCGGTGTCCGTGGTGGTGCCGGTGCCTTCGAACCAGGAGTCCCCGAAGGCGACGGCGACGGGGGTGCCGGTGGGGGCGAGGACGTCGGCGCCGCTGATGAAGTGGCGGGTGACGAGCTCTTCGAGGCCTTCGGTGCCGTCGAGGGTGGGTGCGGTGAGGGCGTTGCCGGGTACGGCGTAGCCGGTGCGCAGGGGGACGGCGGAGTAGGTGGACAGGCCGGTGTCGTCGGGCAGCCAGAGGCTGAGGGCGAGCTCGTCGCCGGCGGTCACGGTGAGGTCGACCGGGTCGCTGACGGCTTCCTCTCCGACAGGGACGGTGAAGTCCTCGGCGCCGCCGAGGCGGACGGCTCTGTCGCTTCCCGCGTCGATGCCGCTTCCTTCGGTGCGTCTGGCGAGGCGGGCGCCGCCGATGTGGAGGGGCTGCTTGCCGTAGCGGTTGCTGAGGCGGATGCGCAGGGCGCTGCCGCCGCCGTCGAGGCGGATGATCTGGCGGACGGTCTGGCCTGCGAAGCCGCGGAGTTCGAAGAGGTCGATGCTCTCGTGAGGGCTGACGACGGCGGAGCGGAAGGCGGCGGCCCAGAAGGCTGTGGTGTCGGTGGTCATGCCCGTCTGAACCGGGCGGGTGGGGCAGGTATTTCGTGGCAGGGCGTTTTTCGCGCAGGAATATTGCGCGGCGCGGGAGCGCTTGGGCGGGGACATTTCCGCCCAAGGACACCGTCCTTGCCGCCGTCCGGACACCGTCCTTGCCGCCGCCGGGGCGCCTGCGGCAGGGAGCCTGCGGCGGGGGACGTCAGCCCTTGAGGCGTACGAGGTTTCCGCGTTGTTCGCCGACGCGGCCGGCGGCGCCGGTGTGCCGTTCGGGGGCCTGGAGTCCGAAGCTGGTGAACGCGGTGCGTTCGGGCAGCGGGTAAGGGGCCCTGCCGGAGAGCGAGTTGAGGATGGTGGCGCTGCGCCAGGCGGCGAGCCCGAGGTCGGGGGCGCCGACGCCGTGGGTGTGGCGCTCGCCGTTCTGTACGTAGACCGAGCCGGTGACGGAGGGGTCGAGGACGAGGCGGTACTGCTCGTCGATGCGGGGGCGGGCGGAGGAGTCCTTGCGGATGTAGGGGTCGAGGCCGGCGAGGAGTTGGTCGACGGGGCGTTCGCGGTAGCCGGTGGCGAGGACGACGGCGTCGGTGGTGAGCCGGGAGCGGGTGCCTTGTTGCAGGTGTTCGAGGTGGAGTTCGACGCGGGTGCTGGCGACGCGGCCCGCGGTGCGTACGGAGACGCCGGGGGTGAGGACGGCGTCGGGCCAGCCGCCGTGCAGGGTGCGCCGGTAGAGCTCGTCGTGGATGGCGGCGATGGTGTCGGCGTCGATGCCCTTGTGGAGCTGCCACTGGTGCGGGACGAGGCCGTCGCGTACGGCTTCGGGCAGGGCGTGGAAGTAGCGGGTGTAGTCGGGGGTGAAGTGTTCCAGGCCGAGTTTGGAGTACTCCATGGGGGCGAAGGCCTCGGTGCGGGCGAGCCAGTGGATCTTCTCGCGGCCGGGCGGGCGGGAGCGCAGCAGGTCGAGGAAGATCTCGGCGCCGGACTGTCCTGAGCCGACGACGGTGATGTGTTCGGCGGAGAGCAGCAGGTCGCGGTGGTGGAGGTAGTCGGCGGAGTGGATGACGGGGACGGTGGGGGCGTCGGCGAGGGGTTTGAGGGGGTCGGGGATGTGGGGGGTGGTGCCGATGCCGAGGGCGATGTTCTTCGTGTAGGCGCGGCCGAGGGCTTCGGCTTCGCCGTCGGTGTCGAGCTGGGTGAAGTCGACTTCGAAGACGCCGCGTTCGGGGTTCCAGCGGACGGCGTCGATCTGGTGTCCGAAGTGGAGTCCGGGCAGGTTCTCGCTGACCCAGCGGCAGTAGGCGTCGTATTCGGCGCGCTGGATGTGGAAGCGCTCGGCGAAGTAGAAGGGGAAGAGCCGTTCGCGTGTCTTGAGCCAGTTGAGGAAGGACCAGGGGCTTGCGGGGTCGGCCAGGGTGACGAGGTCGGCGAGGAAGGGGACTTGGAGGGTGGCGCCTTCGATGAGGAGCCCGGGGTGCCAGTGGAAGTCGGGGCGCTGTTCGTAGAAGGCGGTGTCGAGTTCGCCGAGGGGTTCGGCGAGGGCGGCCAGGGAGAGGTTGAACGGGCCGATGCCGATGCCGACCAGGTCGCGGGGGTCTTCGGGGGTGGTGAGCGGCCGGGGGCCGGGGTGGTCGGGTGTGCCGGTCATCGGGGGGTGGTTCCTTCCGGGTGGTCGGGGGCGGCTCCGGTGGTGGGTGCCGGGTCGGGCTCCTCGACGAGCTTGAGGAGCGCGGCGAGGTCGCCGGGCCGGGTGTGCGGGTTGAGGAGGGTGGCCTTGAGCCATCGGCGGCCGTCGAGGTCGGCGCGGCCGAGCACGGCGGTGCCTTCGGTGAGCAGTCGCCTGCGTACGTGGGCGATGTGGTCGTCGGTGGCGTTCGCGGGGCGGAACAGGACGGTGCTGATGGCGGGGGTGTCGTAGAGCTCGAAGCCGGGGTGTGCGTCGATGAGGCCGGCGAACTCCCGTGCCTGGTCGCAGACTTGGTCGACGAGGGCGCCGAGGCCGGTGCGGCCCAGGGCCTTGAGGGTGACGGCGATCTTGAGTACGTCGGGGCGTCGGGTGGTGCGCAGGGAGCGGCCGAGGAGGTCGGGCAGGCCGGCGTCGGTGTCGTCGTCGGCGTTGAGGTAGTCGGCGCGGTGGGTGAGGGCGTGCAGGTCGCGGGGGTCGCGTACGGCGATGAGGCCTGCTGCGGCGGGTTGCCAGCCGAGTTTGTGCAGGTCGAGGGCGACCGTGTCGGCGCGGTGGATTCCGCGCAGCTGTTCTCTGCGGGTGTCGCTGAAGAGGAGTCCGCCGCCGTACGCGGCGTCGATGTGCAGGCGGGCGCCGTGGGCCGCGCAGAGGTCCGCGATCTCGTCGAGGGGGTCGATGAGTCCGGCGTCGGTGGTGCCCGCGGTGGCGGCGACGAGGAACGTGCCGGGCGGGCCGCCGAGTTCGGTGAGGGCTTCGTCGAGGGCCGCGGGGTCGAGGGTGCCCGCGGGGGCGGGCACGGTGACGGGGTCGGGCAGGCCGAGGAGCCAGGCGGCGCGGGCGAGGGAGTGGTGGGCGTTCTCGCCGACCAGGAGGCGTACGGGGCCGGGGGTGGCCGGGGCCTCGCGGGCGAGGAGGAGGGCGAGCTGGTTGGCCTCGGTGCCGCCGGTGGTGACGAGGGCGTCGCCGCCGTCGTGGATCTCGGCGGCCAGCGCACGGGTGACGAGTGCTTCGAGCGCGGTCGCCGCGGGTGCCTGGTCCCAGGAGTCCATAGAGGGGTTGAGGGCGGAGGCGGCCAGGTCGGCGGCGGCCGCGACGGCGAGCGGCGGGCAGTGCAGGTGGGCGGCGCACAGCGGGTCGGCGGGGTCGGCGGCGCCTTCGGCGAGGGTGTGGACGAGCGTGCGCAGGGCGTCCTCGGGGCCCGCGCCCTGTTGCGGAAGGATCGGTTCGGCGGCGGCGCGGACGCGGTCGGCGACGGCTTCGGGCCCGCCCGCGGGGAGGGGGCCGCAGCGGGCGGCCGCCCCGGTGTACAGCCCTTCGAGGGCGGCGGCGAGCAACGGCCGCAGGGCGTCGGGCCCTTGGGCGCCTCCGGCGAGGGCTGGCGGGGTGCTCATGAGGCGGTCCTCCGGGTGCGCTCGTACAGGAGGACCAGCCTGTACGGCGGGTGGCCCGGTGCGCCCGGATACCGGGGCGAGGGAACCCGAAAGTGGTACTGCCGTGCGGAGAAAACGCGTTGGTGTGGGGTGGGGTGCTAGGCCCTGGCTCGCTGGCGTAGGCACACGTATGCACGGGGCGGGCGGGGCGGGCGGGGCGGGCCGGAGGGGACGCGCGGGCCCGCCGCGGTGCAGGTGCCGGTCCTGATGCCGGGGCCGATCCCGGCCCCGGCCCCGGCCCCGGTCAGGAGCTGAACGCGTCCCTGTGGTCCGTCGCCCACTCCTCGAACGTGCGGGCGGGCTGGCCGGTGACAGCCTTGACGGTGGTGGTGATCTCCGGTTCGACGCCGACCGCCTCGCCCCAGGTGCGGAGGATGGCGGGGAGCATGTGGGGCGGTACGTGCGGGAAGAGCTCGGGCCGCACGTCCTGCGGGGGTACCTCGACGAAGCGCAGGGTGCGGCCGAGCGCTGCGCCGATCGCGTGCACCTGCTCCTCGTTCGTGACCGGGTCGGGCCCGGTGAGGCGGTGGACGGCGCCCTGGTGGCCGTCGTCGAGGAGGGTGCGGACGGCGACCGCGGCGATGTCGGCCTCGTGGATGGGGGCGCTCACGGCGCCCGGGTAGGGGCCGCTGACGGTGTCGCCGGAGCGGATCTGGGGCGCCCACTGGAAGGCGTTGGTGGCGAAGGCGTTGGGCCGCAGGGCAGTCCAGGCGAGTCCACTCTCACGTACGTGGTCCTCCAGCCGGGCGTGCTGGACGTAGATGGGATGGGCGGTGTCGGCGCCGTCCTGGATGATGCCCGAGGAGAGGACGGTGACGTGTCGGACTCCGCGCGCGCGGGCCGCTTCGAGCAGGGCCGCGGTGTGTGCGCCCACGGCCTGAGCGTGCAGGAAGAGAGCGCTCGCGCCGTCGAACAGGGCGCCCAGGTCGGCCGGTTGGGGCAGATCGCCCCCGAGGTCGAGGCGGGCCACGTCCGCCGCGGCGGGAAGCGCCGCGCGTTCGGGATCGCGGGTGAGGGCACGTACGGAGGCGCCCTCGGCGAGGAGTTGGCTGACGAGGGCGCTGCCCACATTTCCGGTGGCACCGGTCACGACGATCACGAGTGGCTCCTTGCTGGCGCGGCCCGGCCGGTCTGTTCCGGTCCTGGTGCCGGGGAGCCGGCCCGGCGGTGCAGGACCGGCTCCGGACCACCCTAGGACGGGTCCGCGGGGCTCCGGGCCGCCGGGGGCCGGGGCCAGGGCCAGGGGCCAGAGCCAGGGCCGAGCCAGGGAGGCGCGGGCGCCGAACCCCGCGCCCCCGTACGCCTCCGTCAGCCCCTCTCCGCTCCTTGCCGCACCCGCAACGCACGCGCCAGGTCGTCGAGTTGGTCGACGAGCTTGCGGCGCAGCGCCGGGGTGGGATCGGCGTCGCTCAGGCACCGCTCCCCCAGCCGGAGCGTCTCCGCGTCCACGAACGGCAGGGGGAAGGCGTACCGTCCCACCGCCTCGGCCATGGCGGGTCCGCGGCGGGCGGCGAGGGCGACCGCGTCCTCGAAGTAGCGCGGGACGTACTCCCGTACGAGGTCGGCCTGTCCGGGCTGCCAGAAGCCCTGGGCGGTGGCGTTGAAGAGGTAGTTCGACAGGTTGTCCGTGGCGAACATGGATTCCCACGCGGCCCGCTTGGCGGCGGCGTCGGGCAGCGCGGCCCGGCAGCGTGCCGCGCCCTCGCGTCCGGTGGCGCTCGGGTCGCGGGCCAGCTCGGCCTCGATGGCGGCCTCGTCGGTCGCGTCGAGCGCGGCGAGCCGGCCGAGGGCGCGCCAGCGCAGCTCCGGATCGAGCTCGGGCCCGCCGGGCACGGTGCCTTCGCTGAGCCAGGCGTGCAGCGGCGCCGCCTGGGTGGCGACGTCGATGGCGCCGCGGACGGCGGTGAGGCGCAGGCCCGGGTCGGAGCCGTCCTCGGTGCGGCGGATCAGGTCGCGGCAGAGCTCGCCGAGGAGGGCGAGGGCGGCGGGGCGCTCGTCGGGAGTGGCGAAGCGGTCGGCGATGTGGGTGGTGGCGAAGGTGAGGACGCCCTGGACGATCGCGAGGTCGCTCTCCTCGGGGAGGTGCGCGCGGGCGGCCTCCAGGTAGGCGGCGCCCGCGAGCTCGCCGTCGCGGACCATGTCGCGCAGGCTGTTCCACAGGACGGCGCGGGTGAGGGCGTCGGGGACGCCGGAGAGGCCGTGCAGGACGGTCTCCAGGGAGGCCTCGTCGAGGCGGATCTTGGCGAAGGTGAGGTCCTGGTCGTTGAGGACGACCAGGGCGGGGCGGCCGCCGTCGCGCGTGATCTCCTCGTCGGCCGGGATGTCCGTCTCGAAGCGCTCGCGCAGGACGAGGCCGCGGCCGCCGGAGAGATCGCGGTCGTAGACGCCGACGGCGATGCGGTGGGGGCGGGCAGTGCTTGCGTGGGGGCGGGCAGTGCTTGCGTGCGGGCGCGCGCCACCGTCCGCGGGGCTTTCGCCGCCCCGGTCGACCGCGAGTGTCCAGGTGCGTCCGCTGTGCGTGACCTTCGAGGTGAGGGTGTCGACGCCCGTGGTGCGCAGCCAGGCCTCGGCCCAGCCGTGCACGTCGCGGTCGGTGGCGTGGGCGAGGGAGTCGATGAAGTCGGTGAGGGTGGCGTTGGCGAACTTGTGCCGCGCGAAGTGGGTGTTGATGCCCGCGAGGAAGTCCTTCTCGCCGAGCCAGGCGACGAGCTGGCGCAGGGCGCTGGCCCCCTTGGCGTACGAGATCCCGTCGAAGTTGAGCATCGCGGACGCCGTGTCGGGGACGGCGTCCGGGTCGGGGGCGACAGGATGGGTGGAGGGGCGCTGGTCGGCGTCGTACCCCCAGGACTTGCGGGCGACGCCGAAGTCGGTCCAGGGGTCCGCGAAGCAGGTGGCTTCGGCGGTGGTCTGGAAACCCATGTACTCGGCGAAGGACTCGTTCAGCCAGATGTCGTCCCACCAGGTGAGGGTGACGAGGTCGCCGAACCACATGTGGGCCATCTCGTGGGCGATGACCATGGCGCGGGTCTGCCGCTCGGTGTCGGTGACGGCGGAGCGGTAGATGAACTCGTCGCGGAAGGTGACGAGCCCGGGGTTCTCCATGGCGCCCGCGTTGAACTCGGGGACGAACGCCTGGTCGTAGGAGTCGAAGGGGTAGGGCTCGTCGAACTTCTCGTGGTAGCGGTCGTAACAGGCGCGCGTGACGTCGAGGATCTCCTCGGCGTCGGCGTCCATGAAGGGGGCGAGCGAACGCCGGCAGTGGAGGGCGAAGGGCAGCCCGCGGTGTTCGGTGCGCACCGAGTGCCAGGGGCCGGCGGCGACGGCGACGAGGTAGGTGGAGACGGGCGGGGTGGCGGCGGCCCGCCACGTCCCGCCGCCGACGTGCTCGGTGATGCCGTTGGCCAGGACGGTCCAGCCCTCGGGGGCGGTGGCGGACAGCTCGAAGACGGCCTTCAGGTCGGGCTGGTCGAAGGCGGCGAAGACGCGCTGCACGTCCTCCATGAAGAGCTGCGTGTAGGTGTACGTCTCACCGTCGCTGGGGTCGGTGAAGCGGTGCATGCCCTCGCCGGTGCGGGAGTAGCGCATCGCGGCGTCCACGCGCAGTTCGTGCTCGCCCGCGGTCAGTCCGTCGAGCGCGAATCGGTTGTCGGCCAGGCCCGTGGGGTCCAGGGGCCGTCCGTCGAGGGTGATGGAGCGCAGTTCGGCGGGCTTGAGCTCGACGAAGGTGGCGCCGTCGGTGCGGGCGCTGAACCGGATGACCGTCCGGGAGTCGAAGGTGTCGCGGGCGGGATCCGCCGCTCGGCTCAGGTCCAGCTCGACCGTGTAGTGGTGGACATCGATGAACTGGGCTCGGGTCTGCGCTTCGTCGCGCGTCAGTACGGGCATGGGCCCATGCTGCCCGATGGCACCGGGAGAGGCGTAGGAGTTGTGCCCGGCGGACCGTGCCGCCACGCCGGTACGCCGGGAGTGGTGGGGTGACCCGCTGAATGGGGGCGCCCCGCGTGCGGCCCGGCGTGCGGGGTCGGTGAATGGAGTGGGAGAACTGACGGAACCGCTTTGTTCAAGGGAGAACCATGCGTACACGTACCACCCTGGCCTGCATCGGTCTGGCCGCCGCCGCTCTCGGGTCGCTCGCGGTGGCGGGTCCCGCCGTCGCCGCGGAGCCGCCCCCGCCCACGGCTCCCACGGCTCCCACGGTTTCAGAAGCCAAGATCCTGGAGACCGTCTGCGCGAGCGTGCAGAAGATCGTCGAGCAGATCAACACGGCTCAGCTCGTCAAGGTCGACGGCCTGAACCTCGCCGCGGTCCACGACCAGTGCGTGCAGTCCGGGAAGGTCTCCCTGGCGGATCCCGCCAAGGAGACCGTGAAGCAGCCGGGGGCCATGTCCGGCCTCGGGAAGACCGCGGGCGGCAGCCTGGCGCCGGGCCTGGGCGGCCTGCACCTGGGCGGTATGGACCTCGGCGGCGTGCGCCTGAGCGACATGACGCTGAGCGACATGGGTCTGAGCAAGCTGAGCGACATGGGTCTGAGCAACGGCTGAGTGATCGACGGCGAGACCCGTCACGGCCGACCCCGGCGCCCGGCACCCGGACGCCCGGCACCCGGACGCCCGTCCGGCAACGGCGGCTGAGGACCCCGTCGGCGCACGGCTGACGGGGCCTTCGCCGGATCGCGCCCGGGCGGCGTTACGCCTTGGGGGCGTCGCCGCCGGTCAGGCTGCTGTCCGCGATGCTCTCGTGGTGGCGGATGACCTCCGCGATGATGAAGTTGAGCAGCTTCTCCGCGAAGGCCGGGTCGAGCTTGGCGCTCTCGGCGAGCTCGCGCAGGCGGGCGATCTGGCGGGATTCGCGGGTCGGATCGGCGGGCGGCAGATGGTGCTGGGCCTTGAGGTGGCCGACCTGCTGCGTGCACTTGAAGCGTTCGGCGAGCATGTGGACGACGGCGGCGTCGATGTTGTCGATGCTGTCGCGCAACCGGGACAGCTCGGTGCGCACGGCCTCGTCCGGGGCGGCGCCGCCCGCGGCCGGGGCGCCGGCCCCGGACGCGCTGTTCTCGTCACTGGTGTGGCTGGTGGTCATGGGGCACGAGCCTACGTTGCCGCTCCGGGGCCGCCACCGGCGGAAGAGCGCAGAACAGGTGGGTGGTCCGGGTCGGGTATCTGGTGCGACCAGCCGCCGGGTACGGCCCTTCCCTGCTGGTCGCGGAAGCGGACGGGGGCCGTACCCACCCGGCGGGTGAAAAGGCGGGAAAAGTACGCGGGGTCGTCGTAGCCGACGCGGCGGGCGACGGCGGCGACGGGCAGTTCGGTGGCGGCGAGGAGTTCCTTGGCGCGGCCGAGGCGGATGCCGAGGAGGTAGTCCTTGGGGCTGCAGCCGGCGCCGCGCCGCACGGCGGTGCGCAGTTCCGCGGGGGTCATGCCGTGCCGTGCGGCGTGCTCGGCGACGGACAGGGGCTGGAAGGCGTCGCGGGCCAGGGCCTGCAGGACGGGGTCGCCGTCGGGGGCGATGTCGGCGCGGGCGCGGCGCAGCGCGACGAGGAGTTCGTGGACGGCGGCGCCGGTCTCGACCTCCAGGAGGGGGTTGCCGCGGCGGGCGGCGCGGGCGATGCGGGCGACGGTGGCGCGGGCGCCCGCGGCGTCGGAGAGCGGGACGACGGGCCGGGTGGGTTCGATGTAGCCGAGTTCGGTGTACGTGGTGGTGGCGGGGCCCGTGAAGTCGACGAAGCACTCGTCCCAGCCGGTGTCGGGGTCGGGCCCGTAGTGGTGGCGCACGCCGGGGGTGAGCCAGATCAGGGCGGGTGCGGTGACGGTGGTCCTGCGCCCGTCGACGCCGCGGAACCAGCCGCCGCCCGAGCTGATGACGACGGCGACGTGGTGGTCGAGGGTGCGCGGGCCCACGGTCGGCAGGAGGCCGTGCTGCAGGCCGACGCCGAGGCAGGCGAGGCCGAGCCGGTGATGGGCCGGGCTCGGGGTGAAATACCGCATCCACGTGTGGTACATCCGCGTGCGTCCCTTCCGGTACGGGCCGGGCCCGACCCCGCTCACTGCCTCCGACCGCGCCGTGCCGCGCCGTCGCGCGCCGCGCCGCGTCTCGCTGCGTCTCGCTGCGTCTCGCTGCGTCCAACCGGACCCGATCTTTGTCCATGGACCCTGCTGCCCGCCAGAGGTGATCGTGGGCGAGCAGTACGTGAGCGAGAGGACACGATGAACGGGTTCAGGGTCGGCGAGGACGATTTCGAGCTGGACGGGCGGCCGGTACGGCTGCTCTCCGGCGCGCTGCACTACTTCCGGGTGCACGAGGCGCAGTGGGGTCACCGGCTTGCGATGCTGCGGGCGATGGGGCTCAACTGCGTGGAGACGTACGTGCCGTGGAACCTGCACGAGCCGCACCCGGGCACGTACCGCGACGTCGGGGCCCTCGGCCGTTTCCTGGACGCGGCGCGCGGCGCGGGCCTGTGGGCGATCGTGCGGCCGGGCCCCTACATCTGCGCGGAGTGGGAGAACGGCGGTCTGCCGCACTGGCTGACGGGCGCGGTGGGGGCACGCGTGCGGACCCGCGACGAGGAGTACCTGGGCCATGTGGAGAGGTGGTTCCGGCGGCTGCTGCCGCAGCTCGTCTCCCGTCAGCACGGGCGGGGCGACGGCGGCCCGGTGATCATGGTGCAGGTCGAGAACGAGTACGGCAGTTACGGCTCGGACCAGGTGTACCTGCGCCACCTGGCGGGCCTGCTGCGCGCCGAGGGCGTCACGGTTCCCCTGTTCACCTCGGACGGGCCGGAGGACCACATGCTGACCGGTGGTTCGATCCCGGGTGTCCTGGCGACGGCCAACTTCGGCTCGGGGGCGCGGGCGGGCTTCGACACGCTGCGCAGGCACCGGCCGACGGGCCCGTTGATGTGCATGGAGTTCTGGTGCGGCTGGTTCGACCACTGGGGCGCGGAGCACGTGGCGCGGGACGCCGGGGACGCGGCGAAGGCGCTGCGCGAGATCCTGGCGTGCGGGGCGTCGGTGAACCTGTACATGGCGCACGGCGGGACGAACTTCGCGGGCTGGGCCGGGGCCAACCGGGGCGGCGGTGCGCTGCACGACGGTGAGCTGCAGCCCGATGTCACGTCGTACGACTACGACGCGCCGGTCGACGAACGCGGCCGGGCCACGCCCAAGTTCTGGGCGTTCCGGGAGGTCCTCGCGGAGTACGCATCGGGCCCGCTGCCGCAGCCGCCTCCGCCGCTCCCCTCGCTCGGCGCCCCCGCCTCGGCGGCTCTCGCGCAGTGGTGCTCGCTGGAGACCGTCCTGGAAGCGCTGGGCACCCCGGAGGCGGAGCACGCCGTGCCGCCCACGTTCGAGGAGCTGGACGTGGACCGCGGCCTGGTGCGCTACGCCCTCACGGTGCCGGGTCCGCGCGAGCCGTACCCACTGAGTGTGCGGGGTCTTCGGGACCGGGCGGTGGTGTACGTCGACGGTGAGCGCGCCGGTGTCCTCACCGAGGGCACCCCGACCCTGGTCGCCCCGGTCGCCGGGCACGCGCGCGTGGAGCTGTGGGTGGAGTCCCTGGGGAGGGTCAACTACGGCCCGCGTACGGGCGAGCCCAAGGGCATCACCGGGGGCGTCCTGCACGAACGGCAGTACCTGCACGGGGTGCGGGCGCGCGGTCTGCGCCTCGACGCGTTCGATGCGCCGTCGGCGGTGCGTTCCCTCCCCGCGACCGGCCCCGGCGAGGGCCGCCCCGGCCTGTACCGGGGCTCGGTCGAGGTCTGCTCCCCCGGCGACGCCCGCCTCGAACTCCCGGGCTGGACGCGGGGGTTCGTGTGGGTGAACGGCTTCAACCTGGGCCGCTACTGGTCGGTGGGCCCGCAGACGGCGCTGTACGTGCCGGGGCCGGTGCTCCGGGACGGGGCGAACGAGGTGTGGGTGCTGGAGCTGGAGCGCGGCGGGGAGCGGGTCGCGCTGGCCTGAGGGCGCCGACGTCGAACGGACCCGCGGGTGACCCGCGGGCCCGCTCGGCGTCGGGTGGTCAGACCTCGCGGACCTCGAACGCGTCGAGCACGAACTCCGCCTTGCCGTCGTCGCCCGTCTTGCGCAGGCCGACCCACGCCTCGCCCTGGGCGGGGGCGGTGAACTCGTAGGTGAGCGTGGTGGGTCCGGTGGCGGCCGGGAGGTCCTTGCGGTCGGTCTCGCGGGGGGCTGGTTCGTCGACCGCGGTGACCCAGGCGTACTGGCCCGCCTTCTCGTTCTCGTAGCGGAAGGAGACGCGGTAGCGCTTGCCCGGCGCGAAGCGGACGGTGTGCGGGACCGTGCGGTACACGAGGCCGGTGTTCTCGCCGCGGGACTTCAGGGAGTTGGTGCCGTCGATGACGTCGTCGATCGCCTTGCCGTGCCAGCCGCGCTGGGTGAACGGGGCGTGGCGCTGGGCGATGTGGGTGCGCGGGTCGGTGACGTCGCCCGCGTCGCCCTTCACGAAGGGGCCCCAGCCCTGCGGGACGTGCTCGAAGTCCTCGTGGACGAGGGTGGCGCGGGGGCGCTTCGCGGGGCGCCCGGTGGCGGCGATCCGTACGTTGTCGAAGCGCACGCGCGCGTGGCCCGCCGCGGCGCGCAGCGTCAGCTCGGCGACGCCGCCGCCCTCGGGGACGGTGAAGTACGTGAACATGCGCTGGAAGCGGGTGCCGTGCTTGCGGTCGGCGGCGACGTAGTTGCCCGCCGTGGACGTCTCGGTGAAGTTGACGGCGGTGACGCCGTCGGCGGTGCGCACCTCCAGGGCCGCCCGGCGCCGCTCGCCCGGCTGTTCGCCGACCTCGACCTGCACGGAGGCGACGTACGTTCCGGCTTTGAGGCGGGCGAGCCGCTGTCCGACGGCTGCCGCGCCGCCCGCGCCGATGACCAGCTCGTGGTCGCCGAGGTCGCTGAGCCGCACGGTGGCGGGTCCGCTGACCTTCCAGCCCTTCAGGGAGCCGGAGTGGAATCCCGGGTCGTGCAGGGGCGTGCCCTGGCCCCACTTCGGGTCGGGCAGGGCCGCGGCGCGCTCGCGGTAGAGGACGTAGGGCTGCTTCGGGTCGGCCTCAAGGGTGACTTTTCCGCCCGCTACGGAGACGTACGACTCGAAGATGCGTCCCTGGTCGGTGAGCCGGTACAGCGCCACGCGGGAGCGCCGTGCCCACGCGCGCGGGAGCTGCCAGGTGCTGGCGCCGCCCGCCGGGTTGTAGTGGTACAGCTTGGCGGGATCGTGTGCCGTGCGGGGCTCCCAGGGCAGGAGGTACCGGCCGTCTTCGTAGACGACGTGTCCGTCGGTGGTGATGCGCCGCTTCCCCGAGGCGTCGGAGACGGTCGTGCCCGGCTTCCCGAAGAAGGCGATCTCGTGCTCGCCCCACGTCTTGACGGGGTACGCCTGGAGGTACTTGGCGGGCAGCGAGTGGGTCCAGATGAGGTCGTAGAAGGCGTGCCAGTCGGTCTTGCCGACCCAGCCCTCGAAGTTGCCCATGCGGGCGACGCCGAGCAGGGTGGGCCACTTGTCGGCGAAGACGTCCTTCTGGTGGTTGCGGACGAAGCGGATCAGCCGGGAGTTGATGCCGCGCGAGGTGTCGCCGCCGTAGTCGGTCTCGGTGGCCCAGTGCGACCAGATCGCGGAGCGTTCGAAGCCGTGGCCCCACTCCGTGGTGAGGGTCCAGCCCTGGTCACGGAGGGCCCGCTGGAGGCGGTCGGAGGTCCAGCCGGACTCGCGGAACACATCGATGTAGAGGGCGTTCAGGCCACGGTCGGTCTGGGCGCGCAGGGCGGCGAAGCGTTCGACGATGTCTCCGGAGACCAAGTCGCGGCGCTGGTCGATGCGGTAGCTCTGGTCGAGCCAGTCCCACTGTTCGTCGTTCTTGTCGACGAGCTTCTCGGAGAAGGCGTGGGCGACGGGGTAGGACTCGGTGGCGTTGACGTGCACGCTGAAGTCGCTGTTCCACTTCTTGCCCTCGTGGACCAGGGTGTTGAGGTCGTCGAGGCCGCCCGCGCGGGTGTTGTAGTTGTCCGCGTAGTCGGGGTGGGCGGAGTCGTGGCCCTCGGACTGATAGCCCTTGAGGAGCGTGTACTGGCGCAGGCCGTCGGTCGCGAGGTGGATCCGCTTGACGTTGTCGAGGGTGGCGAGGAACGGATTGGTGGCCTGCGAGGCGAAGTTGAACGGGATGTGCGGGACGACCCTCAGGTGCGTCTCGTCGGCGCCGAGCGGGGTCACCATGATGTCGCGGAAGGCGATCGCGGCGTCCTGCCAGTCGACCTTGCCGTCGCCGTTGCGGTCACCGGTGATGACGACGGTGGCGTACGGGAGGGGTTCGGTGGCGTGCACGGGCGCGGTCGCGGCGCGGTGCGTCCACTGTCCCGGCGCCAACCGGGCCTCTACGTAGTCTGCGTTCCCGGTGGGCCGCACCGTCTCGCGCCACAGGCGGCCGTTCTCCCAGGTGGTGCCCGCCGCGCTGGTGGGCTTGTCGTAGCCGGTGTTCGTCTCGATCGCGCCGCCGAGTCCGTCGTGCGCCAGGACGGCGTACGCGCATCCGGTGGGCGGCTCGGCGGGGCTGTCGGCGGCGAGGCGGACGAGGGTGTCGCCGCTCTTGGCCTTGTCCAGCTGCACCTTGGCGGCGAGGAGGGCGGCCCCTGGCTGGTCGCTGCGCACGGAGAGCAGGGTGAGGCCGGGGATCCGCAGGGTGCCGACCCGCAGCGCGTCGGTGTCCGCGATCTTCGTGACGCGCCAGTGGACCTGCCGTCCCTCGACCGCGATCTCGACGTCGATGCGGGTGCCGCCGTCGAAGGCGAGCCGGTACGCGATGCGGGTGTCGCCCGCCGTGGCGGTGACCGTGGGCGTGTGCTCGGCCTCGTCGATCAGGACCGTGGTGGCCGCGTCCGCCCGGCCGTGCAGCACGGCGCCGCTCGCCCGGTCCGTGTACGAGACGACGCAGGGGAAGGCGGTGGCGACGCGCACCTCCAGGTCGGCCGAGCGCAGCACCGCCTCGTCCGCCCCGCGCTTTCCGGGGGCGGGAGCGGGCCCTGCGAACGCGCTGCCGCCCGCTCCGAGGGCGACGCCCATTCCGGCGATCGCGCCCGTCGCGACCACGGCTCTGCGGCTCGGTCCGGACGTGTCTGACGGCAGCATGCGGCACCCCTCCATGGGACGGAATTCGTGCCGCTCACGATGCGCCGGGGGTGGCGAACGCGCCCATGGACAAAGGAGGGGCAGGTGTTGGACTAACCGTCGGGTGGCGCCGCGCGGCAGCTGGACGGGAGTGCCCTCATGCCGGGGCGGGGCGCCTGCGACTGCGAGCGCCCCGCCCCAGAACGTACGAAGTGCGGCTCAGTACCTCAGAGCTCCGAAGCCGCCTTCTCTATGTCGGCCGCGAAGGTCGACACCTCGGTGTAGACACCGGGGAACTTCGGCCGCGCGCAGCCGTTGCCCCAGCTGACGATGCCGACCTGGACGTACTCGCCGGCCTCGTCCTTGCGGAACATGGGGCCGCCGGAGTCGCCCTGGCAGGTGTCCGTGCCACCCTCGGCGAGCTTGCCCGCGCAGAGCTCCTCACCAGGGGTGAGGTCGTCGCCGTACGCGGCCTGACAGTCGGCGTCGCTGATGAACGGGACGGTCGCCTTCAGGAGATAGCGCTGCTGGTCGCCGCCTTCCTTGTCGGCGCCCCAGCCGGCGATGGTGAAGTCGCCCTCGTTGTACTTGGTGTCCTTGGCTATCTTCAGCGTGGGCTGGTCGATCGGCTTGGCGAGCTTGATGAGCGCCCAGTCCTTGCCCTTGCCGTTGTAGCCGGGCGCCTGCAGGACCTTGGTGGACTTCACGCTGACCGCGTCGGAGCTCTCCAGGTCCACGACGCCACCGGTGGCGGTGATGCCGGTGTTGTCTCCGGAGCCGTCCACGCAGTGGGCGGCGGTCAGGACGATGTCCTTGGCGTACAGAGCGCCGCCACAGCCCATCGAAAGACGGACCATGAACGGGAATTCGCCCTGCTCGGCGGGGGTTCCGCCGACGACGCGCTCACCCGGCCGGGGGCCCGGGTGGGGTGCCGCGGAGGCGGCCACGGGCTGAAGGCTGACGGCGGCCAGAGCGATCGCACCGAGGGTGGCGGCTCTCTTCACTCCACGCAGCGTGGTCTTCAACTTGCTTCCCTTCGTGGGGGGTTCGTGGGGGGACACGCGTGGCGGGCCCCGGCCGTCCCCACAGGTTGCGCGTGGATGGCATGAGCCCGCCAAAGCGTTGTTGCGGATTATGGAGATCGGTGTCCGCTCAGGACAAGGGGCGGTTTCCGGCCACGGAGTGTCGCGCGGGAGCGTTGCGGAGGCGACTCCCCCCGTACAGTGGTGCTGAGTTGCAGTGCCCGGTGAGTGACGTCAGGGGGTACGCACGTGACGGTCGGCGGCGGTCCAGTCGTGCACGGCTACCCTCATCTGGAGACCGTGCGCGCCGCCCTCACCGCGCTCTACAAACGCCTCTCGTACGACACCGTCCACACCTTCGAGACCAGCGTCGCCCCGGCCGACGTGGCCTTCCACGATCAGGACGACCTGTACCTCGGCGTGCAGCGGGTGGCCCGCGAGATGGTGCGGCATCTGCGCCTCCCCGACGCCCGGATGATCGTCGGCTTCCGCGAGATGGACCATGCCGCGTACGTCGAACTCGCCGCGGGGCCCGAGTACTTCATCGAGCTGAACGACCGCTTCCGCACCCACCGCAGGGACATCGGCGCGGCGCTCGCCCACGAGGTCATGCACGTCTATCTGCACCGACTCGGCCTGTCGTTCCCCGGCACGCGCGACAACGAGATCCTGACCGACACCGCCACCACCTACCTGGGCGCGGGCTGGCTGCTGCTCGACGCCTACCGCGAGGACGGCGCGACCTCGCAGAAGCTCGGCTACCTCACACCGGAGGAGTTCGGATACGTCCTGGCCAAGCGGGCGTCGGCGTTCGGCGAGGCCCCGGAGACCTGGTTCACCAGCGCGCAGGCGTACACGGCGTACACGAAGGGGCTCGCCCATGCCCGCCGCGACGAGCAGCAGCCGCCGCTGACGGCCGCGGGGTGGGCGGGGCGGCGGCGGTACGCGAAGGACCGGCGGTACGCACTGGACCACGGCGGCGCGGTCGCGGCGGGCGGTTCCTACTCCTTCTCCCTCGACCACGGCACCCTGCGGGTGACGTTCCCCTGCCCGACCTGCCACCAGCGGATCCGGGTACCGGCGCGGGGGCGGATGCGGGTGCGGTGCACGCTGTGCCGGACGGTGCTGGAGTGCGACGCGTAGCGGGCGTGGGGGTCAGGCGGCCGACCAGTGGCCGGGGCGGTCGAGGGCGTCGGAGAGCTTGGTGAGGTCGTCGCCCCTGGCCGCGTTCACCTGCGACTGGGTGAGAAAGAGCGCGCCGGTGAGGTCGGCGCCGCGCAGGTCCGCGTCGCGGAAGTCCACGCCGATCAGGTCGGCTCCCCGCAGGTCCGCGTCGCGCAGGTCGGCGCCGATGAGGTAGGCGCCGCGCAGGTCGGCGCCCGAGAGGTCGGCGCCCCTGAGCCGCGCGCCGATGAGGTCGGCGCCCCTGCGGTTCTTCTTGGCACCCTTACCGTTCTTGGCGCCCTTGCCGCCCTTGCCCCCCGCGCCGCGGTACTCGGCACGGACGAGCTCGCTGGCCCGCAGGAGGAGCTGGTTGACGTCCTGACGGTGGGCGGCCACGTCGGTCTCGACGACGGCCTCCGGGGTGCCCCGGGTCAGCCGCTCCGTCGCGGCGAGCGCGCGCTTCAGGTCGGCATGGATCGGCCGGGTCTGCGGGACGGCGAGCGCCTCGGTCACGTACCAGAGCAGCTCGTGGAGCTGCCGCATGACCGGGAACGCCTCGAACATCTGACGCGCGGTGGCCGGATCCTGACGCCAGTCACGCCCCTCGAAGGTGTTCTGCGAGACGTGCTGCCCCGCTCCGAAGCAGTCGTACACGGTGCAGCCCCGGTACCCCTTGTCGCGGAGGTCGCGGTGGATGCCGCACCGGGAGTCCGCCCGCAGGTTGGTGCAGGGCGTGCCCGCGGCCTTGTTCACCGCGAAGTCCGAGGACTTGGCGAAGGTGAGGGCCACACAGCACAGCCCGAAGCAGCTGCCGCAGTCGGCACGCAGGGCCGCGCGGTCGTCGTCGAGCAGGGGCAGGGCGACGGGTTCGCGCTCCGGTGTCATCGGGCGGGCTCCTTCCGGCCGGGCACTACAGGTGGTACGGCGCTACAGGTGGTACGGCACTACAAGTGATACGGCACTGCATTGTTCCGCCCGCAGCCTCGGCAGGGGCTGCGGGCGGAACTGGTACTGGCACTGGCACTGCTGGGAGCGGCGTCGGGCGCGGGGCAGGGGAAACCCGCCCGGGCACGGCGCCGACGTCACGCCGCGGAGCGGCGGCCTCCCTGCGCCCCGCCACCGGCGCGACCGCGGCGGGCACGACCGCCACCGGTGCCACCGGCCCCGGCGGAACCGCTCCTGGCCTGGCCACCCTGGCCGCCCTGACCCTGGCCCTGGCCCTGGCCCTGGCCGCTCTGACGGGGAACCCTGCGCTGCCCCTGACCTTGACTCTGGCCCTGGCCCTGACCGGCGGCGGCGCCTCCGCCGCTACGAGGACGCCGGCGCCGCTGCGCGCCACCCCGTGCGGCGGGCTGCTGCTGCTGCGGCTGCGGCACCTCGATGACCACCGGCACACCGGAGGGCTCCCGCGCCCCGGTGATCCGCGTCAGCTCCTCGTCGGAGGACGAGACGCGTGCCGTGTTCGGACGGATCTCCGCGTCGGACATCAGCCGCGTCATGTCGCGCTTCTCCTCGGGAAGCACGAGGGTGACGACGCTGCCCGACTCCCCCGCCCGCGCGGTGCGCCCGCCCCGGTGGAGGTAGTCCTTGTGGTCGGCGGGCGGGTCGATGTTCACGACGAGGTCGAGGTCGTCGACGTGGATGCCGCGCGCCGCCACGTTCGTCGCGATCAACGCGGTGACCTGGCCGGTCTTGAACTGGTCGAGGGTGCGGTTGCGCTGCGGCTGCGAGCGTCCGCCGTGCAGTCCGGAGGCGCGTACACCGTTGGCGAGCAGCCGCTTGGTGAAGCGGTCCACCGCGCGCTTGGTGTCCAGGAACATGATCACGCGGCCCTCACGGGCGGCGATCCGCATCGCGACGGCCTTCTTGTCCGTCTCGTCGGCGACGTAGAGCACGTGGTGCTCCATCGTCGTGACCGCGCCCGCGGACGGGTCGACGGAGTGCACGACGGGATCCGTGAGGAACATCCGTACGAGACGGTCGATGTTCTTGTCGAGCGTCGCCGAGAACAGCATCGTCTGGCCGCCCTGCGCCACCTGCTTGAGCAGCGCCGTGACCTGCGGCATGAAGCCCATGTCGGCCATCTGGTCGGCCTCGTCGAGGACCGTCGTGCGCACCTGCGACAGATCGCAGTCGCCGCGCTCGATCAGGTCCTTGAGGCGGCCGGGGGTGGCGACCAGGACCTCGGCGCCGCGGCGCAGCGTCCCGGACTGCCGGGTGATCGACATGCCGCCGACGACCGTGGCCATGCGGAGGTTCACCGACGTCGCGTACGGCGTGAGGGCGTCCGTCACCTGCTGGGCCAGCTCGCGCGTGGGGACCAGGACCATGGCGAGCGGGGACTTCGGCTCGGCGCGGTGCCCGGCCGTGCGGGCCAGGAGCGCGAGGCCGAAGGCCAGCGTCTTGCCGGAGCCGGTGCGCCCGCGGCCGAGGATGTCGCGGCCCGCGAGCGAGTTCGGGAGGGTGGCGGCCTGGATCGGGAAGGGCTCGGTGACGCCCTGGGCGGCCAGCGTCTTCAGGAGGGCCTCGGGCATGTCCAGATCAGCGAAGGCCTCGACGGACGGCAGCGCCGGCGTGATGCTCTCGGGCAGCGCGAATTCACCGCCCTGGACCGGCTTCGGCTTGCGGCCTCCGGACTTCTTCGCGGAGTGCGAAGAAGGCGTGGAGCCCTTCGCCTGGCCGTAGGGCCGGCCCTTTCCTGCTGCGTCGGCGGGACGCTTGCGGGCGGGGCGCGCCGGGCGTTCGGAGCGGTTCATGCAGTAGTGCCTTCCTGGTCGCTGGACTTCCGGACCTCTGAGCCGGTGCGGCTCTGGGCCCGGTCGGGCCCGATGACAGCGCAAGCCGAGGCCCGCACCTTCCGGTGCGGGCCTCGGCTCTGAGGTTCGCGCTGCGGCGATCAGGCAGGAACGATGTTCTCGGCCTGCAGGCCCTTCTGGCCCTGGGTCACCTCGAAGGAGACCTTCTGGCCCTCGAGGAGCTCACGGAAGCCCGAGGACGCGATGTTCGAGTAGTGGGCGAAGACGTCGGGGCCGCCGCCGTCCTGCTCGATGAAGCCGAATCCCTTTTCCGAGTTAAACCACTTAACGGTGCCGGTTGCCATGTCAATCTCCTCAACAGGGGCAGTGAATGGAGAATCACCGAATTGTGAATCTCCAGCGCTGCAATGACCCCCATACCGGAGAGAACCGGAAAAACAATTATGCGCCCTCGGAGCATTCCCGTCAGGCGCACATAAAGTTCATGGGTACCAAAACTGCAACACATAACCCTAACACGCTCGCGCGACCCCTTGTTCCCGGCCGGCGGAACCCCAAGCCCTCGACCCCGCGGAACCGCGCGCCCCACCCGTCCCACCTCGCCCCGCACCCCGCGCCCCATGCCCCGCACCCCGTGCCACCGTACGGCGCTCTACAGTTTTGACTTTTCGTCAGCCTTTCGCCCACGCCCCTTCCTCGCTCACCGGCCCCTCGCTACCTTCGCCCTCCAGCCAAACAATCGCTTGGTTGGGTCGAGCACCCCTGCCGATGGGAAGGCGGACCGATGCGCATCTCCCGTACCCGTACCGCGACCGGACTCGTGATCTCCGCGCTCGCCCTGGGCACCCTGCCCGCCTGGGCCGCCCCCGCCGAAACCGTCGCGCCCACGGCGCCCCGGCACGCCTCGCACGCCCCCGCCCACCAGGCCGCCCACCACGCGGCCGACACCGTCCGGCACATCCCGCTGCAGGGCGCGGTCAATGTGCGGGACGTGGGTGGCTACCGCACGTACGACGGCGAGCGCGTCGCCTACGGCCGGGTCTTCCGCGCCGACGCCCTCGGCAAGCTCACCGACGCCGACCTCGGGACGCTCGCCGGGCTCGGCCTGAAGAAGGTCATCGACTTCCGGGTGGCCGCCGAGGTGCAGTACGACGGCGCGGACCGGCTGCCCGCCGGGGCGTCCCCGGTCTCCCGGCCGATCACCGACAACGGCCTGTTCACCCAGCTCCTCACCGCGATCGGCTCGAAGGACCCGGTCAAGCAGGAGGAGATGCTGGGCAACGGCAGGGCGGCCGCGTTCATGCGGGAGGTCTACCGCACCTTCGTCACGGACTCCGTCAACCGCGCGCAGTTCGCGGCCACCCTGCGCGACATCGCGGACAGCCGCTCGCCGCTGCTCTACCACTGCACCGCGGGCAAGGACCGCACCGGCTGGACGACGTATCTCCTGCTGCGCCTGGTCGGCGTGCCGGACCGGACCGCGGTCGGTGACTATCTGGCGTCCAACACCTACCGGGCCGCGTACGACGCGCGGCTGCGCGAGGCGCTCAAGCAGGGCGGGTTCATGCAGAACCCGGACCTGATCATCCCGCTGCAGGAGGTGCGCACCGACTACCTCGGCACGGCGCTCGACGAGGCCGCGAAGCGGTACGGCGGCCTGCAGGGCTATCTGACCAAGGGGCTCGGGCTCGACGCGGGCACGATCCTGAAGCTGCGCGAGAGCCTCGTCGGCTGACCGGGGCCGGTCCCGACGGCAGCCCCTAAGCCACGATCCCGCCCGACCGCGCCGCCGCGAGCCACGCCGGGAACTCCCCCACCAGCCGGTCGTACAGCACGTCGTCCGGCACCGCCCGGGGGTCGTTCCCGGCGTGGAAGAAGCCCGCGTTGTCGACCGGGCGCTTGGCGGGGACGGCGAGTTCGTCGAGCCGCCGGAGGTAGTCGAACTGCTTGCTCGCCGGGTCGCCGAAGCCGATGAACTGCCAGAACAGGGGCAGCTTCGCCGCCTTGCAGAGGTAGCGCTCGGCGGCGAGCTTGTTGATGGGGCCGCCGTCGGTCTGGAAGATCACCAGAGCGGGCGCGGTGGAGCCGCTGTCCACGTAGTGGTCGATGACGGCGTCCATCGCCAGGTGGTAGCTGGTCTTCCCCATGTGTCCGAGGCCGGCCACGATGTCGTCGATCCGGCCGCGGTGGTTGTCGAGGGCGATGTCCGTGACCGCGTCGATGTCCGTGGAGAAGAAGACGGTGGGCACGTTCCCGTCGTCGTCCAGGTGCGCGGAGAGGCCGAGCACGCGGTCGGCGAGGGCCTGCACGCTGCCGTCCTTGTAGTACGGCCGCATGGAACCGGAGTAGTCGACGACGAGGTAGACCGCGGCCCGCGCCCCCGCCAGGCCGTGCTTGCGCAGCGAGACCCCGGCGCTCTTGTAGAGGCTGACCAGCGCGGGCGCCGAGTCCTCCACCTTGCGCAGACTGATGGCAGGTTCCATGCGCCGCTCCGTTCCGTTGGCCGGGCCGCCACCGTGCCGGCCCGTCAGCGGTCGAGGGTACGCGTCGCGCGCACGCCCTTCTCCCGTGCCCATATGACTGCTAGACATATGCCCTCCAGCCATATGACGCCCCGTCACATGACGGCGCGCGGACGGCCGAGGCGTACTGGAGGCGCGGCATGGGCTCCCGGGAGACTCCTTGCGGACTGGACGGCAGGACCGTCCTGATCACCGGTGCGGCCCGCGGTCAGGGGGCGGCGGAGGCACGGCTCTTCGCGGCGGCGGGGGCGCGGGTCGTGGTGACGGACGTGCGCGAGGAGGAGGGCCGCGCGGTCGCCGGGTCCCTGGGCGACCAGGGGCTCTTCGTACGCCATGACGTGACCGACGCGGCGAGCTGGGCGGCGGCCGTGGCGCGCGCCCTCGACGCCTTCGGGCGCCTTGACGCGCTGGTGAACAATGCCGCGCTGTGGCGCACGGCGTCGGTGGAGGACGAGACGTACGAGAACTTCGAGGCCCTGGTCCGGGTCAATCTCCTGGGGCCCTTCCTGGGCATCCAGGCGGTGCTGCCCGCACTGAAGGAGGCGGGCGGCGGTTCGGTGGTGAACGTGTCGTCGACGGCGGGCCTGGTCGGCATCCCCGGGCACGCGGCGTACGGGTCGACGAAGTTCGGGCTGCGGGGCCTGACCCGGTCCGCGGCGCTGGATCTGGCGAAGTACCGGGTGCGGGTCAACTCCGTCCATCCAGGGGCGATCGACACCCCGATGATCTCCGCGGCCTCCGCCGGGCGGGACTTCTCCCACCTGCCGCTCGGCAGGATGGGCCGCCCGGAGGAGGTCGGCTCTCTGGTGCTGTTCCTGGTGTCGGACGCGTCGTCGTACGTCACGGGGGCGGAGTTCAGCGTGGACGGCGGCTCGACGGCGGGGTGAGGACCGTGGGTCAGTGGCGGTCGGTGAAGCGCACCGAGCGGAGCTCCAGGCGATCCGTGGCCGGGCGCCCGTGCGGGCGCAGCATCCAGGAGTCGCCGGTGCAGTCCGGCTCGGTGAACACCCTCACCCAGGTGTCGGTGTCGTTGTGCGGGGCGAACGCGGGCCCGGAGGCGTCCGGGTCCGCGACCTCGGGGAGCGCGGCGCAAGCGGGGCTCTGGGGGTCGTGGAGCGTGGCCGACCGGGGCGAGCCGTCCAGGCCGACGAACTTGTAGGAGAAGTCGCCGGTGGCGGCGCCGGCGGAGGTCGGCAGGGCGACGACGAGGGTGAGCGCGCCGAGGGCGGCGGTGAGGGAGTGGCGCAGACGCATGGGGTCCGTTTCCGTCCGGCGCCGGACGTGGGGGTGTCCGGCGGAAGGGGGTGGCCGGACCCGTCCGGGAGTCGACGGGTCCGGCTGCGCCTTTCCCCGGCCCGCGGCCTCCGGATGCGCGGTGTCACCCGTACGCCGTCGCCGCATCGTTTCTTCGTACGCCGTGCGGGCTACCCTCCGGCCTGGTCCTGGAAGGCGGGCAGGGCGAAGATCCGGGTCTTCGCCGCGTCGTCCATGAGCTCGACGAGCGGCATGACCAGCTCCCAGAGGTCCTGTTTGCCGACCTCCCTGGCGAGCGCGTCCAGGTCGGGCTCGGGCAGCGCCCCCGCGGTGTCGGCGACGGCCTTGCGGGACTGAGCGGGCAGCACGTCCACGAGCGGCAGGAACTCCGCCCACAGCCCAGTGGCCACGACCGCGCGCACGACGCCGCCGAGCACCTCCGCGTCCCGCAGCGAGGGCAGTTCGGCGACGGTGTGCCGCTCGTCCTCGCCGAGGAGCGCGACCAGGGGCAGCAGGGACTCCCACAGGTCCTGTTCCGCCACCGTCGTGACCAGGGAGTCGAGGCGGTGCTGCGGCTGGCCCGCGGCGAGCGAGGCGATGCGGCCGCGCTGCTCCCCCGTCACCATGCCGGCGACGGCGAGCGCCTCGGGCCACAGGCCGTCGGCGGCCGCCGAGCCGATGACGGCCGCGAGGCGTTCGGCGCCCATCAACTCGATGATGTGGCCGAGCCGTTCGGGCACGTCGATCGCGAAGCCCGTCTTCAGGACGGCGGCGTCGTCGACCTGCGGCAGGATGCGGCGCAGCGCGGCGTCGGGCAGGTGGCCGACGAAGCGGCCCATCGTGAGGTGGTCGCCGCGTTCGGCGAGTGCGACGGCGATGCGGACGACCAGGTTCTCGTCGAGGCGGTCGACGATGCCCTTGATCCGGCGCGGGTCGAGGTGGGCGCAGGACTGTGCCGTGAAGGACACCGGCAGCTTCTCGATGATGTCGGCGGCGCGCGCGGGTTCGAGCCGTCCGGCGACGGCGGCGGCCAGGCGCGGGCCGAGGGCTTTCTGGGAGATGGCGGCGGCCACCCCGGCGGGCACGAGTTTGGTGGCGGACGCGATCCGGTCGAGCATGTCGGGCGCCCGGTCGAAGAGCGCCGCGACGCTCTGGGTGCGGAAGCGGCGTACGTCCTCGACGGGCAGGCCCTGGAGGAAGGCGAGCGTGTCCGGTTCGACGTCGAGCAGGTGGGCGATCTTGAGGGTCTCGGCCCTGCCGCGCAGCTTGTCCATGCTGACTCCTCGCTCCACTGGGCTATCGGAAGAGAATCCGGCGGACGGGGCCGCGGGCCAGCGCGGGGACGAGCTTCAGCGCTTCCTCGGCGGCCTCGTTGAGTCCCGCGGCGCGGCTCTCGCGCTGCCGCTCCAGCGCGTCCGCCAGCGCCGTGAGCTGGTCGGATGTCAACTGTCCGAAGGATTCCGGTGGTTGGTCGCGCAGCTCCGCGGCGAGTCGCTCGCGTCGCTCCCGTGTCTCGGTGTCCACGTCGCCTCCCTGGGCCGGCCGCACGGCCGGGTCACGGGACCAGAGACTGGCGCTGAATTGACTTTTAGTCAATAGAGTGGGGCGCGGAAGCCGCCGAGCGGGGACCACAGGACGGCGGGAACCACAGACGGCGGGAACCACAGGACGCCCCGCAAGTCATGCCCACGTAATCTTGGCCGGATGAAACGCGCCGGTCTCCTCCTCCTCGCCGTGGTCCCGCTCGCCGCCACGGCCGCCTGCCTCGCGGGCGGCGCCCCGGGCCGGAGCGACGCAAGCAACGGCGGGCGGGATCCGGGCCTCGCCGCGCCCGCGAAGAAGGAACTCGCGCAGCAGCTGGTGTCGAGCGCGGAGAACTCGACGCTGGACTGGCGCGGCCAGTACGGCTACATCGAGGACATCCACGACGGCCGCGGCTACACCGCGGGCCTCATCGGCTTCTGCACCGGCACGCACGACCTGCTGACCCTCGTCGAGCGCTATACGAAGGACCACCCGGACAACGGCCTGGCCGGCTATCTGCCCGCCCTGCGCGCGGTGGACGGCGGCGACTCACACAAGGGCCTTGGCCCCGGCTTCACCAAGGCCTGGAAGGCGGAGGCGGCCGAGCCCGCGTTCCGCGCGGCCCAGGACCGCGCACGCGACCGCGGCTACTTCGACCCGGCGGTGCGCAGGGCCGAGCGCGACGGCCTCGGCTCGCTCGGCCAGTTCATCTACTACGACGCGATGGTCATGCACGGCCCCGGCACCGGGCCCCGCTCCTTCCACGGCCTGCGCGAGGCGGCCATGAAGCGGGCGGACCCGCCGTCCCGGGGCGGCGGCGAGAAGGCGTACCTCGACGCCTTCCTGGACGTCCGCCGCACGGCGATGAAGCGGGAGACCGCCCACCGCGACACCTCACGCGTGGACACGGCGCAGCGGAGGTTCCTCGACGACGGCAATCTGGCCCTGAATACGCCGCTGACCTGGCAGGTGTACGGGGAGACGTACAAGGTGCCGTGACCCCGTGCACCCGCCGGGCGGCGTCAGCCCTTGACCGCGCCCGCCGCCAGGCCCGAGCCCAGCTTCCGGTGCACGATCACGAAGAAGATCATCACCGGCACCGTGACCAGCGTGGAGCTGGCCATGACCGGGCCCCAGGCCGTGGAGTTCTCCCCGAAGAACTGGTAAATGCCCACGGCCGCCGTGTACTTGTCGCTGCCCTTCATGAAGGTGTAAGCGAAGACGAACTCGTTCCACGCCGTGATGAAGGCGAAGATCGAGGTCGCCACGAGCCCCGGCGCGACCAGCGGGAGCAGCACCGACCAGAACATCCGCGGCCAGGACGCCCCGTCGATGTACGCCGCTTCCTCGACCTCCTTGGGGACGGTGGCGACGAAGCCGCGCAGCGTCCAGATGGCGAACGGGAGCGAGAGGGCGATGTAGACGATGCTCAGCCCGAGCAGCGAGTTGAGCAGGTCGTAGTCCCGCATCTGGATGAAGAGCGGGATGACCAGGGCTTCCAGCGGCACCATCTGCACGACCAGGATCATGATCAGTACGGAGGTGCGGAAGCGGAACTTGAACCGGGCCACCGCGACGGCCGCGAAGAGCGAGAGCAGCGCGGCCGCGACAATCGTGGCGAGGCCGACGAGCGCCGAGTTCAGCAGGTACGTACCGAAGTTGCCCTTGTCGAAGACGAACTCGAAGTGCTCGAAGCTGATGCCGCTCGGCAGCACGTCCGAGCCGCGCAGGGCGGCCTTCGGGTCCAGCGCCGTCGAGACCATCCAGTAGACGGGGAAGAGCGTGAAGAGCAGGAGGCCGACGACCGCGGCCGGCAGTCCGATGCGCGAGGCGAGCGTGGCGCGGCTGCGGGGTTTCCCCTGGTCGAGCGGCGCCGAGAGCTTGGTGGCGGTCACAGGTCCTCCTCCCCCTGCCGGAACAGCGTGCGGATGTAGACGACGGTGATGAGCAGGAGCAGCACGGTCAGCAGGACCGCGGCCGCCGCGCCCGTGCCGTAGTCGTTCTTGGCGAAGGCCTGGATGTAGGAGAAGACGCCGAGGTTGTAGACCTCTTCGTTGGAGCCGTCGCCGCCGGGTTGCAGATAGACCTGGGTGAAGACCTTGAAGTCCCAGATGGTGGAGAGGATGGTCACCACGAGGAAGACGGGCTTGATCGTC
This sequence comes from Streptomyces sp. NPDC058308, assembly GCF_042880275.1. Taxonomy (NCBI): domain Bacteria; kingdom Bacillati; phylum Actinomycetota; class Actinomycetes; order Kitasatosporales; family Streptomycetaceae; genus Streptomyces; species Streptomyces sp. NPDC058308. Next base: position 305,885 of record NZ_JBHVZA010000002.1, read on the forward strand.
GGCACGGTGATGTTCCAGAACCGCTGCCAGGCGTTGGCGCCGTCCAACTCCCCCGCCTCGTACAGCTCCTTGGGGATCGTCATGAGTCCCGCGAGGACGGTGATGGCGACGAAGGGGAAGCCGTGGTGGACGACGTTGAGCGTGGCGATCGCGTAGAACGGGCCGCGCTCGGTGAACCAGTTGGTGGTCTCGGGGTCGATCAGGCCGATCGAGCCCGCGATCTGGCTGGCCATGCCGTCCTGCGGCTGGAAGAGCCAGATCCATACGTACGTGCCCGTGACCGCGGGCATGGCCCAGGCGGCGAGGATCGCGATCGAGCAGATCATCCGCCAGGTGGCGCCGAGCCGGTTGAGCAGCAGCGCCACGAGGGTGCCCAGCGCGACGGTGAGGCCGACGCAGGCGAAGGCGAAGAAGACGGTGTTGGGCAGGACCGTCTTCCACAGCAGACTGCTGGAGAGCAGGTCGCTGTAGTGGTCGAAGCCGGTGAACGTCCCTTTGCCGCCGCCGAACTTGACCTTGTAGTCCTGCAGGGAGAGCTTGCCGACCTGGATCAGCGGCCAGAGCAGCAGCCCCACGAGGACCACGAGGGAGGGGGCGAGCAGGAGCCAGGGACGGGTGAGGGTGGTCAGTTTCTTCCGGCGGCGAGCCGCCTCGGCCGCCCCGTCGTCCCGCGGCAGGGGGCCGGGACGGGCCGGGGACTCCGGCCCGTCGCTGACAAGCGTGTCTTTCACGGTGTCGCGTCCTTCACAGTGCCGAACCCGCCCTTGCCTACTCGTCCTTGGCGAAGATCGCGTCCATGTCCTTGGCCGCCTTGTCGGCCGCTTCCTGCACGGACGACTTGCCGGTGAGGATCGACTGGATCATGCCGGGGATGACCTTGGAGGCCTGGATCTCGCCGTACGACTTCGTCTTGGGGACGGTGGCGCCGGCCTCCAGCATCTGCTTGGCGAACGGCTCGACCAGCGGGTCCTTCTTGGCCTCGATCTTCTTCAGCTCGGAGTTCTGGCCGGGGAAGTAGTTGGTCTGCTCGGCCCACTTGGCGGCGAACTCACCGGTCGTCACGAGCTTCACGAACTCCCAGGCGAGGTCCTTCTTGTCCGTGTCGAACGTCGACAGGTAGGAGCCACCGAGGAAGGACTTGCTCATCCCGCCGGTCTGGCCGGGGATCGGCACGGCGCCGAGCTTGCCCTTGAGACCGGGGTTCTTGTCGATGATCGCCTTCGGGGTCCAGTTGCCGCCGATGGACATCGCGACCTCGCCCTTGTTCCAGGCGTCGCCGACCTCCTTCTCCGTCCAGGTGCTGACCTTGGCCGGGGAGACCTTGTCCTTCGTGGCGAGGCCCGTGTAGTACTCGATGCCCTTGACGGCCTCGGGCGAGTTGACGGCGGACTTCCACTTGCCGCCGGACTCGGTGGCGAGTTCACCGCCGGCGCCCCAGATGAAGGGGGCCGCGAACATCTCCGCGCCGCCCGCCACCGGGAAGGGAAGCATCTTCGGCTCCTTCTCCTTCAGCGCCTTGGCGGTCGCCTCGAGCTCCTTCCACGTGGTCGGGGGCTTGAGGTGGTGCTTCTCGAAGACGTCCTTGCGGTACACGATGGAGCGGACGCCCGCGTACCAGGGCATGCCGTACTGCTTGCCGTCCAGCGTGCCGGCGTCCTTGAGGCCCGCGACGAGGTCGTCGTTCAGGCCCGACTTCTTGACCTCGTCGGTGACGTCGACGAGCGCGTCGGTCTCGGCGAACTGCGGCACCCAGGTGGTGCCGACCTCGGCCACGTCGGGCACCTGGTCCGCGCCGCCCTCGATGGCGGTCGTGAACTTCTTCTGGGCGCTGGCCCACTGCTGGTACTCGACCTTGATCTTGGCGCCGGTCTTCTTGTGGAAGGCCTTCTCGACCTCCGCGAAGAAGGGCCGCGGGTCGGGGTTGGTCCCCTCCATGATCCATACGGTGAGGGTCTTGCCCTTGCCGTCGGTGGCTTTGCCGCCCTCGTCGTCGTCATCGCCACCGCACGCCGTGGCGGTCAGTCCGAGACTCATGGCGATACAACCAGCGGCGATGACACGTCGATTCATGCCGGCCCCCTCCAGGTTCCGATTGGTGGGAGCGATTGTGGTCACACAGGGGGTAGGCGGTCTAGACCCATTGGTATAAGCGGCCGAACCGTAATGAGGGTTGCGGGTGACGCAACATACGCTCATACCATTGCGCCCCATGCAACGCTCTGGTCGCACGACCGGGCCCGGACGCGACGACGCCCGCCCAGGTCCGGTCGGGGACGAGGCGGGCGCCGCTCAGTTCCGTACGCCGTTGTACGGGACGTGCAGGGGGTCGTACGGAAGCAACCGTACGGGCTAGACCGTCAGGGCACGGTCCGTCGGGCGGATCGGGGCGGGCAGATCACTCGCGCCGGTGAGGAAGGTGTCCACGCCGCGCGCCGCCGAGCGGCCCTCGGCGATCGCCCAGACGATGAGCGACTGGCCGCGGCCCGCGTCCCCTGCGACGAAGACGCCGGGCACGTTTGTCTGGAATTCGGCGTCCCGCGCGACGTTGCCGCGCTCGTCGAGCTCCAGGGCGAACTGGTCCACGAGGCCGTTCTCACGGTCCGTGCCCGTGAAGCCCATCGCGAGGGTGACGAGCTGCGCGGGGATCTTCCGCTCGGTGTCGGGCTTCGGGGTCAGCTCGCCCTCGATGAACTCCACCTCGACGAGGTGCAGGAACTGGACGTTGCCGTCCTCGTCGCCCTCGAAGTGCGTGGTGTTGACGGCGTAGACCCGCTCGCCGCCCTCCTCGTGCGCGGAGGTGACCTTGTACAGCATGGGGAAGGTCGGCCACGGCTGGTGCGGGGCACGCTCCTCGCCCGGCTTCGGCATGATCTCCAGCTGCGTCACGGACGCCGCGCCCTGGCGGTGGGCGGTGCCCACGCAGTCAGCGCCGGTGTCGCCGCCGCCGATGACGACGACGTGCTTGCCCTCGGCGGAGACGGGCGTGGTGACGTAGTCGCCCTCCTGGACCTTGTTGGCCAGGGGCAGGTACTCCATCGCCTGGTAGATGCCCTTGAGCTCACGGCCGGGGACGGGCAGGTCGCGGGCGGTGGTGGAGCCGGCGGCGATGACCACCGCGTCGTAGCGCCTGCGCAGCTTCGCCGCGTCGATGTCGCGGCCGATCTCCACGCCGGTGCGGAACTTGGTGCCCTCCGCGCGCATCTGCTCGATGCGGCGGTTGATGTGCCGCTTCTCCATCTTGAACTCGGGGATGCCGTAGCGGAGCAGGCCGCCGATGCGGTCGGCGCGCTCGTAGACGGCGACCGTGTGGCCGGCCCGGGTCAGCTGCTGGGCGGCGGCCAGGCCCGCCGGGCCCGAGCCGATGACGGCGACGGTCTTGCCGGAGAGGCGCTCCGGTGCCTGGGGCGCGACGTCGCCGCGGTCCCAGGCCTGGTCGATGATCGAGACCTCGACGTTCTTGATGGTGACGGCCGGCTGGTTGATGCCGAGCACGCACGCCGACTCGCACGGGGCCGGGCACAGGCGGCCCGTGAACTCCGGGAAGTTGTTGGTGGCGTGCAGCCGCTCCTGCGCGGCGGACCAGTCCTCGCGGTACGCGTAGTCGTTCCACTCGGGGATGAGGTTCCCCAGCGGACAGCCGTTGTGGCAGAACGGGATGCCGCAGTCCATGCAGCGCGAGGCCTGCTTGGAGATGATCGGGAGGAGCGAACCGGGAACGTAGACCTCGTTCCAGTCCTGGACGCGCTCACCGACCGGGCGGGTCTGCGCGACCTCGCGGCCGTGGTTCAGAAAGCCCTTGGGATCAGCCATTGGTCGCCGCCTCCATCATCTTCTCGGTGATCTCGGTCTCGGAGAGACCGGCTCGCTCGGCGGCGTCCTTGGCGGCGAGCACTGCCTTGTACGTGCTGGGGATGATCCTGCTGAAGCGCTCCACGGCCGTGTCCCACTCCGCAAGGAGCTTCTCGGCCACGGTCGAGGCCGTCTCCTCCTGGTGGCGGCGCACGACGTCGTGCAGCCACTGCTTGTCGGAGTCGTCGAGCGGCTCGACGGCGGCCTGGTTTCCGGCGTTGACGTTGTCGCGGTCGAGGTCGATCACGTACGCGATGCCGCCCGACATGCCGGCCGCGAAGTTGCGGCCCGTCTCGCCGAGGACCACCGCGTGACCGCCGGTCATGTACTCGCAGCCGTGGTCGCCCACGCCCTCGGAGACCACCGTCGCGCCGGAGTTGCGGACGCAGAACCGCTCGCCCGTGCGGCCGCGCAGGAACAGCTCGCCGCCGGTCGCGCCGTACGCGATGGTGTTGCCCGCGATCGTCGAGTACTCGGCGAGGTGGTCGGCGCCGCGGTCCGGGCGGACCACGATGCGGCCGCCGGAGAGGCCCTTGCCGACGTAGTCGTTGGCGTCGCCCTCCAGGCGCAGCGTCACACCGCGCGGCACGAAGGCGCCGAAGGACTGGCCCGCCGAGCCCGTGAAGGTGATGTCGATGGTGTCGTCGGGCAGACCCGCGCCGCCGAACTTCTTCGTCACCTCGTGGCCGAGCATGGTGCCGACCGTGCGGTTGATGTTGCGGATGGCGACCTGCGCGCGGACGGGGTGCGCGTCCGTCGCGCTGTTCGCGGCGAGCGCGTCGGCGGCGAGCTTGATCAGCTCGTTGTCGAGCGCCTTCTCCAGGCCGTGGTCCTGGGCGGCGATCTGGTGCCGGACGGCGCCCGCGGGCAGCGCCGGCACGTGGAACAGCGGCTCCAGGTCCAGGCCCTGCGCCTTCCAGTGCCTTACGGCCTTCTCGGTGTCGAGGAGCTCGGCGTGGCCGACGGCCTCCTCGATGGTGCGGAAGCCAAGATCGGCGAGGATCTCGCGGACCTCTTCGGCGATGAACTCGAAGAAGTTGACGATGTACTCGGCCTTGCCGGAGAAGCGCTCGCGCAGCGCCGGGTTCTGCGTGGCGATGCCGACCGGGCAGGTGTCCAGGTGGCAGACGCGCATCATGACGCAGCCGGAGACGACGAGCGGCGCGGTCGCGAAACCGAACTCCTCGGCGCCGAGCAGCGCGGCGATGACGACGTCGCGGCCGGTCTTGAGCTGGCCGTCGGTCTGCACGACGATGCGGTCGCGCAGGCCGTTGAGGAGCAGGGTCTGCTGGGTCTCGGCGAGGCCGAGCTCCCAGGGGCCGCCCGCGTGCTTCAGCGAGGTCAGCGGCGATGCGCCCGTGCCGCCGTCGTGGCCGGAGATGAGGACGACGTCCGCGTGGGCCTTGGAGACACCCGCGGCGACCGTGCCGACACCGACCTCGGAGACCAGCTTCACGTGAATCCGCGCCTGCGGGTTCGCGTTCTTCAGGTCGTGGATCAGCTGGGCCAGGTCCTCGATGGAGTAGATGTCGTGGTGCGGCGGCGGCGAGATGAGGCCGACGCCGGGCGTCGAGTGACGCGTCTTGGCGACCCACGGGTAGACCTTGTGGCCTGGCAGCTGGCCGCCCTCGCCGGGCTTGGCGCCCTGCGCCATCTTGATCTGGATGTCGTCGGCGTTGACGAGGTACTCGCTGGTCACGCCGAAGCGGCCGGAGGCGACCTGCTTGATGGAGGAGCGGCGCGCCGGGTCGTACAGGCGGTCCGCGTCCTCGCCGCCCTCACCGGTGTTGGACTTGCCGCCCAGCTGGTTCATGGCGATGGCGAGGGTCTCGTGCGCCTCGCGGGAGATCGAGCCGTACGACATGGCGCCGGTCGAGAACCGCTTGACGATCTCCGAGACGGGCTCGACCTCGTCGATGGAGATCGAGGGGCGGCCGGACTTGAAGCCGAACAGGCCGCGCAGCGTCATGAGGCGCTCGGACTGCTCGTTCACGCGGCCCGTGTACTGCTTGAAGATGTCGTAGCGGCGCCCGCGCGTGGAGTGCTGGAGGCGGAAGACCGTCTCGGGGTCGAACAGGTGCGGCTCGCCCTCCCGGCGCCACTGGTACTCGCCGCCGATGTCAAGGGCGCGGTGCGCGGAGGGGACGCCGGAGGCCGGGTAGGCCTTGGCGTGCCGGGCGGCGACCTCCTTGGCGATGACGTCGAGTCCGGCGCCGCCGATCTTCGTCGTCGTACCGCTGAAGTACCGCTCCACGAAGGCCGATTCGAGACCGACGGCCTCGAAGACCTGGGCGCCGCGGTAGGAGGCGACGGTGGAGATGCCCATCTTGGACATGACCTTCAGGACGCCCTTGCCAAGCGCGTAGATCAGGTTGCGGATGGCCTGCTCGGCCTCCATACCGGGCAGGAACGTGCCCGCGCGGACGAGGTCCTCGACGGACTCCATCGCCAGGTACGGGTTGACGGCCGCGGCGCCGAAGCCGATGAGGAGGGCCACGTGGTGGACCTCGCGCACGTCGCCCGCCTCGACGAGCAGGCCCACCTGGGTGCGCTGCTTGGTGCGGATGAGGTGGTGGTGGACGGCCGAGGTGAGCAGCAGCGAGGGGATCGGCGCGTGCTCGGCGTCGGAGTGCCGGTCGGAGAGCACGATCAGGCGGGCGCCGGCCTCTATGGCGGCGTCGGCCTCGGAGCAGATCTCCTCGATACGGGCGGCGAGGGCGTCGCCGCCGTCGCCCACGCGGTAGAGACCGGAGAGCGTCGCGGCCTTCATGCCGGGCATGTCGCCGTCGGCGTTGATGTGGATGAGCTTGGCGAGCTCGTCGTTGTCGATCACCGGGAAGGGCAGCGTCACGCTGCGACAGGTCGCGGCGGTCGGCTCCAGGATGTTGCCCTGCGGGCCGAGCGAGGAGTGCAGCGAGGTGACGAGTTCTTCACGGATGGCGTCCAGCGGCGGGTTGGTGACCTGCGCGAACAGCTGCGTGAAGTAGTCGAAGATCAGCCGCGGGCGCTCGGAGAGGGCCGCCATGGGGGTGTCCGTGCCCATGGAGCCGAGCGGCTCGCCGCCGGTCTTGGCCATCGGCGCGAGGATGAGGCGCAGCTCTTCCTCGGTGTAGCCGAAGGTCTGCTGGCGGCGCGTGACGGAGGCGTGCGTGTGCACGATGTGCTCGCGGTCGGGCAGGTCGGACAGCTCGATCTCGCCGGCCTCCAGCCACTCCTGGTACGGCTTCTCGGCGGCCAGCGACGCCTTGATCTCGTCGTCCTCGACGATGCGGTGCTCGGCGGTGTCGACGAGGAACATCCGGCCGGGCTGCAGGCGGCCCTTGCGGACGACCTTCGCGGGGTCGATGTCCAGGACGCCGACCTCGGAGCCGAGGACGACGAGGCCGTCGTCGGTGACCCAGTAGCGGCCCGGGCGCAGGCCGTTGCGGTCGAGGACGGCGCCCACCTGCGTGCCGTCGGTGAAGGTCACACACGCCGGGCCGTCCCAGGGCTCCATCATCGTGGAGTGGAACTGGTAGAAGGCGCGCCGGGCCGGGTCCATGGAGGCGTGGTTCTCCCAGGCCTCCGGGATCATCATCAGCACGGAGTGCGGCAGCGAGCGGCCGCCGAGGTGCAGGAGTTCGAGTACCTCGTCGAAGGAGGCCGAGTCGGAGGCGTCCGGCGTGCAGATCGGGAAGATCCGCTCCAGCTTGTCCGCCTTGCCGGGAGCGCCGAAGAGCTCGGAGGCGAGCTGCGACTCACGGGCCCGCATCCAGTTGCGGTTGCCCTTGACGGTGTTGATCTCACCGTTGTGCGCGACGAAGCGGTACGGGTGCGCGAGCGGCCAGCTCGGGAACGTGTTCGTCGAGAAGCGGGAGTGGACGAGCGCGATGGCCGTCGCGAAGCGGCGGTCGGACAGGTCCGGGAAGAAGGGCTCGAGCTGGCCGGTGGTCAGCATGCCCTTGTAGACGATCGTGCGGGACGAGAGCGAGGGGAAGTACGTCCCGGCCTCGCGCTCGGCGCGCTTGCGCAGCACGAAGGCCTTGCGGTCCAGCTCCAGGCCCTCGGTGTCGCCGTCGGCGACGAAGATCTGGCGGAACACGGGCATGGTCGAGCGGGCGGTGGTGCCGAGCAGCTCGGGGGCGACGGGCACGTCGCGCCAGCCGAGGACCGTCAGGCCCTCCTCGGAGGCGATCGTCTCGATCTGTGAGACGGCGCCCTCGGTCGTACCGGCGGTGTCGACCGGCAGGAAGGCGATGCCGACGGCGTAGGCACCGGCCGCGGGCAGCTGGAATCCGGCCACCTCGCGCAGGAAGGCGTCGGGGACCTGGAGCAGGATGCCCGCACCGTCACCCGAGTCCGGCTCGGAGCCGGTGGCGCCGCGGTGCTCGAGGTTGCGCAGTACGGTCAGCGCCTGTTCGACCAGTTCATGGCTGGCCACACCGGTGAGCGTGGCCACGAACCCGACACCGCAGGCATCGTGTTCGTTACGGGGGTCGTACATCCCCTGGGGGGCGGGGCGACCGTCCATGGGCGACCAGGCGTGGGTACGCATCGGCACTCCCGTCGTCGTCGAGGCAACTACAAAAGGCAAGGGACGACGTTGGCCCTGGCAAAATTTCGTGCAGATTACATGATGGAACGCTTCTCGAAAAGCGGATAGCTCATTCCACCATGTGGACACCGCTCGCTGAGGTGGGGAGCGGTTCGAAGGGGGCCTTTGCGGACAGATCGATGGCCGAAGGCCCAAAGCGACACAGGCCTCATTGCCCGCAGCGCTTACGGCTCATGCCCGGTGTTCCGCGACTCGAAACCGCCAGGTAACGGCTACTTATGCAAAGGCCCGCATAGGCCTGCAGCGGCTCATCCTACGGCCGTACCGAACAGGCTGCCCAGGGCGTACGTCACACCGGCCGCGGCGCCGCCGAGTGCGAGCTGCCGCAGACCGCTGAACCACCAGGACCGGGCGGTGACCTTGGCCACCACCGCGCCGCAGGCGAAGAGCCCGATCAGCGCGAGCAGCAGGGCGGGCCAGAGCACGGTGGCGCCGAGCAGGTACGGCAGGACGGGGAGCAGCGCGCCGAGCGCGAACGAGCCGAAGGACGAGACCGCGGCGACGGTCGGCGAGGGCAGGTCGCCGGGGTCGATGCCGAGCTCCTCGCGGGCGTGGATCTCCAGGGCCTGCTCGGGGTCCTGGGAGAGCTGGCGGGCGACCTCGCGGGCCAGCTCGGGCTCGACGCCGCGCGACGCGTACAGCTCGGCGAGCTCCCGCTCCTCGTCCTTGGGGTGCTTGCGCAACTCACGGCGCTCGACGTCCAGTTCCGCCTGCACGAGCTCGCGCTGCGAGGCCACGGAGGTGTACTCGCCCGCCGCCATGGAGAAGGCGCCTGCCGCGAGGCCCGCCAGGCCGGTGATGACGATGGTGTGCTGCGTGACGGAGCCGCCCGCCACACCGGTCATCAGGGCGAGGTTGGAGACCAGGCCGTCCATCGCCCCGAAGACCGCCGGGCGCAGCCAGCCGCCGTTCACGTCGCGGTGGGTGTGGTTGTCGCGGTGCGCCTCGTGCAGCGTCGCTTCGGTCTCGATGATCGCCATGGTGAGCCCCCTCGTGTGTGCGTGGACGATCTCGAAAGTACGCGCGAAAAAAATCTCCCGCCAGCAAGGAAGGCCGTACTTACCTGCGAAAACGCGCCGCGCGCGGTGGTCGGACGGCCACCGGGAACACCGCACATACGAGGGGGCCGCCGGATCGTCCGATCCGGCGGCCCCCTCGACGTACAGCCGAAGCCTCAGCTCTTGTCGACAGCCTCGGCTTCGCTCTTCGCCCCGCCCTTGCCGTCGGCCTTCGCTTCGGCCTTCGCTCCGGTTTTCGTCTCATCCTTGGCGTCGGCCTTGGTGGCGCCCGTCTCGCCCTCGGCCTTCGCGGGCTCCGCGGAGGGGGCGGCACCGTCGCCGTCCACCTCGCCGGGGTCCCCCGCCTCGACGATCTCCTCCCGCCCGGGGCGGATCTTCGAGGACACCACGAGGTAGACGACCGCCAGGACGAACACCACGACGGCGGTCCACACGTTCAGCCGCACGCCGAGCACGTGGTGCGCGTCGTCGACCCGCATGTACTCGATCCAGCCGCGCCCGGCGCAGTACGAGGCGACGTACAGCGCGAACGCCCGGCCGTGGCCGAGCTTGAAGCGGCGGTCGGCCCAGATGACCAGGAGGGCGACGCCGACGCACCACAGGGACTCGTACAGGAAGGTGGGGTGGTACGTGCCGGGGACCCGGCCGTCGTCGGCCGAAGTGATCTTCAGCGCCCAGGGCAGGTCCGTGGGCTTGCCGTACAGCTCCTGGTTGAACCAGTTGCCCCAGCGGCCGATGGCCTGGGCGAGGGCGATGCCCGGGGCCAGCGCGTCGGCCCAGGCGGGCAGCGGGATGCCGCGGCGGCGGCAGCCGATCCACGCGCCGACCGCGCCGAGCGCGATCGCTCCCCAGATGCCGAGGCCGCCCTCCCAGATCTTGAAGGCGTCCACCCAGTCGCGGCCCTCGCTGAAGTACAGCTGGTAGTCCGTGATCACGTGGTAGAGACGCCCGCCGACGAGCCCGAACGGCACGGCCCACACGGCGATGTCGGCCACGGTGCCGGGCCGGCCCCCGCGGTCGATCCACCGCTTGTTGCCGAGCCAGACGGCCACGAAGACGCCGATGATGATGCAGAACGCATAGCCGCGCAACGGAATGGGTCCGAGTTCGACCACACCGCGCGACGGACTGGGAATGAAGGCAAGGTCCATGACGCGTCCGACGCTACCGTGCCGGGCGTCGGGGGCGGCAACCGGTCCGGCTACGTATCCATAACAGGACCACCGCCCCCGCGCCCGCCGGAGGTCAGCTCCGGTTCGCCTCTTCCACCTTCTGCTTCAGCTTCTGCGGCGACAGCGGGTTGTTCTGGTCCGCGAAGATGTCCTTGCCGTCGAGCCGCACCGTGGGCGTGCCCCGCAGCTTCGCGTCCTGGAACGCCTTGTTGGACTTGTCGACCCAGCTGTCGTGCCTGCCGTCCTCGACGCACTTCTTGAAGGAATCGGTGTCCAGGCCGTCGACCTGCCCGGCGAGCTCGATCAGCTTGCCGTTCTTGCTGAACGCGTCGTCGGTCTCGGCGGGCTGGTTCTTGAAGAGCACGTCGTGGTACGGCGGGAACTTGCCCGCGTCCTGAGCGCAGGCCGCGGCATTGGCCGCGCGCTTGGAGCCGCTGCCGCCCATGTTCCCGTCGATGAGCGTGGCCAGGTGGTACTCGACCTTGAGCCCGCCCTTGTCGGTGAGCTCATGGATCGTCGAGCGATAACCGTCCTCGAATCCCTTGCAGGCCGGGCAGCGGAAGTCCTCCCAGACGGTGAGGGTCGACTTGGCGCTGTCCTTGCCGACGGGGATCGTCGGCCCGTCCTTGTCGCCCGCCCCCTTGGGCGCGACCACCGGGCCCGCCTTGTCGCTCTTGTCATCGCCGGAATTGGCGGCGAGCAGCCCCACCACGGCGGCGAGTCCGAGGACGCCGACCACCGCGGCACCCACGACCAGCGCCCTGCGCTGCTTGTCGCGGGCCTTCTGCCGCTCTCGCTCTTCGGCCATCCGGTCGCGGGCCGATCGTTTTCCCTCACGGTTCTTCTCGCTCACACCCCGCAAACGAACCGGGGAGGCACGAGCGTGCCTCCCCGGTCCGATGTCCACCCGTACGGGTTACGCCTTGCCGCGTACGCCGTTCGCGAGATCACCGGCGAGGGCGCGCACGGCGGCCAGGCCCGCGGCCTCGTCCGGGGCGTCCAGCATCCGCTGCACGAAGGCGGAGCCGACGATCACTCCGTCGGCGAATCCCGCGACCTCGGCGGCCTGGCGGGCGCTGGAGACGCCGAGGCCGACGCAGACCGGCAGTTCGGTGGTGGCCTTGGTGCGCCGCACCAGGTCCTGCGCCTGCTCGCCGACGGACTCGCGGGTGCCCGTGACGCCCATCAGCGACGCCGCGTAGACGAAGCCGGAGCCCGCCGCCGTGATGGTGGCGAGCCGCTCGTCCTTGCTGCTCGGCGCGACGACGAAGACGGTCGCGAGACCGTGCTTGTCGGCGTGCTCCCGCCAGAGCGCGGACTCCTGGACGGGCAGGTCGGGCAGGATGCAGCCCGCGCCGCCCGCCTCGGCGAGCTCGGCGGTGAAGCGCTCCACGCCGTAGCGGTCGATCGGGTTCCAGTACGTCATGACGAGCACCGGTTTGCCGGTCGCCTCGAAGGCCTCGCGGACGGTGCGCATGACGTCGCGGATCTTGAGGCCGCCGCGCAGCGCGATGTCGTCGGCGGTCTGGATGACCGGGCCGTCGAGCACCGGGTCGGAGTGCGGCAGGCCGACCTCGACCACGTCGGCGCCGCCGTCGAAGACGGCCTTGACCGCCGCGATGCCGCCGTCGACGGTCGGGAAACCCGCGGGCAGGTAGGCGATGAGGGCGGCACGGCCCTCGGCCTTCGCGCCCGCCAGGGTGTCTTCCAACAGCCGGATGTTGCCGCTCACTTGGCGTCCCCCTCGATCTCCGCGGTGGCCGCCGCGTCCGCCTCGACGGCGGCGTCCGTGTCGTACAGGCCGAAGTAGCGCGCGGCCGTGTCCATGTCCTTGTCGCCCCGCCCGGAGAGGTTGACGACGATCAGGCCGTCCTTGCCGAGCTCCTTGCCGACGTCGAGCGCCCCGGCGAGGGCGTGGGCGCTCTCGATGGCCGGGATGATGCCCTCGGTGCGCGAGAGCAGGCGCAGGGCCTGCATGGCGGCGTCGTCGGTGACCGCGCGGTACTCGCCGCGGCCGCTGTCCTTGAGGTAGGCGTGCTCGGGGCCGATGCCGGGATAGTCGAGTCCGGCGGAGATCGAGTAGGGCTCGGTGATCTGGCCCTCCTCGTCCTGGAGGACGTAGGAGCGCGAGCCGTGCAGGATGCCGGGCTCGCCCGCGGTCAGCGTGGCCGCGTGCTCGCCGGTCTCGACGCCGTGCCCGGCGGGCTCGCAGCCGATGAGGCGGACGTCCGCGTCCGGGATGAAGGCGTGGAAGAGACCGATGGCGTTGGAGCCGCCGCCGACGCAGGCGACGGCGGCGTCGGGCAGGCGTCCGGCGCGCTCCAGGATCTGCCGCCTGGCCTCGACGCCGATGACGCGGTGGAAGTCGCGGACCATGGCGGGGAAGGGGTGCGGGCCCGCGACGGTGCCGAACAGGTAGTGGGTGCGGTCCACATTGGCGACCCAGTCGCGGAACGCCTCGTTGATGGCGTCCTTGAGGGTGCGGCTGCCGGACTTCACTGCGACGACCTCGGCGCCGAGCATCCGCATCCGCGCCACGTTCAGGGCCTGGCGCTCGGTGTCGATCTCGCCCATGTAGATGGTGCATTCGAGGCCGAAGAGCGCGCACGCGGTGGCCGTCGCGACGCCGTGCTGGCCCGCGCCGGTCTCGGCGATGACACGGGTCTTGCCCATGCGCCTGGTGAGCAAGGCCTGGCCGAGCACGTTGTTGATCTTGTGCGAGCCGGTGTGGTTGAGGTCCTCGCGCTTGAGGAAGACGCGGGCGCCGCCGGCGTGCTCGGCGAACCGGGGGACCTCGGTGAGGCTGCTGGGGCGGCCGGTGTAGTTGACGAGCAGGTCGTCCAGCTCGGCGGCGAAGGCGGGGTCGCTCTTGGCCTTCTCGTACTCGACGGCGACCTCGTCCACGGCGGCGACGAGGGCCTCCGGGATGAATTTCCCGCCGTAGGCGCCGAAGTACCCCTCGGCGCTGGGGATGTGACCCTCCGGGTCGGGGATGAAGTATTCGCTGGGCATGGCAGATCCTTGTCAGAACTGGCGATGACGGCGGGTGCTTGCGCGCCCCTTCAGGGGCGCGGGGAACTGCGCGACAAGCCCACGACGGGCCGCGGTCGCGATGAAACCCTGGCCGGCAACGGCGCGAGGGCTCTTCAGCTCAGGCGCCGCCCTGCCATCGCATCCCGGGGATCTGGCCCGGCTCCGCACCGATGTGGTACCGCACCCGCCTGCCCCGCACGCGCCGCGCGGGCGCCCGGCAGCCGCGGGGGCGGCAGCCGGGTGCGAGGCGGGCGAAGGCGGACATCGGGTGGGGTCAGCTCCGTCCGTGCCGGAGCGCCGGGTGCGTGCCCGCGGCGACGAGGTCGGAGACCGCGGCCTTCGGGTCGCGCCCGGTGACCAGGGACTCGCCCACGAGCACCGCGTCGGCGCCCGCGTTGGCGAAGGCGATCAGGTCGTGCGGCCCGCGCACGCCGGACTCGGCGATCTTGACGACGTCGTCCGGGAGCTCCGGCGCGATGCGCTCGAAGGTGGAGCGGTCGACCTTGAGGGTCTTGAGGTCGCGGTTGTTGACACCGATGACCCGGGCGCCCGCGTCCACGGCGCGCTCGGCCTCGTCCTCGTCGTGCACCTCGACGATCGGTGTGAGGCCGATCGATTCGGCGCGCTCGATGAGGGACTCCAGGGCGGGCTGCTCCAGGGCGGCCACGATCAGCAGGGCGAGGTCGGCGCCGTACGCCCTGGCCTCCCACAGCTGGTAGGAGGTGACGATGAAGTCCTTGCGGAGCACCGGGATGTCGACCTTGGCCCGGACGGCCTCCAGGTCGGCGAGCGAGCCGCCGAAGCGACGCTCCTCGGTGAGCACGGAGATGACGGCGGCGCCGCCCGCCTCGTAGTCGGCGGCGAGGCCTGCCGGGTCGGCGATCGCGGCGAGCGCGCCCTTGGAGGGGCTGGAGCGCTTCACCTCGCAGATGACCTTGACGCCGTCGCCGCGCAGGGCCGCGGCGCCGTCCTTGACCGCGGGAGCCTTGGCCGCGCGCTCCTTGAGCTCGTCGAGGCTGACGCGCGCCTGCCGCTCCGCGAGGTCGGCACGGACTCCGTCGATGATCTCGTCGAGCACACTCACGCGAGCGGCCCCCTTCCCTGACGGTTGAGCTGACGTTCAAGCTGGTCACTGCGATGGTATCCGCAGGAGGGCGAAGCCCCCGCATCCGGTTGACGCCCGTCCCACGACCTGGACAGCTCTCACCCCTGCGGCCTGCGGTTTCAGGGATGCAGCCATGACCCGAACGGCAGATTGCGGACGAGGGTGAAGATCGCTGCCAGAAGGCCCGCTCCCCACAGCTGCACCGGTCCCAGCTCGATCCGCACGGGCCGCCCGCGCACCGTCCTGACCACCCATACGGTCCACAGCGCGGCGAAGAGCACGTACCCGGCGACGGCGAGCGCGTTGGCGCCGAGGGCCGCCGCGAAGTCACCGTGGATGAAGGCGTGGGCGCTGCGCAGGCCGCCGCAGCCCGGGCAGTAGACGCCGGTGAGCCGCAGCAGGGGGCAGGCGGGATAGTGGCCGGGCTCGTTCGGGTCGACGGCGCCGACGTAGGCGAAGGCGGCCGCGACCGAGGCGAGCAGACCGGCCGGTACGAGCAGGCGGGTCAGGACGGCGGGCGCGGCGCTCCCGGGTTCGGCGGTCACCCGTGCATTCTGCCGCGCGCCCGGGCGCGTCGCCCGGCGGCCCGGCCGTGCGCCCGGACCCGGACGCACGAAAAAGAGCCCGGCACACGAAAAGGGCCCGGCATACGAAAGAGGCGGCCCCGGCACCCGCCGGTCCGCCTCTTGTCGTACGTCGAGGTCAGCTCTCGGAGCTCACGGCCCGGCGCGGCGGGCGCTTCTCCGAGCCCAGGCCCGCCATGCGCATGGCACCGCCCACGAGGCCGCCGATGGCGATGACGGCCATGCCGGCCCAGAAGCCGGGGACGTTGGCCATCACCATGAAGGCACCCGCGACGCAGAAGCCGATGAAGGCGATGATGGAACCGGTCCAAGCGGCCGGGGTGTGTCCGTGGCTGCCCGCCATTGATGTGCTCCTCGTTGCTCTGTGCGTGGCGGTGGGTGGGAACCCCGCCACGTGTCCGACGCTCGGTCACATTGTCCCGTACTCACACGGGTGCCCCGAGCGCGGGGGGTCATGTTCCGCGCGTCGGGTCCTCGCCGCGGTCGAGGGCCTTCCACAGCTCCTCGGGCCGCTCCGGGTCGACGGCCCGGCGTGCCTTGCGGGGGCTCGGGGTGCCGTCGCGTTCGTAGCGCCCCGACATGGCGGGCCACGAGCGGCCGTACGTGAGCGCGAGCAGCCCCGCGAGCATGAGCAGCACCCCCGCGGCGGCCGCGGCGTAGGGCCAGCCGGTGTGGCTCAGGTCGCCGACGGTGGCCGCGGTGTTGCCGGCGGCCGTCGCGGCCTTCTCGTCGAGCGCGCCGCTGTCGTCGGCGCCGAGCAGGGCCGCGGCCACGATGCCGGCGCCGCTCAGCGTGAGCAGCAGGGAGACCAGGAAGCGTCCGGCGCGGCGGACCGCGAAGACCGCGACCAGGGCGGCGAGGCCCACTATCGCGAGGGCCGCGGGCACGCCCGTCACGTCGCTGCCCCTTGCGGAAAGCGGCAGCTCGCCACCGGCCACCGACGCGGTGCCGTGGGCCCAGTCCTGGCGGGACGCGAGCAGCGCGAGGGCGGCGCCGACGGCGCCGAGCAGCAGCGCGGCGGCGATACTGCGCCTGCTGCTGCGCTGGGCCGGGCTCTCGGCATCGGCCTCGGTACGGGGCGGAGGTACGGCAGAAGTCACCTGTCCACTATCCCTCACGGCCCGGACTGTCGTGCAGCCGGTTCGCCGTGTGGACGGCGCGCAGCACCGCGGCGGCCTTGTTGCGGCACTCGGTGTCCTCGGCGACGGGATCGGAGTCGGCGACGACCCCGGCTCCCGCCTGCACGTATGCCGTGCCGTCGCGGAGCAGGGCGGTGCGGATGGCGATGGCGGTGTCGGAGTCGCCCGCGAAGTCGAGGTAGCCGACGCAGCCGCCGTACAGGCCGCGGCGGGACGGCTCCAGCTCGTCGATGATCTGCATCGCGCGGGGCTTGGGCGCGCCCGAGAGGGTGCCCGCGGGGAAACACGCGGTGAGCACGTCGAAGGCGGTGCGGTCGTCGGCGACCCGGCCGGTGACCGTCGACACGATGTGCATGACGTGGGAGTACTTCTCGATCGACATGAAGTCGACGACCTCGACCGAGCCGGGTTCGCAGACCCGGCCCAGGTCGTTGCGGCCCAGGTCGACGAGCATCAGGTGCTCGGCGCGCTCCTTGGGGTCGGCGAGCAGTTCCTCGGCGAGCGCCTGGTCCTCCTGCGGGGTGGCGCCGCGGTGCCGGGTCCCGGCGATGGGATGGACCATGGCGCGCCCGTCCTCGACCTTGACGAGGGCCTCGGGGCTGGAACCCGCGACGTCGAACCCGTCGAAGCGGAACAGGTACATGTACGGCGAGGGGTTGGTGGCCCGCAGCACGCGGTAGACGTCGAGCGCGCTCGCCGTGCACGGCGTCTCGAACCGCTGCGAGGGCACCACCTGGAAGGCCTCGCCGGCCCGGATGCGCTCCTTGATGTCCTCGACGGCGTCCTGGTACTGGGGGCCGCCCCACAGGGCGGTGTACTCGGGGAGCTCGGAGGGCGGCAGGGCGGCGGGGGGCTGCGAGACGGGCCGGGAGAGGTCGGCCTCCATGACGTCGAGGCGGGCCACGGCGTCGGCGTAGGCCTCGTCGACGCCGGTGTCGAGGTCGTTGTGGTTGATCGCGTTGGCGATCAGCAGGACCGAGCCGTCCCAGTGGTCGAGGACCGCGAGGTCGCTGGTGAGGAGCATGGTCAGCTCGGGCAGGCGCAGGTCGTCCCGTTCGCCGGGGCCGATCTTCTCCAGGCGGCGCACGATGTCGTAGCCGAGGTAGCCGACCATGCCGCCGGTGAAGGGCGGCAGTCCGGCGGCGCCGGCCACGTCGCGCGGGGTGTGCAGTATGCCGACGGTGGCGCGCAGCGCTTCGAGCGGGTCGCCGGAGGTGGGGACGCCGACGGGCGGGGTGCCCAGCCAGTGGGCCTCGCCGTCGCGGACGGTGAGGGTGGCGGCGCTGCGGACGCCCACGAAGGAGTAGCGGGACCAGGAGTGGCCGTTCTCCGCGGACTCCAGGAGGAAGGTGCCGGGGCGCTCCGCGGCGAGTTTGCGGTAGAGGCCCACGGGGGTGTCGCCGTCCGCGAGGAGCTTGCGGCTGACGGGGATCACGCGGCGGTCGGCCGCCAGCTTGCGGAAGGTCTCGAGATCCATGGCAGCAGACCCTACTGACCGGGCGCGGGCGCGCCGGGCACGGACGTCACGGGCAGCACGTCGGTGTCGAAGCAGGTGCGGGTGCCGGTGTGGCAGGCCGCGCCGACCTGGTCGACCTGGACGAGGACGGTGTCCGCGTCGCAGTCGAGCGCGACCTCCTTGACGTACTGGAAGTGCCCGGAGGTGTCGCCCTTGACCCAGTACTCCTGGCGGCTGCGGGACCAGTAGGTGCAGCGGCCCGTGGTGAGGGTGCGGTGCAGCGCCTCGTCGTCCATCCAGCCGAGCATCAGCACCTCACCTGTGTCGTACTGCTGGGCGATGGCGGGCACGAGGCCGTCGGCGCTGCGCCTGAGGCGCGCGGCGATCTCCGGGTCGAGGTTGCTGCTGGGCGGCGGGACGCTGGTCATGAGCCCATTGTGCCGCCCGTCGGCGGGCCTCCCGACGGCCGTCCACTGGGCGGAAGGGCGGCTCGGCCGTAGGCTGGCTGACATGTCGACCCATGCGAAGCGTGAACGACTTCTCCTCGCCGACCTGTTGGAGGCGGAGGGCCCCGAGGCGCCCACCCTGTGCGAGGGCTGGAAGACCCGTGACCTGGCGGCCCACGTCGTGGTGCGCGAGCGCCGCGCGGACGCGGCGGGCGGGCTCCTGGTCAAGCAGCTTGCGGGGCGCCTGGAGCGGGTGCAGGGCGAGTTCGCCGCGAAGCCGTACGACGAGCTGATCCAGCTCATCAGAACGGGGCCGCCGAGGTTCTCGCCCTTCTCGCTCAAGCAGATCGACGAGGCGTCGAACGTCGTCGAGTTCTACATCCACACCGAGGACGTGCGCCGCGCGCGGCCCGGCTGGACGCCGCGCGAGCTCGACCCGGTCTTCGCGGAGACCCTGTGGTCCCGCCTTGAGCGCACGGCCCGTCTGGTGGGCCGCAAGGCGCCGGTGGGCCTGGTCCTGCGCCGCCCGGACGGCCGGACGGCGGTGGCGCACCGGGGTACGCCGGTGGTGACGGTGACCGGCGAGCCTTCGGAGCTGCTGATGTTCGCGTACAACCGGCAGGACGCCGCCGATGTCGATCTCGAGGGCGACAAGGCGGCGATCGCCACGCTGCACGAGACGAAGCAGCTGGGGCTCTGAACCCGCCCTCGCCCTCGCAGCACGGGAGTTCGACCCCCGAACCCGCCCTCTCAGTACGGGAGTTCGGCGCGGCGCAGGGCGCGTGAGCAGAGGCCGACGACGCCGCCTGCCGCGCTCAGCGCCGCGCAGGCCGTGTACACCGGTTCGACGCCCCACGCGCCGATCGCGGCGCCGACAGCCGGGTAGCAGAGCGGGGCCACGCCCAGGCTGAACAGGCCGGCCACGGAGGTGACGCGGCCCAGGTAGGCGGGGTCCGTGACGGTCTGCGTCAGGGCGCCGATCAGGGCGCCGCCGAGCCCGGTGCACAGGCCGGCGCAGAGCCCGGCGGCGGTGGCCGTCGCCACCGAGGGCGCGTAGCCGATCCCGGCCAGGGCGACCGCGCCGGCCATGACGCCCAGGGCCTGTACCGCCCCGGCCCGCGGTATCCGCCCGCGCACGGCGAGCAGCAGCGCGGAGAGCCCCGCGCCGGTGCCGAAGCCCGCGACGATCCACCCCATGCCGGTGGCGCCCCAGCCGCGCTCGTCGGCGAGCAGCACCAGGCCGATGTTGGCGGGGCCCGCGAAGCCGAGCTCCAGGACCGCCGACACGAGGGTCAGCGGGGCGAGCACGCGGTGGCCGCGGATGTACCGCAGCCCGTCGGCCAGTGGGCGGCAGGGCGGGCCACCGCGCACCGCCTCCGCCTCCGCCGCGGCGGGCAGCGGGCGCAGGCGTACGGCCGTCAGCAGCACCAGGGAGAGGGCGAACAGCGCGCCCGCGGCACCGAACGCGCCCGCCGGGCCGCCGAGCGCCACCGCGAGGCCGCCCAGGGGCGCCGCGACCACCGTGGCGACCCGCTGGGCGAGCGCGCGCATGCCCTGGACCCGGCCCAGCTGACCGCGCCGGGTCAGGCGCGGTGGCAGCGCGCCGACGCTCGGCAGGAAGAGTGCGTCGACGGAGCCGAAGATCAGCGCGAGGGCGGCGAGGAGCCAGACCCCGGGCGCGGTCACGAGCAGCAGCACGGCGGCGGCGAGCATCACCGCGCAGCGCACCGCATCGCTCCCGATGACCACGCGCCGCGGCCCGAAGCGGTCGGCGACGACTCCCCCGCCGAGCATCAGGGCGGCGCGGGGGACGGCTCCGACGGCGAGGACAAGGCCCGCCTGTCCGGGGCTGCCGCTGCGGGCGGCGGCCCAGGAGAGGGCGATGAAGTAGATGCCGTCGCCGACCATGGATGCGGTGTAGGCGCTCAGCCAGCGCAGGACGTTGCCGTCGCGGTGGGCGGGGCGGCCGGTCGCGGGCGGGGCGGATATCGCGGCGGTCACGGGGCCCTCAGAGCCGGAAGGGGAAGCTGGCCAGGTGGAGGGCGACGTTCTCGCGGTCCTCGGTGTCGCCCGCCGCCTCAGCGGCCCTGCCCCGCTCCTCGTACGTCTTGATGAGTGCGTGGATCTCGGCGTTGAGGCGGGTGAGTTCGGCCGGATTCAGCCGGGCGAGGAAGTCCGACTGGTCCGCCGCCGTGCGCCACTGCTCGCCCCATGCCGCCTGCTGGTCGAGGTAGGTCTCGTACTGCTCCCTGCGGTGGGCGATCAGGCCGCGGATGACGGCCGCGTGCGCCGCCGCTCCTTCCGGTGAGTCCTTGAAGTCCTCGTGCCGGAAGCTGAGGGTGTCCTGCGCGGCCCGCCACCAGCGCTCCCGCCCGTCCTCGCGCTGGGCCCGCGCCTCCTCGATGAGGCCGTGCTCCGCGAGCTTGCGCAGGTGGTAGCTGACCAGCGAGACGGCCTCGTCGACCTGCGCGGCGAGCTGCGAAGCGGTCGCGGGGCCGGCCACGCGCAGGGTGCTGTACAGCTTCATGCGCAGCGGGTGCCCGAAGGCCTTGAGGGTGCCGAGATCGGTGATGCGGCGGCGGTTCTCCATGCCTCCACGCTAGGTACGAAGGGAAAGTTGCGCAATATGCGTTGCGCAATTTCTCTTTCGCATCTGGTCAACGGAATGCCGCCACGGCCCGCGGGCCGTGGCGGCAACAGTCGTACTCGTCCTACCTGACCGGGTACCCGGCCTCCCGCAGCGTCCCCTTGACCTCGCCGATCCGCAGATCGCCGAAGTGGAAGACCGAGGCGGCGAGGACCGCGTCCGCGCCCGCCCCGACGGCCGGCGGGAAGTGCTCCAGCCTGCCCGCGCCGCCGGAGGCGATGACCGGGACCGTGACGTGCTCGCGCACCGCTTCGATCATCTCGATGTCGTAGCCGTCCTTCGTGCCGTCGGCGTCCATCGAGTTGAGGAGGATCTCGCCCGCGCCCAGCTCGGCCGCCCGGTGCACCCATTCGACGGCGTCGATCCCGGCGGACCTGCGGCCCCCGTGGGTGGTCACCTCGAAGGAGCCGGACGGGGTGCGCCGCGCGTCGACCGAGAGCACGAGCACCTGGCGGCCGAACCGTTCGGCGATCTCGCGGATCAGCTCGGGGCGGGCGATGGCGGCCGTGTTCACGCCCACCTTGTCCGCGCCGGCCCGAAGCAGCTTGTCGACGTCCTCGGCGGTGCGGACGCCGCCGCCCACCGTGAGCGGGATGAAGACCTGCTCGGCGGTGCGGCGGACCACGTCGTACGTGGTCTCGCGGTCGCCGGACGAGGCGGTGATGTCGAGGAAGGTCAGCTCGTCGGCGCCCTCGGCGTCGTACACCTTGGCCATCTCGACGGGGTCGCCCGCGTCGCGCAGGTTCTGGAAGTTGACGCCCTTGACGACCCTGCCGTTGTCGACGTCCAGGCAGGGGATGACGCGGACCGCGAGGGTCATGCGGCACCTCCCCGGTAGGCCTCGACCTCGACCTCGACGACCAGGCTGGGGTCTATGAAGCCGGAGACGATCAGCATGGAGGCGGCGGGGCGCACGTCGTCGAAGAGCTCCTTGTGGGCGCGGCCCACCTCCTCGACGTCCCGCGCGTGGGTGAGGTACATGCGGGTGCGGACGACGTGCTCGCGGCCGAGGCCCAGCTTCTTGAGGGCGTCGATCGCCGTCCGGAAGGCGTTGATCGCCTGCTCGTACGGGGTGCCCGCGTCGATGACGCCGTTCACCACGGACGTGCAGCCGGAGACCAGGACGAGACCGTTCGGCAGCTCGACGGCGCGGGAGTAGCCGATGGCGTCCTCCCAGGGGCCGCCCGAGCCCACCCTGCGCACGGCGTCACTCATGACGACGCCACCGCCGCGAGGGCCTCTTCGAGGGTGAAGGCCTTGGCGTACAGCGCCTTGCCGACGATCGAGCCCTCGACGCCGAGCGGCCCGAGCTCGGCGATGGCGCGCAGGTCGTCCAGGCTGCTCACGCCGCCGGAGGCGACCACGGGGCGGTCCGTCGCCGCGCAGACGTTGCGCAGGAGCTCCAGGTTCGGGCCCTGCAGCGTGCCGTCCTTGGCGATGTCGGTGACCACGTACCGCGCGCAGCCCTCGGAGTCGAGGCGCTCCAGGGTCTCGTAGAGGTCGCCGCCGTCGCGGGTCCAGCCGCGGCCGCGCAGCGTCGTGCCGCGCACGTCGAGGCCGACCGCGATCCTGTCGCCGTACTCGGCGATGACCTTGGCGACCCACTCCGGGGTCTCCAGGGCGGCCGTGCCGAGGTTGACGCGGGTGCAGCCGGTGGCGAGGGCGGCGGCCAGCGAGGTGTCGTCGCGGATGCCGCCGGACAGCTCGACCTTGATGTCCATCGCGCCCGCGACCTCGGCGATCAGCTCGCGGTTGTCACCGGTGCCGAACGCGGCGTCCAGGTCGACCAGGTGCAGCCACTCGGCGCCCGACCGCTGCCAGGCGAGGGCGGCCTCCAGCGGGGAGCCGTAGGAGGTCTCCGAGCCGGACTCGCCGTGGACGAGGCGTACGGCCTGGCCGTCGCGGACGTCGACGGCGGGAAGGAGTTCGAGGGTGCTCACAGGGTTCCGATCCAGTTGGTGAGGAGCTGGGCGCCGGCGTCGCCGGACTTCTCGGGGTGGAACTGGGTGGCGCTCAGGGGCCCGTTCTCGACGGCCGCGACGAACGGCTCGCCGTGCGTGGACCAGTGCACGTACGGGGCGCGCATCGCGGGGTTGGCCACTTCGAGGGACCAGTCGTGCACGGCGTAGGAGTGCACGAAGTAGAAGCGGGCGTCGTCGTCGAGGCCCTTGAAGAGCGGCGACCCGGCGGATGCCTGCACGGTGTTCCAGCCCATGTGCGGGACGATCTCGGCCTTCAGCGGCTCGACCGTGCCCGGCCACTCGTCCAGGCCCTCGGTCTCGACGCCGTGCTCGATGCCGCGCTCGAAGAGGATCTGCATGCCCACGCAGATGCCCATGACCGGGCGCCCGCCGGCGAGACGCCGTCCGACGATCCAGTCGCCGCGCACCTCCCTGAGCCCCTTCATGCAGGCGGCGAACGCGCCGACGCCGGGTACCAGCAGGCCGTCGGCGTTCATGGCCGTGTCGTAGTCGCGGGTGATCTCCACGTCGGCGCCCGCGCGCGCGAGGGCACGCTCGGCGGAACGGACGTTGCCGAAGCCGTAGTCGAAGACGACGACCTTCTTGGGAGTGCTCATGTCGGTGACGCCTCCCGTCAGTTCCAGTAGTCGAGCCGCATGATGCCCGCCACCAGGCACATCGCGGCTCCGATGGAGAGCAGCGTGATGAGGCTCTTCGGCATGCCCTGCTTGACGAAGGAGATGATGCCGCCGATCAGGAAGAGCCCGACGACGATGAGGATGGTGTTGAGACCGGTCATGGCTTTACAGCGCGCCCTTCGTGGAGGGGAGGATCCCGGCGGCGCGCGGGTCGCGCTCGGAGGCGTAACGCAGCGCGCGGGCCAGGGCCTTGAACTGGCACTCCACGATGTGGTGGGCGTTGCGGCCGTACGGCACGTGGACGTGCAGGGCGATCTGCGCCTGCGCGACGAAGGACTCCAGGATGTGCCGGGTCATCGTCGTGTCGTACGAGCCGATCATCGGCGCCATGTTCTCGGGCTCGGTGTGCACGAGGTACGGGCGGCCGCTCAGGTCGACCGTCACCTGGGCGAGGGACTCGTCGAGCGGGACCGTGCAGTTGCCGAAGCGGTAGATGCCCACCTTGTCGCCGAGCGCCTGCTTGAAGGCGGCGCCGAGCGCGAGCGCCGTGTCCTCGATGGTGTGGTGGGTGTCGATGTGCAGGTCGCCCTCGGTCTTGACCGTGAGGTCGAAGAGGCCGTGGCGCCCGAGCTGGTCGAGCATGTGGTCGTAGAAGCCGACCCCGGTGGATACCGCCACCTCGCCCGTGCCGTCGAGATCGATCTCGACGAGGACCGACGTCTCCTTCGTGGTTCTTTCGACCCGTCCTACGCGGCTCATGCGCCCTGCTCCTTCTTGAGTTCGCGTACCGCATCGAGGAACGCGTCGTTTTCGTCGGGGGTTCCCGCGGAGACCCGCAGCCAGCCCGGTACCCCGTTGTCCCGGACCAGGACGCCCCGGTCGAGGATCCGCTGCCAGACCGCGTGGGCGTCTTCGAATCGCCCGAACTGCACGAAGTTGGCGTCGGAGTCGGTCACTTCGTAGCCGATCGCACGCAGCTCGTTCACCAGCCGGTCGCGCTCCCGCTTCAGCTGCTCCACGTACTTCAGGAGCGTGTCGGTGTGCTCCAGGGCGGCGAGCGCGGTGGCCTGGGTGACGGCCGACAGGTGGTACGGCAGGCGTACGAGCTGCACGGCGTCGACGACCGCGGGGTCGGCGGCGAGGTAGCCGAGGCGGAGCCCGGCCGCTCCGAAGGCCTTCGACATGGTGCGCGAGACGACGAGGTGCGGCCGCCCCTCGAGCAGCGGGAGCAGCGAGTCGCCGTGGCTGAACTCGACGTAGGCCTCGTCGACCACCACCATCGAGGGCTTCGCGGCCTGCGCGGCTTCGTAGAGCGCGAGGACCGTGTCGCCGGAGACGGCGTTGCCCGTGGGGTTGTTGGGCGTGGTGATGAAGACGACGTCGGGCCGGTTCTCGGCGATGGTCTTCGTCGCCGCTTCGACGTCGATCGTGAAGTCCTCGCCGCGCGGACCCGAGATCCAGCCCGTGCCGGTGCCGCGCGCGATGAGGCCGTGCATCGAGTACGAGGGCTCGAAGCCGATGGCCGTACGCCCCGGGCCGCCGAAGGTCTGCAGGAGCTGCTGGATGACTTCGTTCGAGCCGTTGGCCGCCCAGACATTGGCGAGGGTGACCTCGTGGCCGCCGGTGCGGGTGAGGTAGCGCGCGAGCTCGGTGCGCAGCTCGACCGCGTCCCGGTCGGGGTAGCGGTTGAGGTCGCGGGCCGCCTCGCGCACCCGCATGGCGATGCGCTCGACGAGCGGCTCGGGCAGCGGGTAGGGGTTCTCGTTCGTATTCAGGCGTACGGGCACGTCGAGCTGGGGCGCGCCGTAGGGGGACTTGCCGCGCAGTTCGTCGCGTACGGGAAGGTCGTCGATGTTGGTCACTTGCCGGGCACCTTCCACCCGAACCGCGCTTTGACGGCCGCGCCGTGCGCGGGCAGGTCCTCCGCCTCGGCGAGCGTCACCACGTGGTGGGCGACGTCCGCGAGGGCCTCGCGGGAGTAGTCCACGATGTGGATGCCGCGCAGGAAGGACTGGACGCTGAGCCCCGAGGAGTGGCAGGCGCAGCCGCCGGTCGGCAGCACGTGGTTGGAGCCCGCGCAGTAGTCGCCGAGGGAGACCGGGGACCACGGGCCGACGAAGATCGCGCCCGCGTTCTTCACGAGCTGCGCCACGGCGGCGGCGTCGGCGGTCTGGATCTCCAGGTGCTCGGCGCCGTACGCGTCGACGACCTTGAGCCCCTCCGCCAGGCCGTCGACCAGGACGATCGCGGACTGGCGGCCGTTCAGCGCGGGGACGATCCGGTCCTCGACGTGCTTGGTCGCGGCGACCTGCGGCTCCAGCTCCCTGACGACCGCGTCGGCCAGGGCCACGGAGTCGGTGACGAGGACGGCGGCCGCGAGCGGGTCGTGCTCGGCCTGGCTGATCAGGTCGGAGGCGACGTGCGCGGCGTCGGCGGTGTCGTCGGCGAGGACCGCGATCTCGGTCGGGCCCGCCTCGGTGTCGATGCCGATGCGCCCGGTGAAGTACCGCTTGGCGGCGGCGACCCAGATGTTGCCGGGGCCCGTGACCATGTTG
Source organism: Streptomyces sp. NPDC058308 (assembly GCF_042880275.1). Taxonomy (NCBI): domain Bacteria; kingdom Bacillati; phylum Actinomycetota; class Actinomycetes; order Kitasatosporales; family Streptomycetaceae; genus Streptomyces; species Streptomyces sp. NPDC058308. The sequence goes on from NZ_JBHVZA010000002.1 coordinate 332,083, forward strand.
GCCGGGGCGCAGGTCTCGGTGCCGTACGCGAACATGGCGACGGCCTGAGCACCGCCGACCGCGTACACCTCGTCGATGCCGAGGAGCGCGCAGGCGGCGAGGATCGTCGGGTGCGGCAGCCCGCCGAAGTCGGCCTGCGGCGGCGACGCGAGCGCCATCGACTCGACGCCCGCTTCCTGCGCCGGGACCGCGTTCATGATCACGGACGAGGGGTAGACCGACCGGCCGCCCGGGGCGTAGAGCCCGACGCGCTCGACGGGCACCCACTTCTCGGTGACCGTGCCGCCCGGCGCGACCTGCGTGGTGTGCGGGGCGCGGCGCTGCTCGCGGTGGACGGCGCGGGCGCGGCGGATCGACTCCTCCAGGGCCTCGCGCACGACCGGGTCGAGCCCGGCGAGGGCCTCGGTGAGGGCGGCCGCGGGGACCCGGACCCGGTCCAGGCGCACGCCGTCGAACTTCTCCGCGTACTCGATCAGCGCCGCGTCGCCACGATGATGCACGTCCTCGCAGATGGGCCGCACCTTCTCCAGGGCGGCCGCGACGTCGAAGTCGGCACGGGGCAGCAGGGCGCGAAGGGCGGACCCCGACGGAAACTCCGTGAGGGCATCGCCGCGCAGATCGATTCGAGAGATCACATGGCCAATTCTCTCAGACCTTCTTTCGGCTCCGGTCGCCCGTATCACTGGCTGATATGAACCCCGGAAGACGGCGTTCACCACTAGCGTTCAGCCGGTCACGGAGCGGGCATGAAACAGGTGTGCGAGGGACGTGCACCCAGATCGGAGGGCGAAAGCAGTGGTCGACGACGCCGGCACCGGGGATCCGCCGGACGGGCTGACCGCCGCGGAGATCGGCATGTGGCAGGCCTTCCGCAACGGCAGCGTCTACGACCTCAGGTCCGGCGATCCCGCCGTCGACGATCCGCACGGCGGGCACCCCTGGGGCCCCGAGCGCAGCGTGCGGGCGCGCATCGTCTGCTGGCTGCTGCTGGACGGGCCGCCCGCGCTTGCGGGCCGGGTCTCCTCGCTGAAGCTCGCGGGCGTGCAGATCACCGATGCGCTCGATCTCGCGGGCGGCACGATCATCCCGTACACCGAGATGAAGCACTGCCGCTTCGAGAAGGAGGTGCTGCTGCCCGAGACCCGCTTCACCACGCTGCGGCTGGTCGACTGCTCGATCCCGCGCGTGGAGGCCGCCCGGCTGCACACCGAGGGCGACCTGCACCTGCCGCGCTGCCGGATCCACAACGGCATCCGCCTGACCGACGCCCACATCGGCACCGACCTGCTCCTGAACCAGGCCGTGGTCTACCGCGACCGGCGCAGCCGCTCCATCACCGGCGACGGCCTCACCGTCGGGCAGGACCTGCAGGCCGAGATGATGGAGTCGCACGGCGAGCTGAGCCTGCGCGGCGCGAAGATCGGCGTCTCGCTCAGCCTGCGCGGCAGCAAGCTCATCAACCAGTACGGGCGGCACGCCCTCAACGCCCCGCAGCTGACCGTCGAGCGCACCCTGTACCTGACCCCGGCGGCCGTCGGCAATCCGCCGCAGACCAGCGGCACGACACCGGCCCGCGGCACCCGCGTGCAGCGCTTCGAGTGCGAGGGCGGCATCCGCCTCGACGACGGCCGCTTCGGCGACGCCATCGACTTCGCGCAGGCCCGCTTCACCCTCCACAGCGACCAGGAGCTCTCGCTGCGCCGCGTCCAGACGCCCGAGCTCCGCTTCCTCGGCGAGGCGCCGCAGCGCGGGAAGGTGGTGCTCTCCGGCTCCAAGGTCGTCAACCTCATCGACCGGGCGTCGAGCTGGCCGGGCCCCGGCGGCCTCCAGATGGGCGGGTTCTCGTACGAGAACCTCGTCCCGCAGGGCACCTTCCCGCTCGCCCGGCGGCTGAGCTGGGTGGCGGCCGCGACGGCCGAGTACAACCCCGAGCCGTACGAGAAACTGGCCGCCGTCCTGCGCAACGGCGGCGAGGACGCGGACGCCCGCGAGGTCCTCCTCGCCAAGCAGCGCCGGCGCCGCGAGACGCTGCCGCTGGCGGCGAAGCTGTGGGGGTACGCCCAGGACTGGACCGTCGCCTACGGCTACCGGCCGGGCCGGGCCGCCGTCTGGATGGCCGTGCTGTGGGCGGTGAGCGCGGTGGCGTTCTCGCGCGCCGAACACCCGGCGATCAAACCGGGCGAGCACCCGAACTGGGACCCCGCCCTGTTCTCCCTCGACCTCCTGCTGCCCGTCATCAACCTCGGCCAGGACACCTACTGGCAGCTGAACGGCGGCTGGCAGTGGTTCTCGACCGTGCTGATCCTGCTCGGCTGGATCCTGGCCACGACCGTGGCGGCGGGCGCCACCCGGCTCCTGCGCCGCAGCTGAGCGCCCGGGCGGCCGAACCGTTACGCGTGGCCGGGCAACCATCCCCGTCCTGCGACCGTCATCCCAGCGACCGACAAACGAGCAACCACGACGGTGACCGGCGAGCCCGCGCGAGCGGCGCCGGTTGAGGCGCAAAGGAGGGCACGGTGCTGCGTGCCTTCATCCGTACCGCCCGCATGGTCCGGCACACCCCGCGGCTCGCCGCCGGGCTGCCGCCGGACGACGAGGTACTCCTCGACGTGCCCGACGAGCGGCTCGCCCCCGCCCTGGTCGCGGCGGGACGCGGCGACTACGGTCCGGCCTCGAAGGTCCTCGCCACCACCCGCGAGGCCGCCGAGTGGGAGAACCGCGACCGCTACACCACCCGGCTCGCCGCGTTCGCCCGCTCCCGCCCCGAGTGGTTCGACGACTGGCTGAACGCCTCCCCGCACGACCCGGACGCCCTGCTCGTCAAGGCCGAGCTCGCGGTCGTGCGCGGCTGGGAATCGCCGGCCCGCGCCGAGCTGCTGCGCGAGATGGGCCCGCTGCTGACCGCCGCCGCCGAGGCCGCCCCGCGCGACCCGGTGCCCTGGCGGATCGCCCTCGACCACGCCCGCGGCACGCACGCCCCGCACACCGTCTTCGAGCAGCTGTGGGAGGAGGCGGTGCGCCGCTCCTCGTACCACTACGGCTGCCACGCCTCCGCCCTGCAGTATTTGTCGGCCGCCTGGTACGGCTCGCATCGCGAGTGCTTCGACTTCGCCGAGCGTGCCGCCGCCGACGCGCTGCCCGGCTCGCTGATCCAGGTCCTGCCGGCGCGGGCCGCCTTCGCCTACCTCACCAGCCCCTCGGGCAAGGTGCCGCGCGAGCGCCTGGACGCGGCGGCGGACCTCGCCATCGCCCTGTCGCACGAGTACGAGGCCGGGGACCCCTGGCCCGCCGAGGTCCGCAACCTCCTCACGTACGTCCTGACCCGCCTGGAGCGCTGGGACGACGCGCTGGCGCAGCTGCGCCTGATCGGGCCGTACGCGACGTCCTTCCCGTGGGACCGGATGTCCGACGATCCGCTGGGACAGTTCCTGGAGCTGCGCGACGGCGTGCGCATCGAAGTGGCGTCGATGACGCCGCTGCGCACTCCGCGCGGACCGAGCCGCTCCGGCGACCATTAGGCTTGCCGGTCGTGACCACCCGGCTTCCGCTCTTTCCGCTCAACTCGGTGCTGTTCCCCGGGCTCGTGCTGCCGCTGAACGTCTTCGAGGAGCGATATCGCGCCATGATGCGCGAGCTGCTCAAGACCCCCGAGGAGGAGCAGCGCCAGTTCGCCGTCGTCGCGATCCGCGACGGCCTGGAGGTGGCGCCGAGCGCGCCCGGCCTCCCCGACCCGACGGCGCTGCCCGAGCACGGCCCCGCCGCGGGCTTCGGCGGCGACCCGCTCAAGGCCTTCCACGCCATGGGCTGTGTGGCGGACGCGGCGACCATCAGGGAGCGCGCCGACGGCGGCTTCGAGGTCCTCGCGACCGGCACCACCCGGGTGCGGATCCACTCCGTCGACGCCTCCGGCGCCTTCCTCACCGCGGAGGTCGAGGAGGTGCCCGAGGAGCTCGGCGACGGCGCGGGCACGCTGGCCGAGGGGGTGCTGCGGGCCTTCCGCTCCTACCAGAAACGGCTGGCCGGGGCGCGCGAGCGCTCGCTGTCGACGGGGGCCGAGCTGCCCGACGACCCGTCCGTCGTGTCGTACCTGGTGGCCGCGGCCGCCGTCCTGGACACCGGCACCAAGCAGCGGCTCCTGGAGGCGCCGGACGCCGTCTCGCGGCTGCGGGACGAGCTGAAACTGCTGCGCTCCGAGACCGCGATCATCCGTAACCTGCCGTCCCTGCCCGCGACGGACCTCACGCGCGGGACGACCAGTCTGAACTGACGTAAGGCACGAGGACCTTGGCGAAGAAACAGAAGAAGCAGCAGGCGGGAGGCACGCCGGCGACGGTGGCGCTCACCGCGGCGGGCACCGCCTTCACCGTGCACGCCTACGAGCACGACCCGGCCCACCCCTCGTACGGCGAGGAGGCCGCCGAGGCCATGGGCGTCCCCCCCGACCGGGTCTTCAAGACGCTGGTCGCCGAGGTCGACGGCGAGCTCACCGTGGCCGTCGTACCCGTCGCGGGCTCCCTCGACCTGAAGGCGCTGGCCGCCGCGGTCTCCGGCAAGCGTGCCGTGATGGCCGACCCGGCGGCCGCCGAGCGCACCACGGGGTACGTGCGGGGCGGCATCTCGCCGCTCGGCCAGCGCAAGAGGCTGCGCACGGTCCTGGACGACTCGGCGTCGGCGCACGCCACGATCTGCGTCTCTGCCGGGCGCCGCGGCCTGGAGGTCGAACTGGCACCGGGCGACCTGGCGGGGCTCACCGGCGCGGTGCTCGCGCCGATCGGCCGGACCTAGGCCCCGCGCCGCTTACGACGCGAAAGTGCCCTCGACACGTGTCCCGCCCGGGACTAGTACCGAGGGCATGTCGAAGAAGACGCGCATGCGGAAATGGCGGGCGAAGAAGCGCAAGGCCAACCACGGGAAGCGCCCCGCGTAGGGGCCCGCCCGGCCGGTCTACGAGCCCGAGCGCGTTCCCTCGGGGTAGTCGTCGTCCCTGGGGCCCGCGTACGCCACCGGCGCCGGATACGGCTCCGGGTCCCGGGGGCCGAACAGCCCGGTGAGGCCGAGGTGCACGGCCAGCGCTGCCACCGGCCAGGCGAGGAGCGTGCCCTTGGCCTTGAGTTCGAGCGGCGCGTCGAAGACCACACCGGTGCCGACGGCCTTGGCGTGCGCCACGACGTCCGTCTCGGGGCCGAGCCAGATGCCGGCCCGCCACGCGAGCAGCGCGCCGAGCAGACTGCCGAGGGCGAGCCCGGCCACCAGGGGGACGCCGCCGCGCCGGTGCAGCAGGAACACGATGACGCCGCAGACGACGCCGAAGCCGAGCGCAAGCAGCGTGAACGTGCCGTCCACGCCCATCGCCTGCTCGCCCTCGGTGTCCTTGAGGTACACCGTCCTGCCGTCCGAGATGAGCGGCACCCGCGGCGCGAGCCACATCCACAGCGCGCCGAGCAGCAGGCCGCTGACGGCCACCGCGACCAGGATCACTGCGGACTGCCGCACTTCGGTCTTCATACCGGGGCCGTCCTCCTCGTACCGTTGAGGAGACGTCGCTCCCGACGGCTGCGCGGCTGCCTGCCAGGGGTCGTGCGGGGGTTGGTGGTGCGGCGGTTGGGAGGGTGTCAGCGGTGCGGTCACCCTCACATCGTGCCAGGCCCACCCGTCTCCCGGCCGCCGCCCCTCACAGAAGCGCCGCGCGCTCCCCCTATTTGTCGGTGCGGCGCGTCACCGGACGGCCGCCCGGCGGAACGCCCACGTCGCCACGGCGAGCGAGACCACGCCGACCCCCGCGCAGACCCCCAGGTCGAGCGCGACCACGGCCCAGTCCGGATCCGGCCCGAACGTACGGGCGAAGGCCTCCACGCCGTACGTCGAGGGCAGCAGGTCCCGCGCCCACTGCAGCACCGTGGGCATCCGGTCGGCGGGGAGCACACCCAGCAGCAGCGCCGCCGACATGCCCATCTGCCCCAGGAGCGTGGCCAGTTCGGGCCGCGGCGCGAGCAGGCCGAGGGCCGCGCCGAGTCCAGCGAGCGCGGCGCCGGCGAGCGGGATCACCGCGACGAGCACCCACAGGTGGGTGAGCGGCAGGCCGAAGAGTCCACAGCCGACGATCGCCGTGACGAAGGTGCCGGGCACCGTGAAGGAGGCGTACGCGGCGGCGGCGCCCAGGACCACGGCGGCGGGCGGCACGGGCAGCGTGGCGTAGTGGTCGAGCCCTCCGTCGGAGCGGAGCTGCCCGAAGTACTGCGCGAGCAGGTTGAGCGCGACGAACGCGACGACGAGCACCGAGGAGCCGGCGACCACGGCCCGCGCCTCACCGCCCCCCTCGACGACGCCACGCATCAGGATCATGATCCCGACGGACTGGAAGGTCGCCACGAACAGCAGCGGTATCCGGGCGACCCGGGCCCGGGACAGCTGGGCCCGGTACACGGCCGAGAGCGCCGGGAACAGCCGCGCCGCAGGGGCGAGGGGCGCGGGCCCGCCGGCCTCCTGCGCCGCCCGGGCGCTCTCGGCCCGCACGGCGGCTTCCAAGGGAACCGCACTCACCGAACGCCCCTCCTGCTCAGATACCTGTCAGCCCTCACGATTTCACCAGCCCCCGCCCGCTCCCGCCCAGCGCGAGATAGACGTCCTCCAGGCTGGGCGTGGCCAGCGTGAAGTCGTCGAGCGCGGCGAAGGCCGCCCCGCCGGTCACCGCGGCGACGGCCGCCCGCGCCGCGTCGGGCGCCAGACGCAGGGACCACCGGCGGCCCGACTCGACGGCGAGCGCGCGGAGCGCGGCCACCTCGGGGACGTTCAGCGGCGCCCGCTCCCGCCAGACGAGCTCCACCCGGACCTCGTCGGCGACCTGCTCCTTGAGCCCGGCCGGGCTGTCGCAGGCGATGACCTTGCCCTGGTCCAGGACGGCGACCCGGTCGAGGACGGTCTCGGCCTCGATGACGTTGTGGGTGACGAGGACGACCGTCGTGCCGTGTTCGGCCCGCCGCCGGTCGATCGCCGCCCAGACGGCACGGCGCGCGACGGGGTCCATTCCGGTGGTCGGCTCGTCCAGGACGAGCAGGGGCCGCTCCCCCACCAGCGCGGTGGCGAAGCAGGCGAGCCGCCGCTGCCCGCCGGAAAGCTTCTTCAGCGGCCGCGAGGCCAGCGCGGTGAGGCCCAGTTCCGCGAGGACCGCGTCCCGCTCGGCCCGTGCCCGCGGCAGGTCGAGGCCGCGCAGCCGGCCCGTCGTCTCGACGGCGAGCGACACGGTCAGCTCGTCGAGGGCGGTGGACTCCTGCCCCAGGTAGGCGAGGATCCGGGCGGCCCGCTCGGGGTGGCGCACGATGTCGTGGCCGAGGATCTCGACGCTCCCGCTGTCGGGCCGCATCAGGCCGGTCAGCTGGCGTACGAGGGTGGACTTGCCCGCGCCGTTGGGGCCGAGCAGGCCGAAGATCTCGCCGCGTTCCACCGTCAGGCGGATGCCGTCGGTGGCGCGGATCTCGGGGGTCGCGGGCCTGCCGCGCCGGGCGCGGGCGGCCGGGTAGGTCTTCACCAGGTCGCGCACCGCGCAGACGGCGTCGCTGCCGTGTTCCTGACGGAGTCCCTGTCGGACTGCCGGTGCCGGGCGCGTACTCACGAAGGACGAGCCTACGGGGTCGGTGGGCGCGCGCGACGTCCGGGGCGCCCCGTACGTCCCGTGTCAGTCACCGGTCCGGTCCCCCGCGGGCGCGTGCTCGGCGGCCGTCCGCACGTCGATCTCGCGCCAGAAGCCCGCCCTGATCGCGTACCGGTCGTGCTCGTCGATCTGGTCGTCCTTGTGGGCGAGCAGCCCGAACCGTGCCGCGTAGCGGAGCAGCTCCCCGTCGACGCGGTGCGGGATGCGCGGGTACATCGTCGACAGCTTCTGCAGGTTGTGCTGTTCCGGGAGCCGCGCCATCCAGCGCCGTGCGAACACCTGGCCCACCTCGAAGGGGTCGCCGCCGACGGTGGTGATGTCCTCCTCGCGGTCGGCCCAGCGCTGCTCGGCGGTCGTCAGCTGGGCGAGGGTGGGCAGGGCGGCGGCCTCGGGGCCCTCGGCCGCGCCGCCGGGGCGCTCGACCCAGCCCTTGTCGGAGGACCAGCGCAGTGTCGCGTTCGTGGGGTGCTGCGCGGCCTGGGTGCCGGGACCGCGCAGGGCGGCCAGGTCCTTGGGGGTGGGCACGCCCTTGGCCGTGGCGATGCGGTGCTCGCCGCCGTCCGGGCGGCCGTTGGCGGCGGGCTCGGCGTGCCGGTCGGGGGCGTCCGTCCCGGCGTGCTGTGCGGCGGCGGCGAGCGCGGACTCCGGCAGCGGCGCGGAGAGGATCGCGGCGATCTCGGGGCGCGGCACGGGCGGCGGGGCGCAGCTGCCGGTGAGCTCCTTGGGGCGGACGGCCTGGGTGATCCAGGCCCGGTCGAGGACGCGCCGCTCGTCGGCCTCGGCGACCAGGTCCTCGGACTGGTTGTAGTCGCCGTCGGCGGCCTGCACGGCCCACAGGTGGACGGCGACGCCGTGCTCCTTGGCGGCCATCATGCCGGGGAGCAGGTCGCCGTCGCCGGTGACGAGCACGACGTCGGAGCAGGCGCGGTTGCGGGCCAGCTCGGTCAGCTCGGCGTGCATCGCGGCGTCCACGCCCTTCTGCGCCCACCGGCCGTCGCTGCGGGTCAGGGCGCCGAGCCGGACCGTCACCCGGGGCATGACGCGCAACCGCCGGTGCTCGGGCTGCGGCACGCGGTCAGGGGCCCCGTCGAACCAGTAGATGCGCAGCAGGGGGCGCTCGGTGTCCGATTCCGCGCGCTCGCGCAGGCCCTGGATCAGGGCGGTGTGATCGACGGTGATCCGGGACCTGGACGGTTCGCCCGCGAGGAGGCTCGCGGCGGCACCCAGCAGATACCCGGCGTCCACCAGGACGATGCAGCGATCCACGCGGTCCACCCTCTTTCCCTGGAGGTTCCCTGGCGTGCCTGGAGGTTCCAGAACAGTGCGACGTGCCTGGTGGTTCCAGAACAGTGCCCGGAGGTCTCTGGACGTTCCCTCGAAGGCCCACGAAGACACCCTGTAAGGGCAACGAATCAGGGGTGCGGGTCCGCGTCGGGTTCCCTTCGAGTCTGCCCGACCGGGCGAAGGTTAACGGCCGGAACTCGATCTTCGGCGTGGCGCATCGGCGGATCGTTCGCCGACAGGCCGTATTACGCACGGTAATTCCCCGAAATGCACACCTTGCCGCCATATGTGAATCTGGTCGCGTCTGGCCCCCCGATCCCCCCAGGAGGAAGATCACTATGGCCAAGAACAAGAATCGCAAGCAGGGCAGCCCGCAGGACCGCGCCTCGCAGGCCGAGCAGGCGCAGGAGCAGGCCAAGTCGACGGCGACGGAGGCCCAGTCGCCGATGCAGTCGCAGGCTCAGGGCAGCCCGGCGGATGTTGCGCGTAAGCACCAGCGTCGCTTCGGCCACAACTGAGGCAACTGACGCGTATTGAGGCACACATGAGGGGCGCACCCGGTGACGGGTGCGCCCCTCATGACACAGGCTCTCAGACCGCCCTGGCGCGTGCGGGCGGACCGGTCCGCGGGCCCGGGCGCCTCACCCCGTGAGGCAGGACGGGCCGAGGAGCACCTTCAGATCGCCGAAGAGCGCCGGGTCCGGCTTCACGCGGTGCCGGTCGAGCCGCAGCACGGTGGTCTTCTGCGCGCCCTGGAGCTTGATCCGCACCTCGCTGTTGCCCCGGTGGTGGCTGAGGACCTCGCCGAGGCGGGTGACCATCGGCGGGCTCACCTTGACGGTCGGAATGGTGATCACCACGGGCGCGTTGGTGCCCGCGTTCGACAGGTCGGGGACCTGCATCTCCATCGCGACGAGCCGCGGCACGTCCTCGCGCTTGTCGAGGCGTCCCTTGACGAACACCACGGCGTCCTCGACCAGCTGGGTCGACACCAGCTGGTAGGTCGCCGGGAAGAACATGCACTCGATGGATCCCGCGAGGTCCTCCACCGTGGCGATCGCCCAGGCGTTGCCCTGCTTGGTCATCTTGCGCTGCAGGCCCGAGATGATGCCGCCGATGGTCACGACCGAGCCGTCGGAGAAGTCACCGCCGGTGAGCTGGCCGATGCCCGCGTCCGCCTTGTCGGAGAGCACGTGCTCCAGGCCGAACAGCGGGTGGTCGGAGACGTACAGGCCGAGCATCTCCCGCTCCTGGGCGAGCAGGTAGGTCTTCTCCCACTCGTCCTCGGAGAACTCCACGTCGAGTCCGAAGCCCGGCTCGTCGCCGCCGGACTCGTCGCCCATCCCTCCGAAGAGGTCGAACTGGCCCTCGGCCTCCTTGCGCTTGACCGCGACGACGTTGTCGATCATCGGCTCGTACTGCGCGGTCAGGCCCTTGCGGGTGTGCCCCATGGTGTCGAAGGCGCCCGCCTTGATCAGCGACTCCGTGGTGCGCTTGTTGCAGGCGGTGGCCTCGACCTTGTCGAGGTAGTCGGGGAAGGAGGTGAACTTCCCCTTCGCCTTGCGCGAGCGGATGATCGACTCCACCACGTTCGTACCGACGTTGCGGACGGCCTCCAGGCCGAACAGGATCACGTCGTCACCCTGGGCGGCGAAGTTGTGCACGGACTCGTTCACGTTCGGCGGGAGGACCTTGATCCCCATGCGGCGGCACTCGTTGAGGTAGACGGCCGACTTGTCCTTGTCGTCCTTGACCGAGGTGAGCAGCGCCGCCATGTACTCGGCCGGGTAGTTCGCCTTCAGGTAGGCGGTCCAGTAGGTGACCAGGCCGTACGCGGAGGAGTGCGCCTTGTTGAACGCGTATCCGGCGAAGGGGACCAGGACGTCCCACAGGGCCTGGATCGCGGCGTCCGAGTAGCCGTTCTTCCGGGCGCCGGCCTGGAAGAGGACGAAGTTCTTCTCCAGCTCCTCGGGCTTCTTCTTGCCCATCACGCGGCGCAGGATGTCGGCTTCACCGAGCGAGTAGCCGGCGATGATCTGCGCGGCCTTCTGCACCTGCTCCTGGTACACGATGAGGCCGTAGGTCAGACCGAGCGTCTCCTTCAGGGGCTCTTCGAGCTCCGGGTGGATCGGCGTGATCTCCTGGCGGCCGTTCTTGCGCTCGGCGTAGTTGATGTGCGAGTTCATGCCCATCGGGCCCGGCCGGTACAGGGCCGAGACGGCGGAAATGTCCTCGAAGTTGTCGGGCTGCATCTGGCGGAGCAGCGAACGCATCGGGCCGCCGTCGAACTGGAAGACGCCGAGCGTCTCACCGCGGCAGAGCAGTTCGAAGGTCTTCGGGTCGTCGAGCGGGAGCGAGAGCATCTCCAGGTCGATGCCCTTGTCGTTGCGCACCATCTTGACGGCGTCGTCCATGATGGTGAGGTTGCGCAGGCCCAGGAAGTCCATCTTGAGCAGGCCGAGCGACTCGCACTGGGGATAGTCCCACTGCGTGATCGTCACGCCGTCGGTGTGCCTCGTCCAGAGCGGGGCGTGGTCCACGATCGGCTCGCTGGACATGATCACGCCGGCCGCGTGCACGCCCATCTGCCGGACCAGGCCCTCGACGCCCTTGGCGGTGTCGATGACCTTCTTCACGTCCGGCTCGTTCTCGTACATCCCCCGGATCTCGCCCGCCTCGCTGTAGCGCGGGTGCTTGGGGTCGGTGATGCCGGAGAGGTCGATGCCCTTGCCGAGGACGTCGGCGGGCATGGCCTTGGTGAGGCGGTCGCCCATCGCGTACGGATATCCGAGCACGCGCGCGGAGTCCTTGATGGCGTTCTTCGCCTTGATCTTGCCGTACGTGCCGATCATGGCGACCTTGTCGGCGCCGTACTTCTCGGTCACGTACCTGATCACCTCGACGCGCCTGCGCTCGTCGAAGTCGATGTCGACGTCGGGCATGGAGACGCGCTCCGGGTTGAGGAACCGCTCGAAGATCAGGCCGTGCGTGATCGGGTCGAGGTCGGTGATGCCCATCGCGTACGCGACGATCGAGCCGGCCGCGGAGCCTCGGCCGGGGCCGACCGCGATGCCGTTGTTCTTGGCCCACATGATGAAGTCGGCGACCACGAGGAAGTACCCGGGGAAGCCCATCTGGATGATGATGTCCATCTCGTACTGGGCCTGCTGCTGGCGGTCCTCCGGGACGCCGCCCGGGTAGCGGCGCTCCATGCCGCGGCGGACCTCCTCCTGGAACCAGGTGACTTCGGTGAAGCCCTCCGGGATCTCGAACTTCGGCATCAGGTCGCGCTTCTCGAACATCCCCGTGGTGTCGATCTGCTCGGCCACCAGGAGCGTGTTCCTGCACCCCTCCTGCCAGGCGTCGGAGGAGTCGATGGCGTACATCTCGTCCGTCGACTTCAGGTAGTAACCGGTGCCGTCGAAGCGGAAGCGGTCCGGGTCGGAGAGGTTCTTGCCGGTCTGGATGCACAGCAGGGCGTCGTGCGCCGTCGACTCGTGCGCGTAGGTGTAGTGCGAGTCGTTGGTGACCAGCGGCGGGATGCCCAGCTTCTTGCCGACCTCCAGGAGACCGTCCCGGACCCGGCGCTCGATCTCGATGCCGTGGTCCATCAGCTCCAGGAAATACCGGTCCTTGCCGAAGATGTCCTGGTAGTCGGAAGCCGCCTGCAACGCCTCGTCGAACTGCCCGAGCCGAAGACGCGTCTGCAGCTCGCCCGAGGGACAGCCGGTCGAGGCGATCAGCCCCTCCGACCACTGGGAGATCGTCTCCTTGTCCATGCGGGGCCACTTCTGCAGCCAGCCCTCGGCATAGGCGTCCGAGGAGAGCTTGAACAGGTTGTGCAGTCCCGTCTGGTTCGCCGCCCAGATCGTTTTGTGCGTATAACCACCCGAACCCGAGACGTCGTCGCGCTTCTGGTGCGGCTGGCCCCACTGGATCTTCCGCTTGTTGCGCCGCGACTCCGGCGCCACATACGCCTCGATCCCGATGATCGGCGTCACGCCCGCCTTCTGCGCCGAGTGGAAGAAGTCGTACGCCCCGTGCAGGTTGCCGTGGTCGGACATCGCGATGTGCGACATGCCCATTTCATTGCACGCGGCGAACATGTCCTTGAGCCGCGCGGCACCGTCCAGAAGCGAGTACTGCGTGTGGACGTGCAGGTGCGTGAAGGGCGGCTTGGTCACGGCGGAAGGCCTCCGGAGAACGCTGGGCGACAGGCTGCGGACAGTCTGGGGGGACAGCGTGGAAGTCTAATCCGGGGCACTGACAGCCGTCGGGCACTCGGGAGTACGGTCAACCGTTGAAGGGGCGGAACATCTGTCCCGCCGGGGGCGGAGCATCCGTCCCCATGTCACGCACCACCCTGTACCAGGAGGCACCCAGCGATGTCGGTCCCGCAGCCCACTGCTGAGCAGCGCGGCGAGCAGATCCTCGCCGTCTTCGACACCGCGTTCGGCGAGCTGCTCGCCGCGGACCCCGCCGCGTTCCGGGTGAAGTTCCGGAAGATGGCCGCCTCCGCCTTCGCGTTCTACCGCGGCACGGCCTGCCTCTTCTACGCCGACCAGGAGCGCGAACAGCACGGCGGTCCCTACCTGGACGAGCGCACCGGCCGGGTGTGGATCCACGGCGACCTGCACGCGGAGAACTTCGGCACGTACATGGACGCCCAGGGCCGCCTGATCTTCAACGTGAACGACTTCGACGAGGCGTACGTCGGCCCCTTCACCTGGGACCTGAAGCGCTTCGCCGCCTCCGTGGCCCTGATCGGCTACACCAAGGCGCTCGGCGACGACCAGATCACCGCCCTCGTGCGGACCTACGCCGCGGCCTACCGGGAGCGGATCCACGACCTGGCGACGGGCGCCAAGAGCGACGAGGTGCCGCCCTTCACGCTGGACACGGCCGAGGGCCCCCTCCTGGACGCGCTGCGCGACGCCCGCTCCCTGACCCGCTTCGGCCTCCTGGACTCGATGACGGAGATCCGTGACTTCGAGCGCCGCTTCGCGCCGGGCGGCGGCTCCATCGAGCTCGACGCCGCCACGCGGTACAAGGTGCTCGCCGCCTTCGACGGCTATCTGGAGACGCTGCCGGAGTCCTCGCTCACCCGCCCCGACTCCTATCGCGTGAAGGACGTCGTCGGCCGGCGCGGCATCGGCATCGGCTCCGCGGGCCTGCCGTCGTACAACATCCTCCTGGAGGGCAACAGCGACGCCCTGGAGAACGACGTCGTGATCTATCTCAAGCAGGCGCAGACCCCCGCCGTCTCGCGCCACATCACGGATCCGGCCATCCGCGGCTACTTCCAGCACGAGGGGCACCGCACGGTCATCTCGCAGCGCGCGCTGCAGGCGCACGCCGACCCGTGGCTGGGCTGGACCGAGCTGAACGGCACCGGCCAGCTGGTCGCCGAAGTGTCCCCGTACGCGGTGGACCTGGACTGGTCGGACATCGACGACCTGGAGGAGATCTCCTCGGTCGTCGCCGACCTCGGCCGCGCCACGGCCACGATGCACGCCGCGGCGGACGACGAGAGCGGCCACTCGGACCTGGTGCCGTTCTCCACCGAGCGCGCCATCGACGCGGCCATCGCGGCCGACGAGGACGGCTTCGGGGAGCTGCTCGTGGACTTCGCGCACACCTACGGGGCACGCGCGCGGGCGGACCACCAGATCTTCGTCGACCTCTTCCGCAACGGCCGGATCCCGGGCCTGTAGACGCCCGGGGGCCATGGGGGCCTGGCCCCCTTCAGGGACCTCCCACAGGAACACATGGCACACTCCTCGGCGATGGACATGTCCGGGATACAGCTCAGAGCCGTGCGCGCGGCACTCTTCACGGCGCTCGTCGTGACGCTCTCCGCCGCGTCCCACGTGCTGCTGTCCCGTGCCCCCTTGCCGCCGGCCACCGTCGCGGCGATCACCGCCGCCGTCTTCGCCGTCGCGTACGCGACGGCGGGGGCGGAGCGCGGCTACGGACGGATCGCCGCCCTGCTCATCCCCCTGGAGCTGGCCGCCGACACGGTCTTCACCGCGGGCCAGCACGTCTGTTACGGCGAGGCCGGCGGCCCCGTCGCGGGCCCGCTGCGCGCCGTCGGCTTCGACGTGCTGTGCGGCGGGGCGCCCGTGGGGACCCCGCTGGCCCGGATGACCGCCGAGGGGCACGGCGCCGCCGCGCTGCTCGCCGACGCGGACCCGGGCGCCGCCTGGCTGCTGCTCGCGGCGCACGTCGGCGTGGGCCTCCTCGCGGCGGCCTGGCTGCGCAGGGGCGAGCGGGCCCTGGCCCAGCTGCTGCGCGCGGTCGGCGCCGCCACGTTCCGGCCCCTGCTGATCGCGGTCGCCGCGGTCACCACGTCCCGGCTGCCCGTACGCCGCCTGTCGCGCCCCGAGCGCCGGGTCCCGGCGGCGCGCACGCGGCTGCTCGTGCACTTCGTGGGGCGGCGTGGACCGCCGTGCTCGGCCGTCCACGCCTGAGCACAGCACCCCCACGCAGTCATCCACACGGAGAAAAGATCATGAGCAAGCGCAACAGCCAGGCCGCCAAGTCCGCCGCCCGCGAGCGGATCCGCGCCCAGCAGGAAGCCGAGCGCAAGCGGGAGAAGCGCAAGCGCGCCGCCATCGTCGGCGCCGCCATCGTCGGTGTCCTCGCGATAGCCGGCGGCGTCGGCTACGCCGTGATGCAGTCCAACAAGCCCGGTTACTGGGAAGAGGCCGCCGACGCGAAGGTGGTCGCCCCGGCCAACTCCTCGGGCAAGGACGGCACCACGGTCACGATCGGCAAGTCCGCCGGCAAGAACACGGTGCACCTGTACGAGGACCCGCGCTGCCCCGGCTGCGCGGCCATGGAGCAGTCCATCGGCAGCGCGGTCGAGAAGGGCATGAAGGACGGCGACTACAAGCTGACCTTCACGATCGGGACGTTCCTCGACAACAACCTCCCGGGCGAAGGCTCGAAGAACGCCCTCAGCGCTCTCGGTGCCGCCCTGGACATCAGCCCCGACGCGTTCCTGGAGTACAAGTCCGCCCTGTACTCGGCGAAGTATCACCCCCAGGAGTCCAACGATGACTTCGCGAAGGACGAGTACCTGATCAAGGTGGCGAACACGGTGGACGCCCTCAAGAACAACAAGAAGTTCCAGAGCGCCGTCAAGAAGGGCACGTTCGACCCCTGGGCCATGAAGATGAGTGACTCCTTCCAGTCGGCCAAGGGCGTGGAGTCCACTCCCACCATCAAGATCAACGACAAGGTGGTCGATACGCCGAAGACCGCCGACGCCTGGAAGGCCGCGCTGAAGAAGGCGGGCGTCACGAAGTAGCGGGCTGATCACCCCGACAGGGGGGGCGGACTTATCGGGTTCGCCCCCCTCGCGCGATTACCGCTCAGTATCGTGATCGCCCGTGACCAGTCGAAACGATCTTCAGTCGTCGCTCAACTCCCCGGCGCCCAGCCGCCGTACGGTCGTCAAGGCCGCGGCCGCCGGCGCCGCGCTCGCCGCGCCGCTCGCCTCCCTACCCGCGCACGCCGCCGACAGACCCGCCTTCCACCACGGAGTCGCCTCGGGCGACCCCCTGCCCGACGGCGTCCTCCTGTGGACCCGCGTGACGCCCACCTCCGAAGCCGCGCCGGGCTCGGGCGAGGGGCCCGACACCGAGGTGAGCTGGGAGATAGCCGAGGACAAGGGCTTCACCCGGGTCGTCGGCCGCGGCAGCACCACCGCGCGGGCGGAGTCGGACCACACCGTCAAGGCCGACGTAAGGGGCCTTCACCAGGCGACCACCTATTACTTCCGCTTCTCCGTAGGGGAGGTGCACTCCCCCGTGGGCCGCACCCGCACCACCCCCGCGCACGACGCCTCCGCGCACGGCGTCCGCTTCGGCGTGGTGTCCTGCGCCAACTGGGAGGCCGGCCACTTCTCCCCCTACCGCCACCTCGCGGCCCGCGCCGAACTCGACGCGGTCCTCCACCTCGGCGACTACATCTACGAGTACCGGAGCGGCGAGTACCCCTCCGCCGAGAACGTCGTACGTCAGCACGAGCCGAAGCACGAGATCAGGACGCTCGCCGACTACCGCACCCGGCACGGCGTCCACAAGACCGACCCGGACGCGCAGGCGATGCACGCCACGCACCCGGTCGTCGCGATCTGGGACGACCACGAGTTCGCCGACAACGCCTGGTCGGGCGGCGCGGTGAACCACTCGCCCGAGACCGAGGGCGACTGGGCCCGGCGCGTGGCCGCGGCGAAGCAGGCGTACTTCGAGTGGATGCCCGTACGCCCCTCGACCGAGGGCACCGTCTACCGCCGCGTCCGCTACGGCAAGCTCGCCGACCTGCACCTGCTCGACCTGCGGTCCTTCCGCTCCGAGCAGGCGGGGTTCGGCAGCGGCGAGGTCGACGACCCGGACCGCACGATCACGGGCCGGGCCCAGCTCGACTGGCTGAAGGCGGGCCTGGCCGCCTCGGACGCGGCCTGGAAGCTGGTCGGCACCTCGGTGATGATCTCGCCGGTCGCCTTCGGCTCGCTGCCCGCCCACCTCCTTGAGCCCCTCGCCGAGCTGCTCGGCCTGCCCAAGGAGGGCCTGGCCATCAACGCGGACCAGTGGGACGGGTACACGGACGACCGCAAGGAACTCATCGCCCACCTGCGCGACAACAAGATCCAGAACACCGTCTTCCTCACCGGCGACATCCACATGGCCTGGGCGAACGACGTGCCGGTCAAGGCCGCCACGTACCCCTTCTCGGCGTCCGCCGCGACCGAGTTCGTCGTCACGTCGGTGAGCTCCGACAACATCGACGACATGCTTCATGTCGCCCCGCACACGGTGTCCCTCGTGGCCGCGGGCGCCATCAAGGCCGCCAACCGCCACGTGAAGTGGCTGGACATGGACTCGCACGGCTACGGGGTCCTCGACGTCACCGCCGAGCGCTCGCAGATGGACTACTACGCGGTCTCCGACCGGACCGACCCCGAGGCGACCTCGTCCTGGCTCCGCTCGTACCGCACCCGCAGCGGCACGCAGAAGACCGAGCGGGCGGACGCCCCGGTCCGCTGACGCGCGGCGACGGCCAGGGCCCTTCTGACGGATCCTAGAGCGTCTCCAGGAAGCCGAGCGCCGTGCGCCACGTCGCCTCCGTGGCCTCGGCGTCGTAGTCGTCGAGGTCCGGGTCGGTGTAGAGGTGCCCGGCGCCCGCGTAGCGGTAGACCTCCACGTCGGCACCGGCCCGGCCCATCCGCAGGTACCAGGCGCTCAGCCAGTCGTCGGACTCGAACGGGTCGGGCTCGGCGACGTGCAGCTGCACCGGCAGCTCGTCCACGGCCGCGTTCTCCGCGATGTCGGAGGTGCCGTGCAGGAGCAGCAGGCCGCGCGCCTTCGCGTCGCCGAGGGCGAGGGTCTGGGCGGTGGCGGCGCCGAGTGCGAAGCCGGCGTAGACCAGACCGCGCTCGGAGTAGGGCGCGGCGGCGAGGATCGCCCGCTTCAGGATCTCGTCCTTGCCGAGCTCCTCCTGGAAGGCCCTTCCTTCCTCGACGTCGTCGAAGACGCGGCCCTCGAAGAGATCGGGGGTCCACACCTCGTGCCCCGCGGCGCGCAGGCGCTCCGCCGCCGCGTGCACCGCGGGCCGCAGCCCGTACGTCGAGTGGAAAAGCATGATGTTCATGGGGCCATCGTGCCATTTGGCGCGTACCCCTACGCTCGGAGGCATGGAGAACGTACTGCGTCCGTTGATCGTGGTCGGCGGCTCGGTCGTGCTCACGGTGATCGTCGGCTGGCTGGTCGACGTCCTGTTGCGCCGGGCCGACGAACGGCACCACGAGACCCCGCTCTGGGGCCTGCTGCGCCGTGGCCGCGTCCCCCTGCAAGTCGTCCTGTGCGCCGCGCTGCTGAGAGGGTCCTATGCCCAGGCAGAGCTCGCCAAGGACCACTCGGCGCTGATCGGCCGGGCCCTCGGCCTCGTCCTCATCGGCTCCACCGCCTGGCTGGTGGTGCGGATCGCGGCGGCCGTCGTCGAGTCGTCCTACGCGCGCTACGCCGCCATGCACCGGGACCCGGCCCGGGTCCGCCGGGTGCGTACGCAGGTGACCCTCATCCAGCGGGTGGTCACCGCGATCGTCGGCGTCGTGGCCGCGGCCGCGATGCTCCTGACCTTCCCCGCCATGCAGGCGGCCGGGGCCTCGCTGCTCGCCTCCGCGGGCATTCTCGGCATCGTCGCCGGTGTCGCCGCCCAGTCCACCCTCGGCAACCTCTTCGCCGGGCTGCAGATCGCCTTCGGCGACATGGTGCGGCTCGGGGACACGGTGGTGGTGGACGGCGAGTGGGGCACGGTCGACGAGATCACCCTGACCTTCCTGACCGTCCGCACCTGGGACGAGCGCCGGATCACCATGCCGGTCTCGTACTTCACCGCGAAGCCGTTCGAGAACTGGTCGCGGGGCGGCGCCGAGATGACCGGCACCGTCTTCTTCCAGCTGGACCACACGGCCCCGATCGCGCTGATGCGCGAACATCTCCACGACATCCTGCGCGACTGCGCGGCGTGGGACGGCCGGGACTGGGGCCTCGCGGTCACGGACACCACGACGAGCACGATCCAGGTCCGTGCCCTGGTCACCGCGAAGGACGCGGACGACATATGGACGGTGCGGGTCACGGTGCGCGAGCAGATGGTCCGCTGGCTCACCGAGCACCATTCCTACGCGCTGCCGCGGGTCACCACCGTCTCGGCCGTCGAACCCCTGAACAACGGCCACCGTCCGCGGCACGATCCGTTCTCGCCGGACGTGCCGCGGACGGGGCGCGGCTGACGTCCGCGGGCCCGCCGCTCACCGCAGGCTGCGTACGTCGAGGTGGCGCAGGACCCGGTCGACGACCTCGGGGTCGGCGCCGGGTTCGCTGCGCGCCGAGAGGACCTCGTGGCGGGCGGCCGACATCATCTCGCGCTGGATGCGCTGGACCGCCTTCAGCCGGTCGACGCGCTTGGCGTACCGTGCGCGCCGCTCGTCGTCGAGGAGATCCGGGCTGATCCTGGCGCCGATGTCGAGCGCGCCGCGCTGCAGCCGCTCGGAGAGGTCCTCCGGGAGCTCCTCGACGTCCTCGATCTCCTTGAGGCGCCGTTTGGCGGCCTTGGCCGCGCGGAGCGCGAGCGTGCGTTCCAGCTCGCGCTCCGCGCCGGCGTCGGCCTGCACGTTGAGCTTGCGCACCAGCCAGGGCAGCGTGAGCCCCTGAACGACGAGGGTCGCCATGATCACGCAGAACGCGATGAAGATGATCTCCTCACGGGCGGGGAACGGAGACCCGTCGTCCGTCTTGAGCGGGATGGCGAGCGCGAGCGCGACCGATGCCACTCCGCGCATCCCCGACCACCACATGACGACGGTCTCGCGCCAGGTGGTCGGGATCTCCTCGTCGACGTCCCGCCGCTTGTGCAGCCGCTTGGCCAGCCAGGTCGCGGGCAGCAGCCAGAGCAGTCGTACGCCGACCACGACGGCGACGATCGCCGCGCCCCAGCCGTACATCTGCCACTGGTGGCCCTTCGCGATGCCGAAGACGTTGTGCAGTTCGAGGCCGATGAGCCCGAACGCGATTCCCGTGACCAGGGTGTCGACGATCTGCCAGAAGGTCTGCCCGGTGATCCGCCCGAGCACGTCGTCGGCGTCGACGGCGTTCTCCGCGAGGTAGAGCGCGGTGGTCAGGACGGCGAGCACGCCGGAGCCGAGCAGCTCCTCGGCGAGCACATAGCTGACGAACGGCACGAGGAGCGTCAGGCCGGTCTGCAGGGTGGCGTCGCCGAGCAGCCCCATGAGCTTGTTGGTGAGCCAGCCGAGCACGAGGCCGACGGCGACGGCGACCACGCCGGACAGCACCAGCAGGCCCGCGGCGGACGGCAGGGAGAAGGTGCCGCTCATCGCCGCCGCGATCGCCACGTGGTAGAGCACGATGGCCGTGACGTCGTTGAAGAGCCCCTCGCCCTCCAGGATCGACACGAGCCTGCGCGGCAGCCCGAGGGATCCGGCGACCGCCGTCGCGGCGACGGGGTCGGGCGGCGCCACCAGCGCCCCCAGCGCCACGGCCGCCGCGATCGGCAGCCCCGGCACTATGGCGTTGGCCATCGCGGCGACCGCCGCCGTGGTGACGAAGACCAGCGCCACGGCGAGCAGGAGGATGGGCCGGATGTTGGCCGTGAACTGCCGCCAGGAGGTGCGCTGCACGGAGGCGTAGAGCAGCGGCGGCAGCACCAGCGGCAGGATGAAGTCGGGCGGGATCTCGACGTTGGGCACGAACGGCAGCAGTGCCATGCCGATCCCCGCCAGCGTCATCAGGACCGGCGCGGGCAGTCCGAGCCGGTCGCCCAGCGGCACGGTGATGACGGCACCGAGCAGCAGGATGAGCACCAGTGCCAGTTGATCCACGGGTTGCGCCCTCCGGCGGTCGAGACTTGAACGATCAAGACCTCAACCCTGCCACGCCTTCCCCGCCAACCGGATCAATGCCTGTCGTCGTCCTGTACGCGGCGGCGCCGGCGCTAGACAGGGCCCTGGCTCACCAGCGGCTTGCGCATGGCCCGGTGCGGGATGCCCGCGTCGGGGAACTCCGGCCCGTACACCTCGTAGCCGAGGCGCTCGTAGAAGCCCAGGGCGTGGGTCTGCGCGTGCAGGTCCACGGCGGTCAGGCCGCGCGCGCGTGCCGCGTCCTCGATGGCCCGGACCAGGCAGGCCCCGACGCCGAGTCCGCGCGCGGCCCGCGTCACCGCGAGCCGGCCGAGCGCGCCCACCGTGGCGTCCCCGCCGTTCTTCACGGCGGCGGCGGCGCCGGTCAGGAGCCGGCCCGTGCCCACGGGGACACCGTCCTCACGCACGGCCAGGACGTGCACCGCCCCCGCGTCGTACGCGTCGTACTCCAGCTCTTCCGGCACCTGCTGCTCGGCCACGAAGACGTCCTTGCGGACCGCGAAACAGGACTCCAGGTCGTCGGTGCTCTCCGCGACCCGGATCGTCACGCCGGTCACACCGGTCACGAGCTCTCCGCCCGCACCCGGTCGAGCGCCTGCTGCAGGTCGTCGGGGTACTGGCTCTCGAACTCCACCCACTGGCCGTCGCCCGGGTGCTCGAAGCCGAGCCGGACGGCGTGCAGCCACTGGCGCGTGAGGCCGAGGCGCTTGGCGAGCGTCGGGTCCGCGCCGTACGTCAGGTCGCCCACGCAGGGGTGGCGGTGCGCCGCCATGTGCACGCGGATCTGGTGCGTGCGGCCCGTCTCCAGCTTGATGTCGAGCAGCGAGGCCGCCCGGAACGCCTCGATGAGGTCGTAGTGCGTGACGGAGGGCTTGCCCTCGGCCGTGACCGCCCACTTGTAGTCGTGGTTCGGGTGGCGGCCGATGGGGGCGTCGATGGTGCCGCTCATCGGGTCGGGGTGGCCCTGCACCAGCGCGTTGTAGCGCTTGTCGACCGTGCGCTCCTTGAACTGACGCTTCAGCGAGGTGTACGCGCGCTCCGACTTGGCGACCGCCATCAGGCCGGACGTGCCCACGTCCAGACGGTGCACGATGCCCTGGCGCTCGGCGGCACCGGAGGTGGAGATGCGGTAACCGGCTGCCGCGAGGCCGCCGATCACGGTCGTCCCGGTCCAGCCCGGGCTCGGGTGCGCGGCGACGCCGACGGGCTTGACGATCACGACGATGTCGTCGTCGTCATGCACGATCTCCATGCCCTCGACGGGCTCGGCGACGATCTGCACCGGAGCGGGCGCCTGCGGCATCTCCACTTCCAGCCAGGCGCCGCCGTGCACCCGCTCGGACTTGCCGACCACCGAGCCGTCGACCGAGACCTTCCCCGCCGCGGCGAGCTCGGCGGCCTTCGTACGGGAGAACCCGAACATGCGCGAGATGGCGGCGTCGACGCGCTCGCCTTCCAGGCCGTCCGGCACGGGCAGGGTTCGGATCTCGGGAATCGTGCTCACCCATTGAGTATGCAGGAGCGCACCGACACTCCCGCACCACAGGCTCCCGCAGGGGGCCCGGACTCCGGGCGCCCCAAGGGATCAGTCCTTGTGGACGGTGCCGTCCGGGTCGAGGCCGCGGAAGGAGAGCAGCACGATCAGGAAGCCGCCGCAGACGATCGCCGAGTCCGCGAGGTTGAAGACCGCGAAGCCCTTCGGGGCGATGAAGTCGACCACCGCACCCTCGAAGACGCCGGGCGCCCGGAACAGGCGGTCGGTGAGGTTGCCCAGCGCGCCGCCGAGCAGCAGGCCGAGCGCGATGGCCCACGGCAGGCTGTACAGCTTGCGGGCGAGGCGGGCGATGACCACGATGACCGCCGCCGCGATACAGGTGAAGATCACCGTGAAGGCCTCGCCGAAGCCGAAGGCGGCGCCGGCGTTCCGGATGGCGGAGAGGCGCAGCCAGTCGCCGACGAGCTCGATCGGCTCGTGGTGCTCCAGCTTCGCCACCACGATCATCTTGCTGATCAGGTCCAGGGCGTACGCGAAGACGGCCACCGCGAAGAGCACGGCGATCCTGCGCCCGCCCTTGGCCTGCTGCCCGTCCTGATCCGCGACGGCACCGGACTCGCCGGGCTTCTCCGCCGCCGCCCCGGAGTCCTCCGGCTCCGCCCCTGCCGCCTCAGGAATGTCCGGCGTACCGATGATGCGCTCCGCCTCTGCCACGTGAGTCCCTCAACCTAGGTACCTGACTGGGGACGAGGGTACGGCACACGTGTACGCCTCCCGGCGCCCAGGCTGTGCTCAGTAGCGCCGTTCCTCCTTCTGCTTGCACTCCACGCACAGCGTCGCGCGCGGGAACGCCTGCATCCGCGCCTTGCCGATCGGATTGCCGCAGTTCTCGCAGAGACCGTACGTCCCCGCGTCCAGGCGCTCCAGGGCGCGCTCGGTCTGCAGGAGCATCTCGCGCGCGTTGGCGGCCAGCGCCATCTCGTGCTCCCGCGTGATGTTCTTCGTGCCGGTGTCCGCGTCGTCGTCGCCCGCACCGTCTCCGGAGTCCCGCATCAGCCCGGCGAGGGAGTCCTCGGAGGCCACGATCTCGCTGCGCAGCCGCAGCACCTCGCTCTGGAGTTCGGTCCGGGCCTCCGCGACCTCCGCGGGGGTCCAGGGGTCCTCGCCGGGCCGCACCGCGAGCTCGCCCGGCGCCGCCGCGTCCGCCCGTGCCTTGGGCACCGCCGTCGGCGTCTTCGCTGCTGTCGCCGTGCCCGGAGTCTTCTTCGCAACCACCGTCGTGGCTCCCGTCGTCTCCGCGGCCTCAGCCGCATCCTCGGCCGCGGACGCGGCCGTCTCCTTGGCCGTGCTCTTCTTGGCCGTGCTCTTCTTGGCCGTGCTCTTCTTCGCCGCGCTCTTCCTGGGGGCCGCCTTCTTGGCCGGGGCGGCCTTCTTGGCAGCGCTCTGAGAGGCCGCGTCGGCGACCTCGGTGTCCACCGCCTCGGCAGCAGCCTCGTGGGCGGCGGCCTTCTTGGCAGTGGTCTTCTTGGTGCTGGTCTTCTTGGCAGTCGCTTTCTTGGCGGTGGTCTTCTTGGCCGGTGGCTTCTTCGCCGCCGCCTTCTTCGCCGCGGCCTTCTTCCCCGCGCCTTCGGGTGCTGCCTCCGCCTCCCCCGCGTCCGCCTTCCCGACGGCCTTCGCCGCCTTCGCCGCCTTCGCCCCGTGCGTGCTCTTCTTTCCGCTCACATCCTTGGCCGTCGCCGCGGCCGCGCCTGTGGATCTGCCGGACGCCGACTGCTGTACGGCGGTCTTCTTCGCCACCATGGCCGCGGCCCCTTCACATATTGTGATCTTGCTCGCGAATCGTGCTGGGACGATAAATCGACTCCAGGCCCGCGGCAACGGGGCACGCCGCCCGATCCGCCCGCCCCGCGGCCACCGCGCGACGAGCATGCATGCGTCTTTCCCAGCTCCCGGCCCGGTAATCCGCCGGGCACGGCGGGCCAGGATCCCGACGCTCCGCATGTCGCCATTCGGGTCAGTCCCCCGTGGCCCCGACGGCACCGGATATGAGCCCGCTCCGAGGCCCGAAACCGGCATAAAATGGTGCGTAATCAAAGAAGGTGCATCATGCGCAAGACAGCCGACTGCCGAGAATTCCCGAGCGAGACCCACTGCACCCTCGCCATCTCCGGAGAAGAGGAGGAAGTGGTCCGCGCCGCCAGCGAGCACGCCGTGTCCGTGCACGGGCACACCGACAGCCCGGAACTGCGGAAGATGGTCCGCGACTCCCTCCGGGACGAGGTCCCCCAGCACGCCTGAGAGCCTGTGTCATATCCCCAGACGACCGGGCCGGGCCCGGATAACCGGTCGGCCGCGTCCGCCCCGGCCCCGTACACTGGGCCCAGCGAGAAGCGTGGATGGGGACGAGTAGCGGCGTACGCGGCCATGAGCGACCCGGGGACGGTGTGAGCCCGGGGGCCAGCGCGACGTGAAGATCACCCCGGAGCCGCCGGAAGAACCACCCGCGGCGGGCCTCGGCCCGGAGCGGACCAGTAGACCCGGCTTCGCAACCCCAATGAGGGGGCTTTCCCGTGCGCCACCCGCGCAGCAGGAAGGCCAAGGAGGGTGGTACCGCGGGAGCGCGACAAGTGGCTCTCGTCCCTCCGACGGAACGGAATCGTCCGCCGGAGGAAGCGCGTTGAACACGCAACCGCAGTACCGCCAGGTGCCCGCCCAGGTCGACCTGCCCGCCCTTGAGCACGCCGTGCTCGACTTCTGGCGCGAGCAGAAGATCTTCGCCAAGAGCCTCGAGCAGTCCGAGGGCCGCCCCGAATGGGTGTTCTACGAGGGACCGCCGACCGCCAACGGCATGCCGGGCGCCCACCACATCGAGGCCCGCGTCTTCAAGGACGTCTTCCCGCGCTTCCGCACCATGCGGGGCTACCACGTCGCCCGCAAGGCCGGCTGGGACTGCCACGGCCTCCCGGTCGAGCTCGCGGTCGAGAAGGAGCTCGGGTTCAACGGCAAGAAGGACATCGAGGCGTACGGCATCGCCGAGTTCAACGCCAAGTGCCGCGAGTCCGTGACCCGGCACACCGACGCCTTCGCCGACCTCACGACCCGCATGGGCTACTGGGTCGACCTCGACGACGCATACCGGACGATGAACCCGGAGTACGTCGATTCGGTCTGGTGGTCCCTGAAGGAGATCTTCAACAAGGACCTCCTCGTCCAGGACCACCGCGTCGCCCCCTGGTGCCCGCGCTGCGGCACGGGCCTCTCCGACCACGAGCTCGCGCAGGGCTACGAGACGGTCGTCGACCCTTCCGTCTACGTCCGTTTCCCGCTCACCGGCGGCCCGCTGGCGGACGAGGCGGCCCTCCTGGTGTGGACGACCACTCCGTGGACCCTCGTCTCCAACACCGCGGTCGCCGCGCACCCCGACGTCACGTACGTCGTCGCGACGAACGGTGAAGAGAAGCTGGTCGTCGCCCAGCCACTCGTCGAGAAGGCACTCGGCGAGGGCTGGGAGGTCACCGGCCAGACGTTCACCGGCGCCGAGATGGAGCGCTGGACCTACCAGCGCCCCTTCGACCTCGTGGAGTTCCCCGCCCCCGCGCACTACGTCGTCAACGCCGACTACGTCACCACCGAGGACGGCACCGGCCTCGTCCACCAGTCCCCCGCCTTCGGTGAGGACGACCTCAAGGTCTGCCGCTCGTACGGCCTGCCGGTGGTGAACCCGGTCCGCCCGGACGGCACCTTCGAAGAGGACGTCCCCCTCGTGGGCGGTGTCTTCTTCAAGAAGGCCGACGAAACGCTCACCAAGGACCTCGACGACCGCGGCCTGCTCTTCCGGCACATCGCGTACGAGCACAGCTACCCGCACTGCTGGCGCTGCCACACGGCGCTCCTCTACTACGCGCAGCCCTCCTGGTACATCCGCACCACGGCCATCAAGGACCGCCTCCTCCAGGAGAACGAGAAGACCAACTGGTTCCCGGACTCGGTCAAGCACGGCCGCTTCGGCGACTGGCTGACCAACAACGTCGACTGGGCGCTCTCCCGCAACCGTTACTGGGGCACCCCGCTGCCCATCTGGCGCTGCGAGGAGGACCACCTCACCTGCGTCGGCTCGCGCGCCGAGCTCTCCGACCTGACGGGCACCGACCAGTCGGACCTCGACCCGCACCGCCCGTTCATCGACGAGGTCACCTTCACCTGCCCGCAGGAGGGCTGCGGATCGACGGCCACGCGCGTGCCGGAGGTCATCGACGCCTGGTACGACTCGGGCTCGATGCCGTTCGCGCAGTGGGGCTACCCGTACAAGAACAAGGAGCTCTTCGAGAGCCGCTACCCGGCGCAGTTCATCTCGGAGGCCATCGACCAGACGCGCGGCTGGTTCTACACGCTGATGGCGGTGGGCACCCTCGTCTTCGACAAGTCGTCCTACGAGAACGTGGTCTGCCTTGGCCACATCCTCGCCGAGGACGGCCGCAAGATGTCCAAGCACCTGGGCAACATCCTCCAGCCCATCCCGCTCATGGACCAGCACGGCGCCGACGCCGTGCGCTGGTTCATGGCAGCCGGCGGCTCCCCCTGGGCGGCCCGGCGCGTGGGCCACGGCACCATCCAGGAGGTCGTCCGCAAGACGCTCCTCACGTACTGGAACACGGTCGCCTTCCAGGCGCTGTACGCCCGTACCGCCGAGTGGGCGCCCAGCGAAGCCGACCCGGCGCCCGCCGACCGCCCGCTCCTGGACCGCTGGCTGCTCAGCGAGCTGCACGCACTGACCGACCAGGTCACCCAGGCCCTGGAGAGCTACGACACCCAGCGCGCGGGCAAGCTCCTTTCGGTCTTCGTGGACAACCTCTCCAACTGGTACGTCCGCCGCTCGCGCCGCCGCTTCTGGCAGGGCGACAAGGCGGCGCTGCGCACCCTGCACGAGGTCGTCGAGACGGTCACGCGCCTGATGGCCCCGCTGACGCCGTTCATCACGGAGCGTGTCTGGCAGGACCTGATCGTGCCCGTCACCCCGGATGCCCCGGAGTCGGTGCACCTGACCTCGTGGCCCGAGGCCGACCTCTCGGCGATCGACCCCGAGCTCTCCAAGCAAATGCTCCTCGTACGCCGCCTGGTCGAGCTCGGCCGTGCCACGCGCGCGGAGTCGGGCGTCAAGACCCGTCAGCCGCTGTCCCGCGCGCTCGTCGCCGCGAGCGGCTTCGAGACGCTCGGTCCCGAGCTGCGCGCGCAGATCACCGAGGAGCTCAACGTCTCCTCGCTGGCGTCACTCTCCGAAGTCGGCGGTTCCCTGGTGGACACGACCGCCAAGGCGAACTTCCGGGCCCTCGGCAAGCGCTTCGGCAAGGGCGTCCAAGCGGTCGCCAAGGCCGTCGCCGAGGCGGACGCGGCCGCGCTGTCCCTGGCCCTGCGCGAGGGCACGGCCTCCGTCGAGGTCGACGGCGAGACGGTGACGCTCGCCCCGGACGAGGTCATCATCACGGAGACCCCGCGCGAGGGCTGGTCGGTGGCGTCCGAGTCCGGTGCCACGGTCGCCCTGGACCTGGAGATCACCGAGGAGCTGCGCCGGGCGGGCCTGGCCCGTGACGCGATCCGGCTCATCCAGGAGGCCCGCAAGAACAGCGGCCTGGACGTCGCGGACCGGATCGTCCTGCGCTGGACCTCCCCGGACGCGGAGGTCGTCACGGCCCTGTCCGACCACTCCGGGCTCATCTCCGATGAAGTCCTCGCCACGGAGTTCGCCTCGGGTGAGGCGGACGACACGTTCGGGGAGCCGTTCACGGACGACTCCCTGAAGCTGACGTTCCGCCTCCGCAAGGCGTAAGCGCTCGCGCGACGGGCCCAGCGCTGCTCGCACGAAAGCCCGTACGAAGGCCCCCGTAAAAAGGCCCGGCCCCGCCAAAGATCTTGGCGGGGCCGGGCCTTCGGCGTTGCGTACCCACGTACAGATGAACGTTTCTGCACCCATGCGCCGGGCGCACAAAGGGCCGGGCCCCCGGAAAGATCCGGGGGCCCGGCCCTGAACGCTGCCGACGCCTATGGCGTGCTCACGCCCGTCAGTTGTCGTCCTCGTCGATGAGGAAGCCGCGCATCGGCGACGGGGCCTGCTGCATCGGCTGCTGGCCCTGCGGCCGCACCGGCGCCATCGGCTGGGTCATCGCCGGGGACATCTGCTGCTGGCCACCGCCGTAGGACGGGCCGCCGCCCTGCTGGTTGCCGCCCATCGACTGGTTGCCGCCGTAGGACGGGGCACCCGCACCGGCCGGAGCCATCGACGGCGCCGGGGACGGCGGCAGCGAGGCGGTGGCCGGAGTGCGCGGCGGAGCCAGCGAGTCGTCGGCCTGGGTCTCCAGCTGGCGCAGCTGCGACTCCAGGTAGGACTTCAGACGCGTGCGGTACTCGCGCTCGAAGCCACGCAGGTCCTCGACCTTGCGCTCCAGCGTGGCGCGAGCGGACTCCAGGGAGCCCATCGCGACGCGGTGCTTCTCCTGCGCGTCCCGCTCCAGGGCGTCGGCCTTGGCACGGGCGTCGCGCTCGAGGCCCTCGGCGCGCGAGCGCGCCTCACCGACGATCTTGTTGGCCTCGGAACGGGCCTCCGCGATCGCCTGGTCAGCGGTCTGCTGCGCGAGGGAGAGGACACGGGCGGCGCTGTCGCCACCGGGGCCCTGACCGGGCTGCGGCATCTGCGGACCGTGGCCGCCCATGGGACCGCCCATGGGGCCGCCCATCGGACCCTGACCCATCGGTCCTGGACCCTGCGGACCGCCCTGCGGGCCGTGCCCGCTGGGGCCTGCGGGCAGCTGCGGCGCACCGCCCGGCAGCTGCGGCGGGCCGCCCATGGGGCCGCCCATCTGCTGCTGCTGCGGCGGGACCGGCTGCGGACCAGATATTGCGGCAGGCACGGGGGCACCCGGACCGCGCTGGTCCTGGGGCCCGTCGGGACCCTTGCGCATTCCGCCCTGCTGCTGGTTCTGCGCGGCGGCACGGGTGGCCGCGGCGAGCTTGGCGCGCAGGTCCTCGTTCTCGCGGAGCAGGCGGGTCAGTTCGGCTTCGACCTCATCGAGGAAGGCATCGACCTCGTCCTCGTCATAGCCTTCTCGGAGGCGGACGGTCGTGAACTGTTTGTTCCGCACGTCCTCGGGGGTCAACGGCATCTCTTCACCTCAACGTAGTCGTCGGCATTCGGCAAGACCGTATTAGACATCGCACTCACAGCTGACTCACGATGTGGATCAGGATGTAGACGATGATCATCAGTACGAAGAAGGACAGGTCGAGCGCCACGCCCCCGAGACGCAGCGGCGGAATGAACCGCCGCAGAAGCTTGAGCGGTGGATCAGTGACAGTGTAGGTGGCCTCCAGAACGACCACCATCGGCTTGCCGGGTTGCCATGAGCGGGCGAACTGGAAGACGTAGTCCATGACCAGCCGGAAGATCAGCACGATGAGGAAGCACATCAGCGCGATGTAAAGCACCTGCACGACCACGCTCATGTTCGCGGTTCCCTCTCCCCTGTTACTCGTACTTCGTCGTTCCGGTACTGCGTCTACGGCAACTACTGCATCACTGCGTCTCAGCTCTGGTTGAAGAACCCGCCCTCTGCGATGCGAGCCTTGTCCTCCGCCGTTACATCGACGTTAGCAGGCGACAACAGGAACACCTTCTGCGTCACTCGTTCAATGCTGCCATGCAGACCGAAGACCAGACCGGCCGCAAAGTCGACAAGTCGCTTCGCGTCCGTGTCGTCCATCTCGGTCAGATTCATGATCACCGGAGTGCCTTCACGGAAGTGTTCCCCGATGGTACGGGCCTCGTTGTAGGTCCGCGGGTGCAATGTGGTGATGCGGTAAGGCTCCCGCTCGGACACGACCTTGGGCATGATCACCGGCGCGTTCTTCTCCAGGCTCTGGCGTTCAGGTGTGATGGATGCCACGGGGGCGATTCGTGCCGGACGTCCGGATTCCGCGGCTAGCGAAGCGGAATGGGGCGCCGGTTCACGCTGGGCGGGTGGCTGCACCACTCGTACCGATTCGTCCCGTTGCGACTGGTGGGACTGGTGCGACTGATGCGACGGTTCGTGCCTTCTGCGGTCGCGCTCGGGCTCCGGCTCGGGCTCGAACTCGTCATCGGGGTCGAACCCCGGACCGTCGTACCCATCGTCCTCCACGAGGCCGAGGTAGACCGCCATCTTGCGCATCGCGCCGGCCATGCTCTGAGTCCTCCGCTCTGTGGTGGATCGGCTGTCGTCACCAACTGCCCGCGATCCACGAGGCCTCCCCGCCCAACAGCGAGAATGACCATATTTTCTGCTGTGGTCCGACTTCTTGGCGACGTTACCCGAGCCCGGGTCGGACTCCGAGTACCGCCGTACCGACGCGCACATGTGTCGCCCCGGCCGAAACGGCCTGCTCGAGGTCCGCACTCATCCCTGCCGACACCATGTTCGCAGCAGGATGAGCCGCGCGCATGAGGGTTGAGAATTCCATCAACCGCTCGAACGCCGCCTGTTGCCGCCCCGCATACGGCCCGGTGAGCGGCGCGACGGTCATCAGACCATCGAGCCGCAGTCCCGGCGCCCCGGCCACGAGACCGGCCAACTCCTCGATTCCGCCGGGGCCCACGCCCCCGCGCTCGCCCCTGCCGTTCTCCTCGGCGTCGAGCGCCACCTGGATGAGGCACCCCAGCTCGCGCTCCGC
Organism: Streptomyces sp. NPDC058308; assembly: GCF_042880275.1. NCBI lineage: Bacteria > Bacillati > Actinomycetota > Actinomycetes > Kitasatosporales > Streptomycetaceae > Streptomyces > Streptomyces sp. NPDC058308. Next base: position 363,652 of record NZ_JBHVZA010000002.1, read on the forward strand.
ACCCGCGGCGGCCGCCGAGAGAGCTGTGACGAGCTTGGGACGATCCACCGACTGCACCAGATCGGCATAACCGACCACGGAACGCACCTTGTTGGTCTGCAATTGACCGACGAAGTGCCACGTCAGGGGAAGATCCGCGCATTCCGCCGCCTTCGGCGCCGCGTCCTGGTCGCGGTTCTCCGCGACGTGCCGCACGCCGAGTTCGGACAGGATCCGCACATCGCTCGCGGGATAGGTCTTCGTGACCACGATGAGGGTCACTTCTTCCCGCTTGCGCCCGGCCGCCGCGCACGCCGCGGCGATGCGCTCCTCGACCTTCGCCAGATTTGCCGCGAGTTGAGACTTACGCTCCGTCATGCCCTATCAGTCCAGCCAGACATAGCCCGCGAGACGACCGGTGGTCCGGTCGCGGCGGTACGAGAAGTGGTCACCGGATTCCAGGGTGCACACCGGCGACCGCTCCCGGTCGCGCACCCCGAGCCGCTCCAGCTGGGCGTGCACCCCGGCGCTCACGTCGACCGCGGGCGTGCCCCAGCTCGTTTCGGCGTACGCCGTGGGTTCGACGGCGGCGACATCGGCGCGCATCGCTTCCGGCACTTCGTAGCAGCGCCCGCAGACCGCGGGTCCGGTGCGGGCGACGATGCGGCCGGCGTCCGCGCCGAGCCGCACCATGGCCTCGACGGCGGCGGGAACGACCCCCGCCAGCATGCCGGGCCGGCCCGCGTGCGCCGCGGCCACCACCCCCGCCACCGGATCGGCGAGCAGGACGGGCGTGCAGTCGGCGGTGAGGACCGCGAGGGCGAGACCCTCGCGGGCGGTCACCACCGCGTCGACGGCCGGGATCTCGGCGTCGGCGCCCCAGGGCCCGTCGACCACCGCGACGTCGCGGCCGTGCACCTGGCGCATCCAGACCACCCGGTCCGGGTCGATGTCGAGGGACTTGGCGGCGAGGGCGCGGTTGGTGCGCACGGCCTCCGGGTCGTCGCCGACCGCGCCGCCGAGGTTGAGCTCTTCGTACGGAACGGCGCTCACCCCGCCCCACCTGTCGGTGAAGGCGAAGTGCGCGCCGCTCGCGGTGCTGTGCTCGCTTATCACTTCAAGAAGTCCGGCACGTCCAGCTCTTCGGCCTGGCTGTCCTGGTAGGGACGGGCCGGCGGAACCTGCGGCGGGGCCGAGGGCGCGGAGGGCGTCTCGCTCACCGGGGCCGACTCGGCCGGCTCCGGGGTCGAGGGCTCATCGCGCGAAGTGACGCTGCCGAGGCCGCCGAAGGACGGGCGGGACGATTCAGCGGGACGGGACGGCGCCGGGGACGGCGCCGCGGGCTCCTCGCGCTTGGCGGAGCCGGATGCCGAGCCGAGGACGGTGTCCCGCTTGGACGGTGGCTGTCCGCCGTCGAAGCCCGCCGCGATGACGGTCACCCTGACCTCGTCGCCCAGGGCGTCGTCGATGACGGCGCCGAAGATGATGTTGGCCTCGGGGTGCGCGGCCTCGCTGACCAGCTGGGCCGCTTCGTTGATCTCGAAGAGGCCGAGGTCGGACCCGCCGGAGATGGAGAGCAGCACGCCGCGGGCGCCGTCGATGGACGCCTCGAGCAGCGGCGAGGAGATCGCCATCTCGGCGGCGGCCACCGCGCGGTCGTCGCCGCGGGCCGAGCCGATGCCCATGAGCGCCGAACCGGCCTCGGACATGACCGACTTGACGTCGGCGAAGTCGAGGTTGATCAGGCCGGGCGTGGTGATGAGGTCGGTGATGCCCTGGACACCGGAGAGCAGGACCTGGTCCGCCGACTTGAAGGCGTCGAGGACGGAGACCTGGCGGTCCGAGATGGACAGGAGCCGGTCGTTGGGGATGACGATGAGGGTGTCGACCTCTTCGCGCAGCTCCGCGATGCCGTCCTCGGCCTGGTTGGCGCGACGACGGCCCTCGAAGGTGAACGGCCGGGTGACCACACCGATGGTGAGGGCGCCGAGCGAGCGCGCGATGTTGGCGACGACGGGTGCGCCGCCGGTGCCGGTGCCACCGCCTTCGCCGGCGGTGACGAAGACCATGTCGGCCCCCTTGAGGACCTCCTCGATCTCCTCGCGGTGGTCCTCTGCGGCCTTGCGGCCGACGGCCGGATTGGCGCCGGCGCCGAGGCCGCGGGTGAGTTCACGGCCGACGTCGAGCTTGACGTCGGCGTCGCTCATCAACAGGGCTTGCGCGTCGGTGTTGATGGCGATGAACTCGACGCCCTTGAGACCGACCTCGATCATCCGGTTGATGGCATTGACACCACCGCCGCCGACACCGATGACTTTGATGACTGCGAGGTAGTTCTGCGGTGCTGCCACGTCGAAGGCCTCTCGCCTCGAGTTACGTGTCGCCGTTTCGCATCGATGCGAGGCGGCGACTGATGCCGAATGGGACGGTCCGAACGCCGACCCGAACCCTAACGCTGAAGTTTAGGGTTACCAGTGTGTCTGTTCCCTGGACTCTTCCGAACAGGACACTAAGTCGACAAGTGGCGCACGTTCAACGAACACGCCGAACCTCCCGTTTTTCTTTTCACCCTATGTGATCAGCCGTAGCGCTGCCGAACCAGGGTGCTGGCCTGCGTGGATATGCGTCAACTCGCCGCTGACGCGGGGGCGGTGGGGACACTCACATCGAAGTGCCCTGCCTTGGGCGCCGCTTTCATGAGCGCGGTGAGGGTCCGGGCTTTCGTGTGCCCCTCCTCGCCACTGCCCCAGTCGACGGTGCGGCCGCCGCTCAACTCCAGCGAGATGGAGTCGAACGAGCGGACCTTGACGTTCCGGGTATCGCGGGCGACCGCTTCGGGCAGGTCACCGGCGACCCGCACCGCTTCGCGCAGCAGCCGGCCGGTGCCGAAGCGGCGCAGGCTCGCGGCGCCGCTCTCCCGGTCCGGCGCCAATTCGAAGCGCGGCACCGCCTTCGGCGCCTGCTCGACCGTGGCGAATCGCACTCCTTTGGCGTCCACTTCGACGAACTTTCCGCCCTTTTCGATGAGCAGAACCGGCTTACGTTCCGTCACTTCGAGTCGGATTCCGTGCGGCCAGGACCGGACGACGTCAACCGCGTCAATTCGGGGCAATTTCGAGCGCAGCCGGTCTTCGAGAGCCGCCGTATCGACCGAAATCAGTGGTGCTCCGAGGGGGGCGTCCGCCGCCTCCCGCACCTCTCGCGGCGTCAGCACCCGGGTGCCCGACGTCTGCACGCGCTCCAGCCGGAGCCACTGCGAGCCGTAGAGCACCCAGACGCCACCGGCGCCGAGCAGCACGACGAGGACCAGAATGACAATCAGAGTGCGCGAACGCGGCAGCCTGACGCGGCGGACGCGCGGCGGGCGGGCCGGGCCGGACTTCTTCTGCTGCCGTTCGGCGGTGGTCGGTCCGGCCACGGTCCCCTGCCTTCTCACGCGTTGCGGCGTGACGCAATCGCCTCGTACACCATGCCGACGAGCAGCTCGTCGGCGTCCCTGCGGCCGAACTCCGAGGCGGCGCGGGACATCTCGTACAGCCGGTGCGGATCGGCAAGCACGGGCAGGACATTGGCCTGGACCCACTCGGGGGTCAGTTCCGCGTCGTCGACAAGCAGTCCGCCGCCCGCCTTGACCACCGGCTGGGCGTTCAGCCGCTGTTCGCCGTTGCCGATCGGCAACGGGACGTACGCGGCGGGCAGCCCGACGGCGGAGAGTTCGGCCACGGTCATCGCGCCCGCGCGGCAGAGCATCATGTCCGCCGCGGCGTACGCGAGGTCCATCCGGTCCACGTACGGTACCGGGATGTACGGGGGCATCCCCGGCATCTGCTGCACCTGCGGCAATTCGTTCTTCGGGCCGACCGCGTGCAGGATCTGGATGCCCGCGCGCTGCAGGACCGGAGCGGCCTGCTGGACGACCTCGTTGAGCCGCCGGGCGCCCTGCGAGCCGCCGGAGACCAGCAGCGTCGGCAGGTTGGGGTCGAGACCGAAGGCGGCGCGCGCCTCCGGGCGGACCCGGGCCCGGTCGAGCGTGGCGATGGTGTGCCGCAACGGGATGCCGATGTAGCGGGAGTTGCGCAGCTTGCTGTCGGGGGTGGCGACGGCCACCCCGTGGGCGTACCGCGAGCCGATCTTGTTGGCGAGGCCGGGCCGCGCGTTGGCCTCGTGCACGACGATCGGCGTCCCGGTCCGCTTGGCCGCGAGGTAGCCCGGCAGGGCGACATAGCCGCCGAAGCCGACCACGCAGTCCGCCTTGGTGCGCTCCAGGATCTGCTCGGCCGCCTTGATGGTGCCGCGCAGCCGCCCCGGGACGGTGATCAGCTCAGGGGTGGGCTTGCGCGGCAGGGGTACGGCCGGGATCAGCGCCAGTTCGTAGCCCCGCTCGGGTACGAGTCGGGTCTCGAGTCCGCGCTCCGTGCCCAGGGCCGTGATGCCCACGGTCGGGTCCTGCCTCCGCAGGGCGTCCGCGAGGGCGAGCGCGGGCTCGATGTGGCCGGCGGTCCCCCCACCGGCGAGTACGACATGCACCGAAATTCACCGCTCTCCGGACGAACGCGCCTTGACGCGCCGTCTCATCGTGTTCCATCTCACCCGAGGTTGCCGCATGGCCAGGGCCGCCTTCGCCGCGGGGTCCGATCGCGCGAAGGCGATGAGGAGTCCGATGGCGAACATGGTCGGCAGCAGGGCCGAACCCCCGTAGGAGAACAGCGGGAGCGGGACACCGGCGATCGGCAGCAGACCGAGCACCGCACCGACATTGATCACGGCCTGGGCCGTGATCCAGGTGGTCACGCCTCCCGCGGCATACCTCACGAAGGGGTCCTCCGTGCGTCCGGCCACGCGGATACCCGCATAGCCTAGAGCCGCGAACAGGGCGAGCACCGACAGTGTCCCTGCCAGGCCGAGTTCCTCCCCCGTGATGGCGAAGATGAAGTCGGTGTGCGGTTCGGGCAGTTGACCCCATTTTTCCACACTCGCGCCGAGCCCGGAACCGAAGAGTCCGCCGCTGGCCAGGGCATAGATCCCGTGCACGGCCTGCCAGCACTGGTCGCCGGGCCCGGGATCCGTGGCGCCGATGCAGGCGAGCCTGGCCATGCGGTTGGGGCTGGTCTTGATGAGAATCACACCGAGCACGGCCGCGATGCTGAGCACACCGGCGAAGAGCCGGGTGGGTGCGCCCGCGAGCCACAGCAGTCCGAAAAGGATCGCCGTGAGAATGATCGCCGTGCCCATGTCGCCGCCGAGCATGATGAGTCCGAGCAGCATGAAGGCGACCGGCACGAGCGGCACCAGCATGTGTTTCCACTGGGTCAGGAGCCGCTTGTCGTGCTTGCGTGCGAGCAGGTCGGCGCCCCACAGGACCAGGGCGAGCTTGCCGAACTCACTGGGCTGCAGCTGGAAGGGGCCGCCCAGGTAGATCCAGTTCTGGTTGCCGTTGACGCTGCGCCCTATCCCCGGGATCTGCACGAGGACCATCAGGAAGACGGTCACCGCGAGGATCGGGTAGGCGAGCGCCCGGTGCAGCTTGACGGGCATCCGCATGGCGATCAGCAGCAGGACCGTGCCGAGGACGGCGGCCACGAACTGCTTGCGGAAGAAGTACGAGGCGGGCAGGTTCAGCTGCAGCGCCTGGATCATCGAGGCCGAGTAGACCATCACCAGGCCGAGCACGGTGATCAGCAGGCTGCTGCCGAAGATCAGGTAGTACGCGGTGAGGGGCCGGTCCCACGCCCGGCGGGCCCGGGCGCGCAGCCGCCGGAGCCCGCTCTCGCCCGGAGGGTGGGAGGCTCCTCTGGCGCGTACCGGAGCCGGCCGTCTGGCGACCCGCACGGAAGACCTGGCCACGTTCCCCTCCCAAGGGTGTGCCCGGCGCCCCGCCGGGACAGGGGCCCGGTCAGGCGCGCGCGGAGCCGAGTCCGCGGACGGCGTCCGCGAACGCTTCCCCACGCTTGTTGTAGTTGGTGAACATGTCCATCGACGCACAGGCCGGAGCCATCAGCACGGTGTCCCCCGGCTGAGCCAGCTCCGCCGCCCGCCGTACCGCCTCGGACATCGCCCCAGTGTCGGTCCGGTCGAGGTCGACGACCGGGACCTCGGGGGCGTGTCGCGCGAGGGCTTCGCGGATCAGCTCGCGGTCGGCGCCGATGAGGACGGCACCGCGCAGACGCTTCGCGGCGGCGCCCACGAGCTCGTCGAAGGTGGCCCCCTTGGCGAGGCCGCCGGCGATCCAGACGATCGACTCGTACGCCGCCAACGACGCCTGCGCGGCGTGGGTGTTGGTGGCCTTGGAGTCGTCGACGTAGGCCACGCCGTCGACGTCGGCGACGTGCTCGATGCGGTGGGCGTCCGGGCGGAAGGCGCGCAGCCCGTCGCGCACGGCCGTGGCCTCGACGCCGAAGGCGCGCGCGAGGGCCGCCGCGGCCAGCGCGTTGGCGATGTTGTGCGGCGCGGGCGGCTGGACGTCGGAGATCTCGGCGAGCTCCTGGGCCTGCTTCTGGCGGTCCGGCACGAAGGCACGGTCGACCAGGATGCCGTCCACGACGCCCAGTTGCGAGGGCGCGGGCGCGTTCAGCGTGAAACCGATGGCGCGGCAGCCCTCTTCGACGTCGGCCTCGCGGACCAGGTCCTCGGTGGACGGCTTGTCGCGGGCGTCGGCGTTGTAGACGCAGGCGACCTGATTGCCCTCGTAGACACGGCCCTTGTCGGCGGCGTACGCCGCCATGGAGCCGTGCCAGTCGAGGTGGTCGGGTGCGAGGTTCAGGACGGCCGCGGAGTGGGCGCGCAGCGAGGGCGCCCAGTGCAGCTGGTACGAGGAGAGCTCGACGGCGAACACGTCGTACGCCTCGTCGCCCTCAAGGACCACGTCCACGATCGGGGTGCCGATGTTGCCGACGGCGGCCGTGCGCAGGCCCGCCGCGTGCAGGATCGAGGCGAGCATCTGCGTGGTCGTGGTCTTGCCGTTGGTGCCCGTGACGGCGAGCCAGGGGGCCGCGTCGGGCCCGCGCAGGCGCCAGGCGACCTCGACGTCGCCGATGACGTCCACGCCCGCCTGGGCGGCCGCGGCGAACAGCGGCGACGACGGCTGCCAGCCCGGCGAGGTGACCACCAGGTCGGTGCCCTCGGGCAGCGTCTCGGCGTCTCCCAGGCGTACGGAGACACCCGTGCTCTCCAGAGAGGCGGCACGCTCCTGATGCGCCTGCCCGGAGCCGCCGTCCACGACGGTCACCGACGCGCCGAGGCCGGCCAGGGCGCGGGCGGCACTGATGCCGCTCACGCCGAGACCGGCGACGGTGATGTTCTTGCCCTGCCAGTCGGACGCAGAGGTCACTTTTCGGCTGCCCATCCCGCGTAGAAGAGACCGAGGCCGACGATCACGCACATGCCCTGGATGATCCAGAAGCGGACCACCACAAGGACCTCGGACCACCCCTTGAGTTCGAAGTGGTGCTGCAGCGGAGCCATCTTGAAGACCCGCTTGCCGGTCAGCTTGAAGGAGCCGACCTGGATCACGACGGACATGGTGATCAGGACGAAGAGGCCGCCGAGGAGCGCGATGAGGAGCTCCGTGCGGGAGCAGATCGCGAGACCCGCGAGCGCGCCGCCGAGGGCGAGCGAGCCGGTGTCACCCATGAAGATCTTGGCGGGCGAGGTGTTCCACCACAGGAAGCCGAAGCAGGCGCCCATGAGCGCGGAGGCCACGACCGCGAGGTCGAGCGGGTCTCTGACCTCGAAGCAGGCCTGCGGGTTGGTCAGCGTGACCGCGTTGGCGCAGGACTCCTGGTACTGCCAGACACCGATGAAGGTGTAGGCGCCGAAGACCATCACGGAGGCGCCGGTGGCGAGACCGTCGAGGCCGTCGGTGAGGTTCACGCCGTTCGACATCGCGAGGATCATGAACAGCGCCCAGACCACGAAGAGCACCGGGCCGATCGACCAGCCGAAGTCCGTGACGAACGACAGCTTGGTGGAGGCCGGGGTCTGGTTGCGGTTGTCCGGCCAGTTCAGCGCGAGCACGGCGAAGCCGATGCCGACGATCAGCTGGCCGGCCATCTTCGCCTTGGCGCGCAGACCGAGCGAGCGCTGCTTGACGATCTTGATGTAGTCGTCGAGGAAGCCGACGAGGCCCATGCCCGCCATCAGGAAGAGCACCAGGAGGCCGGAGAGCGTGGTCTCCGTGCCGGTGATGACCTTCGTGAGGAAGTACGCGATGAGCGTGGCCAGGATGAAGGCGATACCGCCCATCGTCGGCGTACCGCGCTTGCTGTGGTGCTCGCGCGGGCCGTCGTCCCGGATGAACTGGCCATAGCCCTTGCGGGCCAGGAGCTTGATCAGCAGCGGGGTGCCGACCAGGGTCAGGAAGAGCCCGATCACACCCGCGAAGAGGATCTGCCTCATCGGCCGGAGACCTGCCCCTCAGAAGACACCGCGGTGTCGTCGAGCAGCGCCGTGGCGACCCGCTCGAGACCCACCGACCTGGACGCCTTCACCAGCACGACGTCTCCCGGGCGCAGCTCGCTGCGCAGCAGGTCGATCGCCGCCTGTGCGTCGGACACGTGCACCGACTCCTCACCCCACGAACCCTCGTTGTATGCGCCCAGTTGGAGCCAGGACGCTTCCCTGCCCCCGACTGCCACGAGCTTGCTCACGTTGAGCCGGACGGCAAGGCGTCCGACCGCGTCGTGCTCGGCGAGACCCTCGTCCCCGAGCTCGGCCATGTGACCGAGCACCGCCCACGTACGACGTCCCTTGCCCATGGCCGCGAGCGCGCGCAGGGCCGCTCGCATGGACTCGGGGTTCGCGTTGTAGGCGTCGTTGACGACCGTCACGCCGTCCGGGCGCTCGGTGACCTCCATCCGCCAGCGGGACAGCGTGCCCGCCTCGGAGAGCGCGAGGGCGATCTCGTCCACGGACATGCCCAGCTCATGGGCGACGGCGGCCGCGGCAAGCGCGTTCGACACGTGGTGCTCACCGTACAGCCGCAAGGTCACGTCGCTGCACCCGGAGGGTGTGTGCAGCGTAAAAGCGGGCTGTCCGTTCTCCGTGAGCCGGACATTTTCCGCGCGTACGTCGGCGTCGTCGGCCTCTCCGAAGAGCAGGACGCGGGCCTTCGTGCGCGAAGCCATCGCGCGGACGAGGGGGTCGTCGGCGTTGAGGACCGCGGCGCCGTCCGCGGGCAGCGACTCGACCAGCTCACCCTTCGCTTGTGCGATCTGCTCGCGGCCGCCGAACTCGCCGATGTGGGCGGTGCCGACGTTCAGGACGAGGCCGATCTTCGGCGGGGTGAGGCCGGTGAGGTACTGGATGTGGCCGATTCCGCGCGCCCCCATCTCCAGGACGAGGAACTTCGTCCCCTCGGTGGCGCTCAGCGCGGTCAGCGGCAGACCGATCTCGTTGTTGAACGAGCCGGGCGTGAAGACCGTGGGCGCCTTGCGCCGCAGCACCTGCGCGAGGAGGTCCTTGGAGCTGGTCTTGCCGACGGATCCGGTCAGCGCCACCAGGGTCGCGCCGAGCCGCTTCACCACGTGGCGGGCGAGGGCGCCGAGGGCCGCCTGGACGTCGTCGACGACGATGGCGGGCACGCCGACGGGCCGCGAGGCGAGCACGGCGACCGCGCCCGCGGCGACCACGTCGGCCGCGTAGTCGTGGCCGTCGACGCGCTCGCCGACGAAGGCGACGAAGAGGCTGCCGGGCTCCACCTCACGGGAGTCCCGGACGACGGGTCCGGTGACCTGGATGGCCGGATCCGGTATGTCGTACGTCTGCCCGCCGATGACGGTGGCGATCTCGGCGAGGGAGAGGGCGATCACAACTTCATCCCTGGGTTTGCTGGATAGCTTCGCGAAGCACCTGGCGGTCGTCGAAGGGACGCACCACCCCGGCGATGTCCTGTCCCTGCTCGTGGCCCTTGCCCGCGACGAGGACGGTGTCGCCCGGCCGCGCGCGGACGACGGCCGCGCGGATGGCGGCGGCCCGGTCCTCGAACACGGCGACGTCGCCGCGCTCGTGGGCCGGTACGTCGGCGGCGCCGGCGAGCATCGTGGCGAGGATCGCGAGGGGGTCCTCGCCACGGGGGTTGTCGGCGGTCAGTACGGCGGTGTCGGCGAGGCGGGCCGCGGCCGCGCCCATCGGCATCCGCTTGGTCTTGTCGCGGTCGCCGCCGCAGCCGAGCACGATGTGCAGCTTGCCCTCGGTGACCTTGCGCAGGGCGCGCAGGACCGATTCGACGGCGTCCGTCTTGTGGGCGTAGTCGACGACGGCGAGGTAGGGCTGGCCCGCGTCGATGCGCTCCAAGCGGCCGGGCACGCCGGGCACCGCGGCGACGCCGTCGGCGGCCTGCTGCGGGTCGATCCCCGCGACGGCCAGCGTGACGATCGCGGCGAGGGTGTTGGCGACGTTGAAGGGGCCCGCGAGCGGCGACTTGGCGGTGATCCGCTCGCCCCGGGGGCCGACCGCGACGAACGTCGAGTCGAGCGGACCGACCTCGACGTCCTCGGCGCGCCAGTCGGCGTCGGGGTGCCCCTCGGCGGAGAAGGTGGTGACGGGCACCTCCGACTCGGTGATGAGCCGGCGCCCGTACTCGTCGTCGAAGTTGACCACGCCGAGCCGGGAGCGCTGCTTGGTGAACAGCTGCGCCTTGGCCTGGAAGTAGTCCTCCATACCGGAGTGGAACTCCATGTGCTCCGGGCTGAGGTTGTTGAAGATGGCGACGTCGAAGACGCAGCCGTCCACCCGCCCAAGGACCAGTGCGTGGCTGGAGACCTCCATGGCGACCGCCTCGACGCCGCGCTCGCGCATCACCGCGAACAGCGCCTGCAGGTCGGTGGCTTCGGGGGTCGTGCGCTCCGACTTGATGCGCTCGTCACCGATGCGCATCTCGACCGTGCCGATGAGACCGGTCGAGCGGACGCCCTTGAGGCCGCCCTCGATCAGGTACGCGGTGGTGGTCTTGCCGGACGTGCCGGTGATACCGATCTGGAGCAGGTCGCGGCCGGGGTGGCCGTAGACCGTCGCGGCCAGTTCGCCCATGCAGGCGCGCGGGCTCTCGACGACCAGGACCGGCAGGCCGGTCGCCTCCGCGCGCTCGGCGCCGGTCGGGTCGGTGAGGATGGCCGCGGCGCCGAGGTCGGCGGCCTGGGCGACGAAGTCGGCGCCGTGCATGCGGGCGCCGGGCAGTGCGGCGTAGATGTCGCCGGGGCGCACCGCGCGGGAGTCGTGCGTGATGCCCGTGATCTCCGTGCTGTCGGCACGTGCCGGGGTGCCCGGGGTTCCCGGGTCCCCTGGTTCGGCGACGCCCAGCTGCGCTGCGAGCTCCGTCAGTGCGGCCGGGGAGACCTGGACGGGCCGCGGCGGTCCCGGATATGTCACGGGAGCGCCTTTCTGGGTGATTGGGGACTGATCAGCGTGTGGCACGGCGGTGAGCGTACCGGGCGCACCCCCCGTGGGGCGAAGTGAGGGGCGTGGCGCGGGGTGGTTCCCCGGGTCCGGGGTGATCGTTGTCACGGGCGGTTCCTGGTCGTTCTGGCGGTCTCAGGGCTTGAAGGTCACCGGGAGGCGGGCCGGGCCGCTTCCGGTGGGCGGGACTTGGAGCGTCTTGAGGGCGAACTCCATGACTTCCTTGTAGATGGGGCCGCAGATCTGGCCGCCGAAGTAACTGCCCTTGGTGGCGTTCTGGATCGCGCAGTAGACCGTGACGCGCGGCTTGTCGGCGGGCGCGAAACCGGCGAAGGACGAGGTGTAGCCCTTGTAGCGGCCGGTCGCAGGGTCGACCCGGTTGGCCGTACCGGTCTTGCCCGCGACGCGGTAGCCGGGGATGCGGGCCTTGGCCCCGGTGCCCTCTTCGTCGTCGACGACGGATTCGAGCATCTGCGACACGGTCTTCGCCGTCTTCTCGCTCACCACCCGGGTCTTCTTCGGCCTGGGCGCGGGCGTGAAGCGGCCGTCGGGGCCCTTGGTGCCGCGCACCAGCGAGGGTTCGATGCGTACGCCGCCGTTGGCGATGGTCGAGTAGACCGAGGCCGCCTGCATGGCGTTGATCGAGAAGCCCTGGCCGAACGGGATGGTGAACTGCTGCGAGGTGGACCACTTGTCGGCGGGCGCGAAGATGCCGGACGTCTCGCCGGGGAAACCGAGCCCGGTCTCCTTGCCGATGCCGAACTTGCGCAGATACGAGTAGAGGACCTGGTTGGCCTCCTTCTGCGTCCTGCCCAGCTCGCCGGTGGCGAGGATCGTGCCGATGTTGGAGGACTTGGCGAGCACGCCGTTGAGCGTCAGCTGCCAGGTCGGGTGGTCGATGTCGTCCTGGAAGAGCCGGTCGCCGCGGTGCAGCCGGTTGGGGACCGTGACGTGGGTGCCCGGGGTGGCCGCGTTCTCCTCAAGGACGGCGGCCATCGACATGACCTTGGCGGTGGAGCCGGGCTCGAAGGCGTCCTGCAGGGAGGCGTTGCCGAGCGCGGCGCCGTTGGCCTGGGAGAGGTCGTTCGGGTCGAAGCCGGGGGCGTTGGCCATCGCCAGGACCTCACCGGTCTGCGTGTCCTGCACTATCACGTAGCCGCGGTCGGCCCTGGACTTCCTGACCTGCTCGGTGATGGCGCTCTGCGCGGCCCACTGGATGTCGCGGTCGATGGTGAGCTCGACGTCGGAGCCGGGCACGGCGGGCGTCTCCGTGGAGCCCGCGGTGGGCACGCGGCGGCCGCCCGACTGGGCGTACTTGATCTTGCCGTCCTCGCCCGCGAGCTGCTTGTCGAGCTGCTGTTCCAGGCCGCCCGCGCCCTTGCCGTCGGCATTGACCCAGCCCAGTATCCCGGCGGCCAGTTCGTCGTTCGGGTAGACCCTCTTGCTGCTCGGGTCCGCGAGGACGCCGGCCAGCACATTCGGGGAGGCAGGATCGGCGGCGGCCCGCTCGGCGAGCGCGCCGCGCAGGTCCTTGATCTGCTTCCACACCTGGGGGGTCTGGCGGCGGGCGAGCAGCACGTACCGCGTGTCCGGCTTCTTGAGCTTCGCGGTCAGCTCGGCGGCGTCCTTGCCGAGGATCGGAGCGAGGAGCGCGGCCGCCTGTTCGGGCGCGTCCTTGGTCTTCATCTCCTTCGGCGTGAACAGCGTGGGGTCCGCCGTGATGTCGTACGCGTCCACGCTGGCGGCCAGTTCGACGCCGCCGCGGTCGGTGACGCGGCCGCGCTCGGCGGCCAGGGTGTGCGTGAAGTAGCGGTTCTTCTCGGCCTTGGCGGCGTACGCGCTCGCGTCGACCGCCTGCACCTGCAGCAGCCGTACGACGAAGGCCAGCATCACCAGGGTCAGGCCGAGGCTGACCATGCGTAGCCGGGGCCGGGGGCTGCCCAGGCGGATGGTGCGGCCCTTGCCCTTGGCCGCGGGGCGGCGGGTGCCGGGGCGGCCGCCCGGCGCGGGGCGGCGGGGTGCGCCGGGGCGTGCGGGGCGCACGGGCCTCGCGGGTCGTGGCACCCGGCGCCGCGGGGGTTCCCTGTCGGACACTTGCGTCACCTGCCGGAGGTCGTCGTGGGGCCGGGGTACGTGGGCTGGGGCGCCGGGGGCGCCGGGGCGGGGGTGGCCCGGACGGGCGGCTGGGCCGTGGGGGCCGCCGCGTCCGGGGCCGGCGTTCCGGGCGGGGGCGTGGCAGGGACGGAGACGGTGGCGGCCGGGGAGGCCACCTCCTGCGGGCGGGGCGCGGGGTAACTCAGCGAGGAGGGCCGGGTCGCGGCGCCCGGCACGCCGCGCACGGCGCCGTCGGGGCCGAGGAAGGCCGGGTCGCCGCCGGGGACCATGCCGAGCTCCCTGGCCCGGCGCTGGAGCGCCTCGGGGGCGGCGTAGCCGTCCACCTCGCGCTGGAGCTCCTGCTCCTCCTCGGTGAGGTCCTTCGTCTCCTTCTTCAGCTCGCTCAGCCGGAACGAGCCTTCGTTGAGGGAGGAGTTCAGGATGAGCAGGGTGATCAGACCGCCGCCGAGGAGCAGCACGACGAGGAGGACGAAGGGGGTGCGCGCGGCCTGGCTCGGACCCTGTGGCAGCAGCCGCGCGAGGCGGGCGGCCCTCCCCCGCAGCTCGGGCTTCTTGGTCATGGAGCCTCCTCGCGGACTCTGATCAGCGGGTTCTGCTCAGCGGGCGATGCTCGGGGGCCGGGTGCGCGGGGACCGGGTGCGCGGGCGAGGCCTCACCCGACGTCCTCGCGGATGCGCTGTGCGCCCCGCAGCCGCGCCGGGGCCGCCCGGCGGTTCTCGGCGATCTCTTCCTCTGTGGGGAGTTCGGCACCGCGCGTCAGGAGCTTGAGCCGCGGCTGGTAGCGCTCGGGGACGACGGGCAGCCCGGGGGGCGCGGTCGTCGCTGCGCCGGCCGCGAGCACCTGCTTGACCAGCCGGTCCTCAAGGGACTGGTACGACAGGACGGCGATCCGCCCGCCGACGGCGAGCGCCCGCACAGCCGCGGGAACGGCCCGCTCCAGGACGCTCAGCTCGCCGTTGACCTCGATGCGCAGGGCCTGGAAGGTGCGCTTGGCGGGGTTGCCGCCGGTGCGCTTGGCGGCCTGCGGCAGGGAGTCGCGGATGAGCTCGACGAGCCGCGCGCTGTTGCTGAACGGCTCCTTCTCGCGCTCGCGCACGACGGCGCCGACGATGCGCTTGGCCTGCTTCTCCTCGCCGTACGCCCGCAGGATCCGCACCAGTTCGCCGGGCGCGTACGTGTTGAGGACCTCGGCCGCGCTGATGCCGGTCGTCTGGTCCATGCGCATGTCCAGGGGGGCGTCCTGGGCGTACGCGAACCCCCGGTCCGCCTCGTCCAGTTGCATGGAGGAGACGCCGAGGTCGAAGAGGACGCCCTGGACGCGCGGGATGCCGAGGCGGTCGAGCACGTCGGGGAGTTCGTCGTAGACCGCGTGCACCAGGGTGGCGCGGTCGCCGTAGGGGGCGAGGCGCTCGCCGGACAGGCGCAGCGCCTCCTTGTCGCGGTCCAGCGCGACGAGGCGGGCGGACGGGAAGGTGGCGAGGAGGGCCTCGCTGTGGCCGCCGAGGCCCAGGGTGCAGTCGACGACGACGGCGCCCGGCTCGGCGAGCGCGGGGGCCAGCATGTCCAGGCACCGCTGGAGCATCACCGGGACGTGTCGGCTGTTGTCGCTCAAGGGGCCCTCTCAGGTCCGGCGCGGCGTGCGTACGCACCGCCGGGTCCCCACCCGCTCCGTGAAGGGGAATGGACTGCTGGCGCCGGGGAAGTGGCGTCAGCCGACCGGGAGCGGGAGGAGGCCGAGCCGTACGTACGCGCCGCGCACGTGGGGAGATCCGGGGAATCTCCGGGATGTGCGGTCCAGCAGGGAGCAGGTCACGTCTCCCGCTTCGCGTCACTTTAGTCCACCGTGTCGCCCGGTCAATCAACCGGCCTGCGCGTCGCGGACCGGCCGCCGACGGTGGCCCGGATCCGCCGGAGTCACCCGTTCAGCCGCAGGCCAGGCACCCTTGTGGGGTAGCTCACAACAAGAGTCTTTGGTGTTCTTTGTCCCTTCTCACAGCGGGCCCGGACGATCAGGGGCCACTAACGTTTTGCCTATGTCGACTTCCGCAGCCTCCTCGGACCGCATTCCCGCCGAGCCCACCGGCGACATAGCCGTCGGTTCGGTCACCGACCGCCTCGTCGAGGCGAACCAGAGGTACGCCTCGACGTTCACCGACCCCGGCATGGACGCCCGCCCCGTTCAGCAGGTCGCCGTCGTGGCCTGTATGGACGCCCGTATCGACCTGCACCGCGCGCTCGGCCTGGAGCTGGGCGACTGCCACACCATCCGCAACGCGGGCGGCGTGGTCACCGACGACGTGATCCGCTCCCTGGCCATCAGCCAGCGGGCGCTCGGCACGCGCCGGGTCGTGCTGATCCATCACACCAACTGCGGCATGGAGACCCTCACCGAAGGCTTCCGGCACGACCTGGAGATGGAGGTCGGCCAGCGCCCGTCGTGGGCGGTGGAGTCCTTCGCCGACGTCGAGCAGGACGTGCGGCAGTCGATGGCGCGCGTGCGGACCTCGCCCTTCCTGCCGCACACCGACGACGTCCGCGGCTTCGTGTTCGACGTGACCTCCGGCCTGCTGCGGGAGATCGACCCTGCGTGACTGACAAAGCGTCGTAAGACCCGACAAATCGGCGCCAGTTATCCACAGGCGAGTGACACGACACGGTATGCCCAACAACAATGCGGGGGTGACATCACGCGGAGGCTTGTCCGCGTGATGTCGATGAATTCGGGGTGTACCGGGCTCGCGCGCGCGTGTCGGTCCGGAAATGGGGAATTCCCCGCTCCGCAGGAGCGTGGGGAAGGGCCGAGGAGGGCCGGGTGACGACCTATGACGATCGAGCGAGCCTCACAGATCTGACCACCACAGCGGAGCGTGTCCGCAGGTCGGTGGAGAGCGTGATCGAGGGCAAGCCAGAGGTCGTACGGCTTTCGCTGACCGTGCTCCTGGCGGAGGGGCATCTGCTCATCGAGGATGTGCCGGGCGTGGGCAAGACCATGCTCGCCAAGGCACTCGCGCGGTCCATCGACTGCTCCGTGCGACGGATCCAGTTCACGCCGGACCTGCTGCCTTCGGACATCACCGGTGTCTCGATCTTCGATCAGCAGCGCAGGGACTTCGAGTTCAAGCCGGGCGCGATCTTCGCGCAGATCGTGATCGGCGACGAGATCAACCGCGCGTCTCCGAAGACGCAGTCCGCGCTGCTCGAGTCCATGGAGGAGCGCCAGGTCACCATCGACGGGCAGACCTACGAACTGCCCAGCCCGTTCATGGTGGTGGCCACCCAGAACCCCGTCGAGATGGAGGGGACCTACCCGCTGCCCGAGGCCCAGCGCGACCGCTTCATGGCGCGGGTCTCGATCGGCTATCCGGGCCCCGAGGCCGAGCTGCAGATGCTCGACATCCACGGCGGCGTCTCCCCCCTGGACGACCTCCAGCCGGTGGCGCACGCCCACGAGATAGTCAAGCTCATCGACGCCGTGCGCACGGTCCACGTCGCCGATCCGGTCCGGCGGTACGCGGTGGACCTGGTCGGCGCCACCCGCAACCACCCCGACCTCAGACTCGGGGCCTCCCCCCGCGCGACCCTGCACCTGCTGCGCGCCGCCAAGGCCTCCGCCGCGCTCAGCGGCCGGGAGTACGCCCTGCCGGACGATGTGCAGGCCCTGGCGGTCACGGTCCTCGCGCACCGCCTGCTGCCCACGGCGCAGGCCCAGTTGAACCGTCGTACGGCCGAATCCGTCGTCCTGGAGATCCTGCAGCGCACCCCGGTGCCCGCCCCGACGCCACCCGGCGCCGGCCCCTACTTCAACCAGCAGCCGCCCGGCGCCCGGAGGCTTTGATGACGGCCGGGGGGCCGCCGGCGGGCCCCGCCGATGACGACAGGGGCGGCCTTCGCACGGCTCTCGCGGGCCTGACCACTCGCGGGCGCTCCTTCCTCGCGGCCGGCGTCGCCGCCGCCATCTGCGCCTATGTCCTGGGCCAGGGCGACCTGCTGCGCGTGGGGTTACTGCTCGCCGTGCTGCCCCTGGTGTGCGCCACCGTCCTGTTCCGCACCCGCTACCGCGTCGCGGGCAGCCGCAGGCTCTCTCCCGCGCGCGTGCCCGCCGGTTCGGAGGCCCGCGTCCACCTGCGGATGGACAACGTCTCGCGGCTGCCCACCGGCCTGCTGATGCTCCAGGACCGGGTGCCGTACGTGCTCGGGCCGCGTCCCCGGTTCGTGCTCGACCGGGTCGAGGCGGGCGGGCGGCGCGAGGTCTCCTACCGCGTCCGCTCCGACCTGCGCGGGCGCTATCCGCTGGGGCCCCTGCAGCTGCGCCTGACCGACCCGTTCGGGATGTGCGAGCTGACCCGCTCCTTCTCGACGTACGACACCCTGACCGTCATCCCGCGCGTGGAGGCGCTGCCCCCGGTGCGGCTCACGGGCGAGGCCAAGGGGTACGGCGACGGCCGCAACCGCTCGCTGGCGCTGGCCGGCGAGGACGACGTCATCCCGCGCGGGTACCGCCACGGCGACGACCTGCGCCGGGTGCACTGGCGCTCCACCGCCCGCTACGGCGAGCTGATGGTGCGCCGCGAGGAGCAGCCGCAGCGGCCCCGCTGCACGGTGCTCCTGGACACCCGGGGCGTCGGCTTCCGTGGCGCCGGGCCGGACTCGGCCTTCGAATGGGCGGTGTCGGGCACGGCGTCCGCCCTGGTGCACATGCTCGAACGGGGCTTCTCGGTGCGCCTGTTGACCGACACCGGCACCTCCTTGCCGGGTGAGGGCCCGGACGGCTTCGCGGGCGCCAGCCATGAGTCGGCTGACGCGGCCGGACTGATGATGGACACCCTCGCGGTGATCGACCACTCGGACGGCACCGACCTCTCCCGGGCGTACGACGTGCTGCGCGGCGGGAACGAAGGCCTTCTCGTCGCCTTCCTCGGCGACCTCGGCGATGAGCAGGCGACGGTGGTCGCCAAGATGCGCCAGCGCAGCGGCTCCGCGGTCGCCTTCGTCCTGGACGGCGACGCCTGGGCGCAGGCGCCCGGCGCCGGGCCCTCCGATGCCGGGGAGGCGCGCGTGCGGATGCTCCGCGAGGCGGGCTGGACGGCGCTCCCGGTGGCTCCGGGGGCGAGCCTGGAGGCGCTGTGGCGGCAGGCGGACCACGCCCGTACGAGCGCGGGCCCGGCGCCCGCCGCGGGCACGACGACCGGGGGATGGGCATGAGCGGGCGGCCCGCGCCGCGGGGACGTACGACGGGGGCGCGTACAGCGGTGGCACGCACGACAGAGGCACGCACGACAGCAGGGGGACGGTCATGAGCGGGCGCGCGCGCCTGGCGGTGTGCGCCACCGCGGCCACACTGATGGCGTCGGGCTCGCTGCTGCCGCTCGTCGACCCCGCGACGTGGTTCCTGCAGGCGGTGATCCTGCTCGTGATCCAGAGCGGGGCGGGCGCGCTGGCCCGGCGGGTGCCGCTGGCCAGGGCGCTCACGGTGGCGGTGCAGGCGCTGGTGACGCTGTTCCTGCTGACGCTGGTCTTCGCCCGCGAGCAGGCCCTCGCGGGGGTCCTGCCGGGGCCCGCGGTGTTCCGCGAGTTCGGCCTGCTCCTGGAGGCGGGCGGCGAGGACGTCAGCCGGTACATGATCCCGGCGCCGCTGAGCGACGGCATCCGGCTGATGCTGGTCGGCGGCGTTCTGATGGTCGGCCTCGTGGTGGACGCGCTTGCGGTCACGTTCCGCACGGCGGCCCCCGCCGGGCTTCCGCTGCTCGCCCTGTACTCGGTCGCGGCCGGGCTCTCCGAGGGCGGCGGCGCCGGCTGGCTCTGGTTCCTGCTGGCCGCCGCCGGCTACCTGCTGCTGCTCCTGGCCGAGGGCCGGGACCGGCTCTCGCAGTGGGGCCGGGTGTTCGGCGGCGCGGCACGCCCGCCCGGCCGGGTCTCCGGCGGCCTGGAGAGCGACGGCGGGGCGCTCGCCCCGGTCCGCACCGGACGGCGCATCGGCGCCCTCGCCCTGGGCATCGCCCTGGTGGTGCCCCTTGCGCTGCCCGCCCTGGACGGCGGCCTCCTGGCCGGCAACGGCGGCACGGGCGGCAACGGCTCCGGTGGCGGTGGCACGATCTCCGCGGTGAATCCGCTGGTCGCGCTCCAGGACAGCCTGAACCAGCCGGAGGACCGCGAGGTCCTGTCGTACCGCACGAACGCGGAGGGCACCGACGACCTGTATCTGCGGATCGTCTCGCTCGACCAGTTCGACGGCACGACGTGGAAGACCACCGTCCGCCGCATCGAGGACGTGCCGTCACCGCTGCCCGACCCCCGGGGGCTGCGCCCCGACGTCCGCAGGACCGAGATCCAGACCAACCTCTCGGCAGCCGAGAACTACGCCCAGAACTGGCTGCCCATGCCCTTCCCCGCCAGCCAGGTGAAGATCGGCGGCCGCTGGCGGTACGAGCCGGTGGGCCGCTCCCTGGTCGGCGACCGGGGCCAGACCACACGGGGCGCGCAGTACCAGGTCAAGAGCCTGGTCGTGGAGCCCACAGCCGAGCAGCTCGCGGCCGCGCCGCCTCCCGACGAGGACCTGCGGCGCGAGTTCACCAAGGTGCCGGGCTCGCTCCCCCGCCTGGTCGGCGACACGGCCCGCCAGGTCACCCGGGGCGCCGCGAACCCGTACGAGCAGGCGGTCAAGCTCCAGGACTACTTCGCCTCGGACGGCGGGTTCACGTACAACACCCAGGTCCGGGCGGGTAGCGGCCCCTCCGCGATCGAACGGTTCCTGAAGCAGAAGGAAGGCTTCTGCGTCCACTTCTCCTTCGCGATGGCCTCCATGGCGCGGACGCTGGGGATACCGGCCCGGGTCGCGGTGGGCTTCACGCCGGGCACCGCGCAGGCGAACGGCAGGATGTCGGTCGGGCTGCGGGACGCGCACGCCTGGCCCGAGCTGTACTTCGAGGGCGTGGGCTGGACCCGTTTCGAGCCGACGCCGAGCCGCGGCACGGTCCCCGAGTACACCCGCTCCGACGTCCCCTCCGGCGGCGCGAGCGACCCGGGCACCCCGGAGCCGTCCGCCTCCTCCGAGCCGTCCACGGCCCCCTCCGCCTCGGACACCTGTCCGCCCGACCAGAAGAAGCAGGGCGGCTGCCACAGCGCGGCTCCGCTGGTCGCGTCCGGTTCGGGCGGCGAAGGACCGCCCGTCGGGATGATCGTGGGCCTCTCCCTGGCGGCGCTGCTCGTCCTCGGGGCGCCCCTCCTCCCCCTGCTCTGGCGGACCCGGGCACGGCGGGTCCGGCTGGTCTTCGGCGGCCGCTCCGACGCCGACGCGGCGGCGCGGACGCTGGCCGTCTGGCTCGAGGTGACCGATACGGCCTGGGACCATGGGATTGCGCCGGACGAGTCACTGACCCCGCGGAACGCCGCGGCGCGGATCGTCCGCGCCGGGCAGCTGGCCGGCAGGCCCGCGGAGGCCGTCCACCGGGTGGCCGCCGCGGTGGAGCAGGTGCTCTATGCCCCGCGCCCGCAGCCCGTGACGGGGCTGCCTGAGGACGTGCGGCGGGTACGGGACGGGCTGAACGCATCGGCGGGCCGGGCCGCCCGGCTGCGGGCGTTGCTCGCGCCGCGTTCGGCCGCGCGGGTGGTGTGGGCGGTCTCGGACCGCTGGGCGGCGTTCGGGTTCGGCGCGCGCTGGCGCGAGCGGGGCGCGAAGCGGTGGGCGACGCTGGCGCGGAAGCTGCCGCGACGGGCCGGCCAGGAGAGCTGAGTTCCACCGGCGCTCCACCGGTTCCCGACCCGCCTTCAGGACCTGTCCCGAAGGAGCCGCGGGCCTTGGCCACCAGGGCCCGCGGACCCCGCGTGAGCGGTGGGCCTGGGCCGCCCCCCCCCTGTGCGGAGCTCATGCTCATGTGCGTACGCGTGAGGGGTGGCCGCCCGCTGGCAGCCACCCCTCACGGATGCATACGTATATTCAGTCAGGCGGCGTGAGCCGCTTCGCTCACTGACCGCCCTGCTGCTCGTCGCGGCGGCGCTGCCACCGCTGCTCGATGCGGTTCATGACGGAGCGCCGCTGCTTCGCCTGCCGACGGGCCGGAGTCCCACCTGGCCCGGCGGCCGCGCCCGTGGGTTGTTCGCCCGGCTTCGGCGCCTTGCGCCAACCGGTGACGGCGAGCACCGCGCACCCCAGCATGACGAGGAACCCCACCACGCTGATCCAGATCTGCTGAGCGACCATTCCGGACATGAGAAGGGCGATGCCCACCAGGAAGCCCGCGACCGCTTGGTAGACCCGCTTCCGGGTGTACGTACGCAGCCCGCTTCCCTCAAGCGCTGTCGCGAACTTGGGATCTTCGGCGTACAGCGCTCGCTCCATCTGCTCGAGCATGCGCTGCTCGTGCTCCGAGAGCGGCACGGAGTCCTCCTCATCGTGCAGTCGCCGGGGCGACCGGGGGTCCCCTTCAGGATAGGCAGGGAATCGCCCCCGTGAAACCCGCCCCTCTGCGCCAACTTCGCCAAACCGGACCCTCACGCCGCCCCGGCTCGCTGAAGCGTGCATTCCCCAGTGGCCGAACCGTCATGCAGAACGGTGTGCCTCGATCATACGGCGCCCGTAGCCCGTTCGGGGGCCTGTGGCGTACTCCATGTGCGGCTGCGCCCCTGATCAGAGGTCGGCCGCGGGAGCAACTCAGGCCCCGTCCGTGCCCCGCGCCTCCCCCAGCACATGCAGCTGGGTGGCGACGGAGTGGAAGGCGGGCAGTTCCGCGGCGGCGGCCTCCAGCCTCAGGAGGGCCTCGAGGGCGCCCGGCTCGGTGTCCACGAGGACGCCGGGGACCAGGTCGGCGAAGACCCGGACGCCGTGCACCGCGTCGACGCGCACGCCCGCGGCCTCGACCAGCTCGGTGAGCTGCTCGGCGGTGAAGCGGCGCGGCACGGGGTCGCCCTCGCCCCAGCGGCCCGCCGGGTCGGTGAGCGCGGTCTGCGCCTCCTTGAAGTGCCCGGCGAGGGCCCGCGCGAGCACCGCGCCGCCGAGTCCGGCACCGAGCAGGCTGAGCACGCCGGAGGGACGCAGGGCGTCGACGGCGAGGCGCACGCCCTCGGCGGGGTCGTCGACATACTCCAGGACGCCGTGGCACAGGACCGCGTCGAAGCCGCCGCGCCCGACGACGTCGAAGAGGCCGAGCACGTCGCCCTGGACGCCGCGCACCCGCTCGGCGACGCCGGCCTCGGCGGCCCGCCGCTCCAGCGCGAACAGGGCGTTCGGGCTGGGGTCGACGACGGTGACGCGGTGGCCGAGGCGGGCGACGGGTACCGCGAAGTTGCCGCTGCCGCCTCCGGTGTCGAGCACATCGAGTTCGGTACGTGACTCCCGGCCGGTGACCTTGACGCGGCGGTCGAGGGCGTCTTTCAGGACGTCCCAGACCACGGCGGTACGGAGAGAAGCGCGGGGGCGCATCGGGTCCGACACGGCAGTTGACTCCTCGGCGCGTGGGGTTGCGATCACCTCCACCCTATTGCCTGCCGCACCGTGCCCCGGCCACCCGTCCCGCCCCGCCCAGCCACCGGTCAGCCCGCGTCCGGCGGCTCCCGGCCCGCGTCCTGGGACTCCTGCCGGGGCTGGGGCAGCACGGGCTGGAGCACCAGCATCCGCTCGACGATGCGCAGGAACATCGCCGCGTCACGGAGCAGGTCGTCGGCGTCGCGGGTGGTGGCGGCGTCCCTCAGGCCCGCCTCTGCGCGGGCCCGGCGGGCGGCGCCGGAGGCGAACAGGGCGCTCCACTCGGTCAGTTCGGGGGCTATCTCGGGGAGGACTTCCCAGGCGCTGCGGATGCGCTGCCTGCGGCGCGGTGTCGTCTCGGGGCGCCCGCGCGCGGCGAGGACTGCGGCGGCGGTGCGCAGGGCGGCGAGGTGGGCGGTGGCATAGCGCTCGTTGGCCGGGGCCAGGCGGGTCGCCTCGTCGATTCCGGCGCGGGCCTGGGCGAGCAGTTCGAGGGCGGCCGGCGGGGCCGTGGCGCGGCGCAGGACGGGGTGGACATCGCTCGCCGGGCCGGTCAGCGCGGCAGCAGGGGCGACGGCGCGGTGCCGACGTGCGGCTGCTGCGGAAGTGCTGGCCATGACGAACCTCCTGTCGTCGTGTGACGGCGCAGTGGCCGTATGTGCCCATCGTGGAGTACGCCACTGACAATCGGCCCTGACCTGGCCCTTTGCCTGGATCGCAGGTTCGGGCTTACTTTTGTACTGACCAGTCAGTTCAAAAGAGGGGCAGGGGAACTGTGGACGGTCCGACCGACGGCGCGCGCGGAGCCGCCGTCACCGCCGAGGGCTTCGGTCTCAAGGGACCGCGGGGCTGGGCGTTCCGCGGCATCGGGATCGAGGCGGAGCCCGGGTCGCTGGTCGCGCTGGAGGGCCCGTCGGGATCGGGGCGCACCTGTCTGTTGCTCGCTCTCACCGGACGTATGCGTGCCACCGAGGGCCACGCGGCCGTGGGCCGCCACCCGCTGCCCAGGCAACTGGCCGCGGTGCGCCGGATCAGCGGGCTCGGCCCGGTGCCCGGGGTGACCGATCTCGACCCCGCCCTGACCGTGGCCGAGCACCTGCGCGAACGGGCGCTCCTGGAGCGGCGGTTCGGCGGCTCGCTGCGCGGGCTCCTGAGGCCGCGCAGCGAGCGCAGGAACGAGCTGCGGCTGCGGGTCGACGCCGCGCTCATGGCCACCGGGCTCGACCTGGAGACCCTGCCCAAGGGGCGCAGGACCGCCGTGCGCGACCTGGACCGGCTGGAGGTCCTGCGGTTCTCCGTGGCCCTGGCCCTGATCGGCGGGCCCCGCGTGCTGGGGGTCGACGACACCGACCTGAAGCTCTCGGACGCCGAACGGGCCGAGGCCTGGGCGATGCTGACGTCCCTCACGGAGCGCGGGACGACCGTGCTCGCGGTGTGCAGCGAGGCGCCCGAGGGCGCGGTCGTGGTCCGCACCGGCACGACCGTGACCCCCGCTGACGACGACAAGGAGACGGCGGATGCGCTCGCCGAAGCTCGCCGCGCTTGAGCTCAGGCGCTTCGGCAGGGGGAAGCTGCCACGCGCCGCACTCGTCGCGCTCCTGCTGCTGCCCCTGCTCTACGGCGCCCTGTACCTGTGGTCCTTCTGGGACCCGTACGGCCATCTCGATCGCATCCCCGTGGCCCTCGTCAACGACGACAAGGGAGCCACCGCGCAGGGCAAGAAGCTCGCGGCGGGCGACAACATCGTCGAAGGGCTGCGGGACAGCAAGACCTTCGAGTGGCACGAGGTGAGCGACGCCGAGGCGCGCAAGGGCGTGGAGGACGGGACGTACTACCTGTCGCTGACGATGCCCACGGACTTCAGCAAGCGCATCGCGTCGAGTGCGGGGTCCTCTCCCCAGACGGGCGCCCTGCGGGTCAAGACGAACGACGCCAACAACTACATCGTCGGGCAGATCTCCCGGACGGTCTTCTCCGAGGTGCGCTCCGCCGCGTCGACGAAGGCGTCGCGCTCGTTCCTCGACAAGATCTTCATCTCGTTCTCCGACATCCACGGAGCGACGCAGAAGGCCGCCGACGGCGCCGACAAGCTGGACAGCGGCATCGGCAAGGCGAAGAAGGGCTCCAAGGACCTCGCGGACGGGCTCAAGGACGCCAAGAACGGCAGCGGCGACCTGGCCGACGGCGTCACGAAGCTGCACACCGGCGCGGGCAGGCTCGCGGACGGCTCGAAGAAGGTCGCGGACGGCACCCAGAAGCTGGCCGACAAGGTCAACGGCACCGCGGACCAGGTGCGGCCCTTCCTCAAGGACAACGGCAAGAGCATCGGCGACACGGCCCAGCTCGTCGCCGACTCCTCCAAGGCGCTCCGCCACCACCTGGACACCTGGGTCAAGCTCGCGCCGGGAGCGGCCAGGGGCGCCGAGGACGGTTCCCGGGCGATCAGCGACTTCTACGCCAAGCGCTGCGAGAAGGCCCCGGTGCCCGACCCCTTCTGCCCCCAGATCAAGGACGCCAGGAAGGCGGCGGCGAACGTGTCGGCCATCGCGGACGACATGAACACCGTGATCAAGGACCAGAAGGGGGGCGTCAAGGAGCTCGACCGGCACCTGGCCGCCCTGCAGAAGAAGTCGCAGGCGCTCGCCGACCGCGCTCCGCACCTCGACGAGGACCTGGAGACGGCCGTCACCCAGATCAACGACCTCAACAAGGGCGCGGGCAAGGTCGCCAAGGGCGCCACGAAGCTGAACACCGGCCTCGGCACCGCCGAGACGGGCGCCACGGACCTCGACACCGGCATCGGCAAGCTGGAGACGGGCGCGGGCGACCTCAAGGGCGGCATGTTCAAGCTGGCCGACGGCTCCGCGAAGCTGTCCGGCGGACTGCACGACGGCGTCAAGAAGATCCCGGACTACGACAAGAAGGACCGCGACGAGCGCACTGGCGTCATGGCCGACCCCGTGCAGCTCGCCTCCCAGTCCCTGCACAAGGCGCCCAACTACGGCACGGGCTTCGCGCCGTACTTCATCCCGCTCTCCCTGTGGGTCGGCGCGATGGTGGCGTACATGCTGATCCAGCCGCTCAACCGGCGCGCGCTCGCCGCGGGCGCCTCCGCCTGGCGCATCACGCTCGCCGGCTGGCTCCCGGTGGCCGCCCTTGGCGTGCTCCAGACCGCGGCCCTGCTGTCGGTCCTGCACTGGGGGCTCGGCCTGCAGATGACCAGAGCGGCCGGGACGGTGGGCTTCCTCTGCCTGGTGACGGCAAGTTTCGCGGCGATCGTGCAGTGGCTGAACGCCCGCTTCGGAGCGGCCGGGCGGATCCTCGTCCTCGCCGCGCTGATGCTGCAGCTGACGTCGGCGGGCGGTACCTACCCCGTCCAGACCAGTCCCGGCTTCTTCAGCGCGATCCATCCCTTCCTGCCGATGAGCTACGTCGTCGAGGCGCTCCGGAGGCTGATCACGGGCGGTGGCCTCGGCCCCGTCTGGCAGGGCTGCGCGGTCCTGACGGCCTTCACCCTGGGAGCCCTCGCGCTCACCGCGCTCACCGCGCACCGCAAGCAGGTGTGGACCCTGGACCGGCTGCACCCGGAGCTGACGCTGTGAGGACGGCCGGGCCGGGACGGGCGGCGGAACCTGTGAGAATCAGGACCATGGACAGCAGTGCAGGCAGCACCCGCCGTGAGGCCACTCGGCAGAAGCTCTACGAGGCCGCGGTCACCCTCATCGCGGAACAGGGGTTCTCGGCCACGACGGTCGACGAGATCGCGGAGCGGGCCGGGGTCGCGAAGGGCACCGTCTACTACAACTTCGCGAGCAAATCAGTCCTCTTCGAAGAGCTGCTGCGGCACGGCGTCGGCCTGCTCACCGCCTCCCTGAAGGCGGCCGCCGACGAGGTGGACGGCGAGGGCGGCAGCAAGGTCGACGCCCTCGACGCGATGATCAGGGCCGGTCTGGTCTTCATCAACCGCTATCCGGCCTTCACCCAGCTGTACGTCGCCGAGCTGTGGCGGACCAACCGGGCCTGGCAGTCCACGCTGCTCGTGGTCAGGCAACAGGCCGTCGCGGTGGTCGAGGACGTGCTGCGGGCCGGGGTCGGCAACGGCGAGCTCAGCGAGGAGATCGACATCCCACTGACGGCCGCCGCGCTCGTCGGCATGGTCCTTGTGGCCGCGCTGGACTGGCAGGCCTTCCAGCCGGAGCGCTCGCTCGACGACGTGCACGCGGCGCTGTCGCGGCTGTTGCAGGGCCGGGTGAGCGGCACGCGCGCGTAGCCACCGCCGATCGCACACATGAAGGACGCCGGTCCGGTGCCCCCCCTGTCCCCGGGCGGCACCGGACCGGCGCTTTTCTCGTGTCCCCCCGTAACCCCCGTTCGACCCCCGTGTGGTCGTCCCCCCGAGTCACCCCCGTACCTCGCTCCCGCCGGGTGGCGGGAGGAGCGGTCGAGGGCGCGGCGCCGTTCCGCCGCCCCGTGTCGGCGGTACCGGCCCCGCGCCCTTCTCCGTGCCCCACACTCTTCCGTCTTCGCAGGTGGAGGCCCATCCGTGCGCGTACTCATCTCACTCACTAGGTACGGATACTCAGGCGCGCGTGCTCAACCCCGGGCCCGGCCGTCCCGGACTGGTTACGATCACGTCCGTGTCCGTACTCCCCCTGGTGTTCACCAGCGGCTGGGCGAGCGGGATCAACGCGTACGCCGTTGTCCTGCTGCTCGGCATCTTCGGGGCGACCGGCGTCAGTGACGAGGTCCCCGAGGCGCTCCAGCGGCCCGACGTCCTGATCGCGGCCGGTGTGCTCTTCGTGTGCGAGGCCGTCGCCGACAAGATCCCCTACGTCGACTCGGTCTGGGACACGGTGCACACCGTGATCCGTCCGGTGTCCGGCGCCGTGGTGGGGGCGCTCCTCGCCGGGCAGAGCGGGTCCCTCCCGGATCTGGCCGCGGGCGCGGTGGGCGGGTCGACCGCGCTGGCCAGCCATGCGGTGAAGGCCGGGACGCGGATGGCGGTCAACACCTCGCCGGAGCCGTTCAGCAACATCGTGATGAGCACCGCCGAGGACCTCGGAGTCGGGGGCATCATCAGCTTCGCGATGTTCTATCCGGAGGCCGCCGCGATCATCGCCGCCGTGCTCCTGCTGCTCGGCCTGTTCCTGTTGTTCTTCCTCGTCTCGCGCATCCGGCGGTTCCTGCGGCGCAGGGCGCAGCGGCGCGAGGAGAAGCGGCTGGCGGGGCGTACGGGGACTCCACCGCCGTGACTGTCAGTGGCTGCCGATAAAGTCCCTGGCATGGCACGGATTGTGGTGATCGGCGCCGGCATGGGCGCGATGACGGCGGCCGCCCGGCTGGCCGTGGCGGGCCACCGGGTGGTGGTGTACGAACGCGGTGAGACCTACGGCGGCGCCCTCGGCAGCTTCGAGCGGGACGGCTTCGTCTTCGACACCGGACCGACGCTGCTCCAGCTCCCCGCGGTCTACCGCGACCTGTTCATCAAGACGGGCAAGGAGCCCCTGGAGAAGTGCGTCGAGCTCTCCCAGGTGGAGCCCGCCGTGCGCCATGTCTTCGCGGACGGCACCGCGGCCGACCTGCCGAACGCCTCCCGCGCGGGCGTGGGCGAAGCGCTGGACGCGGCCCTCGGCGACGGCGCGGGCGCGCGCTGGGCGGCGTTCATGAACCGCGCCAGGGAGGCCTGGGACCGCACCCGCCGCCCCCTCCTTGAAGAGCCCCTGTGGCCGAACTGGGAGGTGCTCGCCGCGCGTGAGCCGTATCCCTCGGTGCCCCGGAAGCGCCTGCTGCGCAAGGAGCGCCGCGCGGCCACCCTCGCCGAGGTCGGCGAGCTCGAACTGGGCGGCGACCCGCGTCTGGTCGCGCTCCTGGAGCAGTTCGCGCTCGCGCACGGCCTGGATCCCCGCACGGCCCCCGCGAGCGCGGCCGTCCTGCCGTATCTGGAGCAGACGTTCGGGGTCTGGTCGGCGCGGGGCGGTCTGCGGGCCCTGGCCCGGGCGGTGTACGAGCGGTGTCGCGCGCGGCGGGTCGAGTTCGTGTTCGGCGCGGCGGTGACGCGGATCGTCGAGAAGGACGGCCGGGCCGCGGGCGTGGAGCTCGCGGACGGCACCACCGCGGACGCGGACTTCGTCGTCGCCGGCGTCGCGCCCGCCGCCCTGGACGGCCTGCTCCCCGGTGTGGGCATACGTGCGCCGGGAGATCCCAAGAGCCCCGCCATGCCCAGCCGGCTGACCGTCCTGCTCGCGCTGCGCGGGCCCCGCCCCGCCAACGCCCCGCACCGGACGGTGGTGCACGCGGCGGACCGCGCGCAGGAGCTGGACGGGCTGTTCGGTGGCGCTTTCGCCCTGGCGGCGCAGCCCACGGTCACGGTGACGCGGCCGGACGACCCGGCGGCGGTGCCGGACAGGGAGCATGAGGCGGTCACGCTGACCGTCACGGTGCCCGCGTGCCGCGACGCGTCCGACCGGACCGCCCGCGAGGGGTTCGACGCCTGCGCCGAGCGCGTGATCGACCGTGCCGGGCGGGCCGTCCCCGACCTGCGCGAGCGCCTCCTGTGGCACGAGGTCCGCACCCCGGCCGACATCGCGGAGGCCACCGGCGCCGAGGGCGGCGCGGTCCCGGCACCGGCGCTCGCCGCGGCCGGCGGCACACTCCTGCACCCGGCCAACAGCACCGGCCTGCCGGGGCTCTTCGCGGTCGGCGGCTGGTCGCATCCCGGCGGGGGCCTGCCCCACGCGGGCATGTCGGGCACGCTGGCCGCGGGCCTGATCGTGGAGGGCCCGGAGTTCCGCGGCTCTCAGTGAGGGCCGCGGTGGACCGCGCCGCGGTTCAGTACCGGCACTGCTGCTCTCAGTACCGGTACTGCTGCTCGTTGTAGCCCGAGCCGTCGTGCCCCCCGGCGTTCCCGTCCTGGGGGTACGGGTAGGGCTGCTCCTGCGGGAGTTCACCGCCGTAGGGCTCGTCGGTGGTGCGCTGCTGCGGCACCCAGACTCCGCCGGGCGGGGTGTCGTTGTACGCCTCGCCGAGGCCGCCGTTGTAGGTGTCGCCGCCGTACGGGGCGTACTGCTGCTGGTCGCCGTAGCTCTCGTAGCTCTGCGTGCCGTAGGTCTGCGTGCCGATGTACGGGTCGGAGTAGGCGGCGTACTGCTGCTGACCCGTCTCGTCGTACCCGTAGCTCTGCTGGTCGTAGCCGGTGAAGGCCGCGGCGTCGTAGCCGTAGGTGTCGCCGCCCGGCTGGGCCTCGCCCGGGGTCGGCGGGGTGTACTCCGAGTCGCTGTACACGCCGTACTGACCGGTGTCGTCGGGCATCGGCTCGGGCGCGTGGACCCCGCCGTCACCGAGGACCTCGGGGCCGTGCTCGGGCGGCGCCGGGACCTGCTCGTACTCCAGGTCGGAGACCTGCAGCGTCGGCTCCGGCGCGGCGGCACCGCGCGAGGGCTTCCTGCGGCGCCTGCTCAGGCCCGGCCGCCCGCCGAGCGCCCAGCCGGTGGAGAAGCCGCGGCGGAACGACAGCGTTACGTACGTCTGGCCCGTGGCGAAGGCGATGGCGCCGATCCCGATGATCCACACCGAGGGGATCACCACACCGATGACGACCCCGAGGAAGCCCACGAAGGCCAGCAGGCGCCAGCGCAGCCTCGCCTTGTACTGCAGCAGCACTTCGCCCAGCAGCCACAGCGCGACGAATCCGAACGCGATGTAGAGGACCGTCCAGCCCATGTACGCCCCTCTCCCCTCGGCCGCGGCCCAGGGGGGTACGACCGTTCAGGCCTGCTCGTGCAGACCCAGATTCTCGTAGATTTCCAGCGTCGCCGTGGAGTTGTTGAGCGTGATGAAGTGCAGTCCCGGCACGCCCTCGGCCAGCAACCGCCGACAGAACTCCGTCGCGAACTCGATGCCAATGGAGCGTACAGCGACGGGATCGTCTTTGACCGAGAGCATCCGCTCTTTCAGCCCGGCCGGGAACACGGCGTTGCTGAGCTCGGGCAGCCGGTGGAGCTGGCGGACGTTGGTGACGGGCATCATCTCAGGGATGATCGGGGTGTCGCACCCGGCCGCCTCGACGCGGTCGCGCAGCCGCAGGTACTCCTCCGGGTCGAAGAACATCTGCGTGATCGCGTAGTCCGCGCCGGCCCGGCACTTGTCGATGAAGTACCGGGTGTCGGAGTCCCAGTCGGGCGAGCGCGGGTGCATCGCGGGGAAGGCCGCGACGCCGACGCAGAAGTCCCCGGACTCCTTGATCAGCTCGACCAGTTCGGCGGCGTACGTGAGGCCCTCGGGGTGCGCGATCCAGTCGCCGAGCGGGTCGCCCGGCGGGTCGCCGCGGACGGCCAGCATGTTCCTGATGCCCGCGTCCGCGTACTGACCGATGATGTTGCGCAGCTCGGCCACGGAGTGGTCGACCGCGGTCAGGTGCGCGACGGGCGTCAGGGTGGTGTCGGCGACGATCTGCTGGGTCTCCTTGACCGTGCCGGTGCGCGTCGAACCGCCCGCGCCGTAGGTCACGGAGACGAAGTCCGGGGCGACCGCCTCGACCCGCCGCAGCGCGTTCCAGAGGTTCCGCTCGCCCTTCGGGGTCTTGGGGGCGGAGAACTCGAACGAAAACGTCGTTTTACCGGTCGCGAGCATGTCGCGCACCGTGCGCGCACGGTCAGTCCTGGTCGAAGCTGTGCCTAGGGCCATACGGGCAGGTTAGCCAGGCCACGGCGGTCCCCCAACCAGAGGCGGGAGATTTGGCCGGTTTGCCGGGTTGCTGTCCACGGATCGGACACTTCCGGGCTGTTGCTCAGACAGACGTACGCAGCCGCTTGGCGAAGTCGGCCGCGGCGGCCCCCGGGTCGTCCGCCTCGGTGATCGCGCGTACGACGACGACGCGGCGCGCACCCGCCTCGAGGACCTCGTCCAGATTGCCCGCGTCGATGCCGCCGATGGCGAACCAGGGGCGGTCCGTGCCGAGCGAGGCCGTGTAACGGACCAGGCCGAGACCCGGGGCGTGGCGGCCCGGCTTGGTGGGCGTGGGCCAGCACGGGCCCGTGCAGAAGTAGTCCACGCCGTCCTGCACGGCGGCCGCCGCGGCCTCCGGCTCGGCGTGCGTGGAGCGCCCGATGAGGACGTCCCCGCCGAGGACGGCGCGGGCCGCGGGGACGGGCAGGTCGCCCTGGCCCAGGTGCAGCACGTCCGCGCCGATCGCGTGGGCGACGTCCGCGCGGTCGTTCACCGCGAGGAGCTTGCCGTGCCGCCGCGCGGCGTCCGCGAAGACCTTCAGGTGCGCCAGCTCCTCGGCGGCCTCCAGGCCCTTGTCGCGCAGCTGCACGATGTCGACGCCGCCCGCGAGGACGGCGTCGAGGAACTCCGGGAGGTCGCCCTGGCGCCTGCGGGCGTCCACGCACAGATAGAGCCGGGCGTCGGCGAGCTGGGCGCGGTGATCGGCGGCAGCGGCAGCCATGGAGAAGTCCCCCGTTGTCGGTGGCGTGCGGGGGCGTGACATCACGCGCCCGCACGCCGGACGATGTGTTCAGGTCAGACGGCCGAGCACCTGCTCAGACGGCGAGCGCCTGGGCGCGGCGCTTCACCTCCGTGCCGCGATTCTCGCTCAGAGCCTGCGCGGGGGTGCCGGGCAGGGTCGGGTCGGGGGTGAAGAGCCACTCGATCATCTCTTCGTCGGAGAAACCGTCGTCCCTCAGGAGCGTCAGGGTCCCGGCGAGGCCCTTGACGACCTTGTCGCCGTCGATGAAGGCGGCCGGCACCTGCAGCGCGCGGTTCTCACCACGGCGTACGGCGATCAGCGTGCCCTCCTTCACCAGCTGGCGCACGCGGGTCACCTCGACATCGAACATTTCTGCGATGTCGGGGAGGTGCAGCCAGGCGGGGACGAGAGCATCGGTCTTTGCGTCAATCTCGGTCACAGGTCCAGCGTATCTCTGGCCGGGGGCCTTGGGTGGCGTGGGCTTCGGGGGCCTGGTGTGGTGCGGGTGCGGGTCTGTGGGGGCTGGGCGCGCCGTTCCCCGCGCCCCTTTCGTGCAGTTCCCCGCGCCCCTGGGTGGGCCGGGGCGGCCTCGGACTGGAGGCTGGGGCGCGATCGGGTGGGGTGTTCGGGCTTTCTGGGTGACTGCGGGTCTGTGGGGGCTGGGCGCGCCGTTCCTCGCGCCCCTTTCGCGCAGTTCCCCGCGCCCCTTCACGCCGTTCCCCGTGCCCCCTTCGCGCAGTTCCCCGCGCCTTGAGAGAGCGGGCCGGGGCGTTACAGGGCTGCTTTTTTCAAGGGGATGGAGGGGTCCGATGTCAGGGCCGGGTCCAGGGGGGAACGGGATTCGATCAGTTTGCGGCCCTGGGCCAGGTCCCGGGGGCGGCCCACCGCCAGGACCGCCACCAGGGCGCCCTCGCGGAGCCAGCAGACCGACCAGGCCATGCCCGTCGGGTCGCCCCGCCAGACCATCCGGTCCGCCGCCGCGTGATGGCCCGCGTACTGCACGAAGCGGCCGAACTGCTCCGACCAGAAGTACGGCACCGGGTCATAGGCCGCCGGTGTCTCGCCGATGATGTTCGCCGCCACCGTGCGCGGGCCCTGGAGGGCGTTGTCCCAGTGGTGGACGAGGAGGCGCTCTCCGTACCTTCCCGAAGGGAAGGAGGCGCAGTCGCCGACCGCGTACACGTCGGGCGCCGACGTGCGCAGCAGTTCGTCGGTCACGACCTCACGGTGCGCGCCGATCTCGATGCCGGAGCCGGTCAGCCACTCCGTCGCGGGCCGTGCCCCGATGCCGACGACGACGGCGCCCGCGGGCACCCGCGTCCCGTCCGAGAGGACCACCGCGTCCGCCTCGACGCGCGCCACGCGCGCGTGGGTGCGCAGGACCGCTCCGGAGTCCGCGTACCAGCTCGCCATGGGCGCCGCGACCTCCGCGGGCAGCGTCCCCGCGAGCGGCCGCTCCGCCGCCTCGACCACGGTGACGGCGCACCCCGCCTCGCGCGCGGCCGTCGCGAACTCCGCGCCGATCCAGCCCGCCCCGACGACCACGACGTCGTGCTGCTCGGCGAGGACCGGGCGCAGCCGCTCCGCGTCGTCCAGGGTGCGCAGGAGGTGGACGCCGGGTACGCCTTCGGTGCCCGGCAGCCCGATCGGCTCGGCGCCGGTCGCGAGGACCAGGTCGTCGTACGCGACGGGGCCCGTCGCGGTGTCCAGCTCGTGGTCGGCGGGGCGCACCCCGGTGACCGCGCGGCCCAGGACCAGCTCGATGCCGA
Source organism: Streptomyces sp. NPDC058308 (assembly GCF_042880275.1). Taxonomy (NCBI): domain Bacteria; kingdom Bacillati; phylum Actinomycetota; class Actinomycetes; order Kitasatosporales; family Streptomycetaceae; genus Streptomyces; species Streptomyces sp. NPDC058308. The sequence continues at coordinate 397,829 of NZ_JBHVZA010000002.1, forward strand.
GCGCCTCGAAGTCGATGTCGAAGGCGGAGCCCTCCGCCTTGCCGAGCAGCACCGCCTTGGACAGCGGCGGCCTGTCGTACGGCTGGTGCGGCTCCGCCCCGACGACGGTGACCGCGCCGGTGAACCCCTGCTCGCGCAGGGCCACCGCGGTCTGCACCCCGGCCATGCCCGCTCCGACGATGACGACGCGCCGCGCCGCCTGCCGCTCTTTCCCGGTCTGCCTCTGCTGCTCGCTCACCCGATCACTGTAGGGCGGCGGGCGGGGACGGTCTCAGACGGATACGAGGAGATCTCTGACACACCGTCACTGCCCGTACCCGGACAGCTCCCCTACTGCCACGCGGAGCGACGGGCTAGGGTGGCCGGTGCAGAGCACTCGCGGGAGCCCGGACGCACCGGGCTGAGAGGGAGGCTGGGACGGCCTCCGACCGTACGAACCTGATCCGGGTCATGCCGGCGAAGGGAGGGGCTGGACGCCCATGCATCCACGTACGACATCGCCTACGAAAGCACCACCGGGCACCTCTGACGTGCTGGTCGTCGGAGGCGGCATCATCGGCCTGGTCACGGCCTGGCGGACCGCGCAGCGCGGGCTCTCCGTGACGGTCGTGGACCCCGAACCGGGCGGCGGCGCCGCCCAGGTCGCGGCGGGCATGCTGGCCGCCGTCACCGAACTCCACTACGGCGAGCAGGCGTTGCTCGGCATCAACCTCGAATCCGCCCGCCGCTACCCCGCTTTCGCCGCGGAGCTGACCGAGGCGAGCGGGCACGGCCTCGGCTACCGCGCGTCCGGCACGCTCGCCGTCGCGCTCGACTCCGACGACCGCGCCCACCTGCGCGAGCTGCACGACCTGCAGCGCCGTTCGGGGCTCGACTCCCAGTGGCTGAGCGGCCGCGAGTGCCGCCGTCTCGAGCCGATGCTCGCGCCGGGCGTACGCGGCGGGCTGCGGGTCGACGGCGATCACCAGATCGACCCGCGCAGGCTCGCGGCGGCGCTCGTGGTGGCCTGCGAGCGGGTCGGCGTGGTCCTCCACCGCGCCTGGGCCGAGCGCCTCTCGGTGGCGGGCGACCGGGCCCGCGGAGTCGTCCTCGCGGACGGCACCGAGCTGGGCGCGGCGCAGACCGTGCTCGCGGCGGGCAGCCTCAGCGGGCGCCTCGCGGGCGTCCCCGGCGGCGTCCTGCCGCCCGTGCGGCCCGTCAAGGGGCAGGTCCTGCGGCTGACGGTGCCGAAGGCGTACGCGCCGTTCCTGAGCCGCACCGTGCGGGCCGTGGTGCGGGGCAGCCACGTCTACCTCGTCCCGCGCGAGAACGGCGAGCTCGTCGTCGGCGCGACCAGCGAGGAGCTCGGCTGGGACACCACGGTCACCGCGGGCGGCGTGTACGAACTCCTGCGGGACGCGCACGAGCTCGTGCCCGGCATCACGGAGCTGCCGCTGACCGAGACCTGCGCGGGGCTGCGGCCCGGCTCGCCCGACAACGCGCCGCTGCTCGGACCGACCCGGCTCCCCGGGCTCCAGCTGGCCACCGGCCACTACCGCAACGGCGTCCTCCTGACGCCCCTCACCGGCGATGTCATGGCGCACGCCCTGACCACCGGTGAACTGCCGGACGAGGCGCGCCCGTTCACCCCGCGCCGCTTCGACGGCGCCGCCCCCGCACCCGTCTCGCCCCGCCCGCAGTCCTTCACGGAGCAGCCCGTATGAGCACGCCTTTCGCCGTTTCCGTCAATGGAGAAGCACGCGATGTGGCCTCGGGCACCACGCTCGAAGCCCTCGTGGCCACCCTCTCCGCGGCGCACTCCGGTGTCGCCGCCGCCGTCAACGAAACCGTCGTCCCGCGCGCGCGGTGGTCCGCCACCGTGCTCGCCGAGGGCGACCGCGTCGAAGTACTCACCGCAGTCCAGGGAGGCTGAACCATGGCAGACGACCCCTTCGTCATCGGCGGGCTCACCTTCTCCTCGCGCCTGATCATGGGTACGGGCGGTGCGCCGAGCCTCGACATCCTGGAGCGGGCCCTCGTCGCGTCCGGCACGGAGCTGACCACGGTCGCGATGCGCCGCCTCGACCCGGGTGTGCAGGGTTCCGTGCTCAGCGTCCTCGACCGGCTCGGCATCCGCGTCCTGCCGAACACGGCGGGCTGTTTCACCGCGGGTGAGGCCGTCCTCACCGCCCGGCTCGCGCGCGAGGCGCTCGGCACGGATCTGGTGAAGCTGGAGGTGATCGCCGACGAGCGCACCCTGCTGCCCGATCCGGTGGAGCTCCTGGACGCCGCCGAGGTCCTGGTGGACGACGGCTTCACGGTCCTTCCGTACACGAACGACGACCCGGTGCTCGCGCGCAGGCTTCAGGATGTGGGCTGCGCTGCGATCATGCCGCTGGGCTCGCCCATCGGCTCCGGTCTCGGCATCCGCAATCCGCACAACTTCCAGCTGATCGTGGAGCACGCGCGCGTGCCGGTGATCCTCGACGCGGGCGCGGGCACGGCGTCCGACGCGGCGATCGCGATGGAGCTGGGCTGCGCGGGTGTGATGCTCGCCTCCGCGGTGACGCGGGCGCAGGAGCCGGTCCTGATGGCGGAGGCCATGCGGCACGGGGTCGAGGCGGGGCGCCTGGCGCACCGGGCCGGGCGGATCCCGCGCCGGCACTTCGCGGAGGCGTCCTCTCCTGCGGAGGGCATGGCGCGGCTCGATCCGGAGAGGCCCGCGTTCTGACGTCCTCGCCGGGGCAGGGGGGCTCTGTTCGCTCGCGGCTGCCCGCCGGTGGGGGCTTGGCGCGCAGTTCCCCGCGCCCCTGACGGGGCGCCTCGGCCCGTCGCCTGTCACAGCTCGGCTGCAGTCCAGCCGTGGGGAGGACCGGCCGGGACGCGGTGTCGGTGGCGGCTCGTAGACTCCCTGCGTGGACACGACCCTTCAGGACCCGCTCGTCGGGCAGCTGCTCGACGGCCGTTACCGGATCGACGGACGCATCGCGGTCGGCGGGATGGCCACGGTCTACAGGGCCGTGGACACCCGCCTCGACCGCGTGCTCGCCCTCAAGGTGATGCACCCGACGCTGGCGGCCGACGCCTCGTTCGTCGACCGCTTCATCCGCGAGGCCAAGTCGGTGGCCCGCCTCTCGCACCCGAACGTGGTCGGCGTCTTCGACCAGGGCACGGACGGGTCGTACGTGTATCTCGCGATGGAGTACATCGCGGGCTGCACCCTGCGCGACGTGCTGCGCGAGCGCGGCGCGCTGCAGCCGCGGGCGGCGCTGGACATCCTGGAGCCGGTCCTCGCCGCGCTCGGCGCCGCGCACCGCGCGGGCTTCGTGCACCGTGACATGAAGCCCGAGAACGTCCTCATAGGGGACGACGGCCGGGTGAAGGTCGCCGACTTCGGGCTCGTCCGCGCGGTGGACACGGTCACGAACACGACCGGCACCGTGCTCGGCACCGTCTCCTACCTCGCCCCCGAGCAGATCGAGCACGGCACGTCGGACACCCGCGTGGACGTGTACGCCTGCGGGGTCGTGCTCTACGAAATGCTGACCGGCGCCAAGCCGCACTCTGGTGACTCCCCCGCCCAGGTCCTCTACCAGCACCTCAACGAGGACGTGCCGCCCCCGTCGGCGGCCGTCCCCGGCCTTGCCTTCGCGCTCGACGAGGTGGTCGCCGCCGCCACCGCGCGCCACCCCGACGTCCGCCCGTACGACGCTGTGGCGCTCCTCGCGCAGCTCAGGGAGGCACGGGCCGCCCTGACCGAGGAGCAGCTCGACGCGGTGCCGCCGCAAGCCCACACGGCGGTGCACGACAACGCCGAGGACCGTACGAGCGTGATCCCGCGCGCGGCGCGCTCCGTCCAGCTCCCGCTGCCCGCGGACGACAGCCGGGGCGGACCGGGCGGCCAGGACGCGCTGAACCGCACCAGCGTCCTCGCGACCCCGCCGCCGGGCCCGCCCACCGCCGCCCCTGCCTCCCGCGGGCGCTTCGACCCGCGCCGCCGCATGATCGCGGTGATAGCCGCCGTCGTGCTCGTCCTGGGTCTCGGCACCGGCATCTGGTACATCAATTCCGGCCAGTTCACGAAGGTCCCGCCGCTCCTGGCGAAGACCGAGGCGCAGGCGAAGCAGCGGCTCGACGACGCCGGGCTCGACGTGAAGAACATCGAGCGTAAGTACAGCGACACGGACAAGCGCGGCACGGTCATGGACAGCGACCCCGCGGTGGGCGAGCGCATCCGGCAGAACGGCAAGGTGACGCTGACCGTCTCGCTGGGCCCGGAGACCGTCAAGGTCCCGAACGTCAAGAACATCCCGCTGGCCACGGCCGAGAAGGAGCTCAAGAACTCCGGGCTCGCGCCGGGCATGGTCACCAAGAGCTTCAGCGAGGACGTCAAGAAGGGCGCCGTGATCAGCACGGACCCGCGGGCCGGCTTCACCCGCAAGGCGGGCTCGGCCGTCGCCCTGGTCGTCAGCAAGGGCCGTCGTCCAGGTCCCCGACGTGACGGGCGAGTCCGAGGCCGACGCCACCGCCGAGCTGGAGGAGGAGGGGCTCAAGGTCGAGATCGCCACGCAGCGGGTCTACTCCGACGAGGACAAGGGCGACGTCGCCGAGCAGTCCCCCGGCCAGGACAAGACGCTCGCCGAGGGCGACACCGTCACCCTGACGATCTCCAAGGGCCAGCCGATGGTCGTGGTCCCGGACGTGACCGGGATGAACGTCGACGACGCCAAGGACAAGCTGGAGGGGGCGGGCTTCGACGTGGACGAGGACCGCGGCCTCCTGGGCATCTTCGGCGACACCGTGAAGAAGCAGTCGGTGGACGGCGGCGACAAGGCGCCGAAGAAGTCGACGATCACCATCACGATCCGCTGAGCCGCACGTCCGGGGCCCGGCGGGCCCCGGACCGCCGACGGAGCATCGCCGCGCGCATGCCACCCTGGAGGGCGTGAGCAGCAACAAGTCCCTCAGCGCAGTGTCCCGCAACCCCGTCGGCGGACACGTCCCCGTGGCCGGCGGCCTCGCCACCGTCGGCCTCTCGTACGCCCGTGAGCTCGGCGCCGAGGCCGTCCAGGTCTTCGTCGCCAACCCCCGCGGCTGGGCCACTCCGCCCGGCAACCCGAAGCAGGACGAGGAGTTCCGCGCGGCCTGCGCGGCCGAGCGGATCCCCGCGTACGTCCACGCGCCCTACCTCATCAACTTCGGCTCGCACACCGAGGCCACCGTCGAGAAGTCCGTCGACTCACTGCGCCACTCGCTGCGCAGGGCCCGGGCGATCGGCGCGCTCGGCGTCGTCGTGCACACGGGTTCGGCGACCGGCGGCCGGGACCGCGCGCTCGCCCTGAAGCAGGTGCGCGACCGCATGCTGCCGCTGCTCGACGAGCTGACGCACGACGACGACCCCTTCCTCCTCCTGGAGTCGACCGCGGGCCAGGGCGCCTCGCTCTGCTCCCGCACCTGGGACTTCGGGCCGTACTTCGAGGCGCTGGACGCCCACCCCAAGCTCGGCGTCTGCCTGGACACCTGCCACATCTACGCGGCGGGCCACGACCTGACCGGCCCGGGCGGCATGAAGCAGACCCTCGACCTCCTCGTCGACACGGTCGGCGAGGGCCGCCTGAAGCTCGTGCACGCCAACGACTCCAAGGACGTCGTCGGCGCCCACAAGGACCGCCACGAGAACATCGGCACCGGCCACATCGGCGCGGACCCCTTCCGCGAACTGATGCTGCACCCCGCCACGGAGGGCGTACCGCTGGTGATCGAGACGCCCGGCGGCAAGGAGGGGCACGCCGCCGACGTGGCACGCCTGAAGGAGCTCAGGAGCCTCTGAAGCCGAGACGCGTCTAGAGCTCGGGGCCGTCCCCGGGCTCCTCCTGGTAGGAGTAGCGCTGCTCCTGCCAGGGGTCGCCGAGGTTGTGGTAGCCGCGCTCCTCCCAGAAGCCGCGGCGGTCGGCCGTCATGTACTCGATGCCGCGGACCCATTTGGGGCCCTTCCAGGCGTACAGGTGGGGCACGACGAGCCGCAGCGGGAAACCGTGCTCCGCGGTGAGCAGTTCGCCGCCTTTGTGGGTGGCGAAAATCGTGCGGTCGGAGGCGAAGTCCGACAGGCGCAGATTCGAGCTGAAGCCGTACTCGGCCCAGACCATCACGTGCGTGGTCTCCGGCGCGGGCGGGGCGATCTCCAGGAGCGTACGGGCCGCGACCCCGCCCCACTCGGCGCCCAGCATGCTGAACTTCGTGACGCAGTGCAGGTCCGCGACCACCGTCTCGTACGGCAGGGCGGAGAACTCCTCGTGGGTCCAGCAGTGTTTCGCGCCGTCGGCGGTGGCGCCGAAGACCCTGAACTCCCAGCGCTCGGGACGGAACTTCGGCACGGGGCCGTAGTGCGTGACCGGCCAGCCGCGCTGCAGCCGCTGACCCGGCGGAAGCTCCGGCTCCGCCGCCTGTCGAGATGCGCGTTCCGCCGGCTGACCCATGGCTCCATCCTGACAGACCCGGGACGGTGGACGTGACCAGCCGTAACCCAGGGGGCGCTGATTGGGGCAACTCCTACTAAGCGTGCACTTACTGGACGGCCTCCGAACACCGGTGCAAGGATGCGCGTCACCTGCCCAGTAACCCGTGTGGAAGGAGCCTCTGCGATGCAGGGCGACCCCGAGGTCATCGAATTTCTCAACGAGCAGCTGACCGCCGAACTCACGGCGATCAACCAGTACTTTCTCCACGCCAAGATGCAGGAAAACTTCGGCTGGACGAAGCTCGCGAAGTACACCCGGTCCGAGTCCTTCGACGAGATGAAGCACGCGGAGGTGCTGACCGACCGGATTCTGTTCCTCGACGGTCTGCCCAACTACCAGCGGCTCTTCCACGTCCGGGTCGGCCAGACGGTCACCGAGATGTTCCAGGCCGACCGCCAGGTCGAGGTGGAGGCGATCGACCGCCTCAAGCGCGGTATCGAGGTGATGCGCGCCAAGGGAGACATCACGTCCGCGAATATCTTCGAGTCGATCCTCGAGGACGAGGAGCACCACATCGACTATCTGGACACCCAGCTCGAACTGGTCGAGAAGCTGGGTGAGGCGCTCTACATCGCGCAGCTCATCGAGCAGCCGGAGAGCTGAGAGCTAGGCGGCTTCGGGGAGATCCGCGTCGGCGGCCAGCGCCACGGCGGGTTCACCCTGGTCCACCAGCTCTCGGCGCGGGCACGCGCCCCGGCCGAGGAGTGCCTGGATGCGCCGCACGCACGAACCACAGTCCGTGCCGGCCTTGCAGGCCGACGCTATCTGGCGGGGGGTGCAGGCCCCGTCCGCCGCGTGCTTCTTCACCTGCGCCTCGGTGACCCCGAAACAGTTGCAGACGTACACGCGGTTCACCTCCCGGACAGGACTTATCGGTGGCGCCGTACCGATTGATCGGTGAGGCTAACCTAACCTTACCCGTGACGGCGGGGACACAAAAGCCCCGGATACGCCGGTGGGGCGCGGATCACACGGATCCGCGCCCCACACGTGCGTACAGCCGGAGAACCTACTGGTCGCGGTACATCTCGGCGACCAGGAACGCCAGGTCGAGCGACTGGCTGCGGTTGAGCCGCGGGTCGCAGGCCGTCTCGTAGCGCTGGTGCAGGTCGTCGACGAAGATCTCGTCGCCGCCGCCCACGCACTCGGTGACGTCGTCACCGGTGAGCTCGACGTGGATGCCGCCCGGGTGCGTGCCGAGGGCCTTGTGGACCTCGAAGAAGCCCTTGACCTCGTCGAGCACGTCGTCGAAGCGGCGGGTCTTGTGACCGGAGGCCGCCTCGTAGGTGTTGCCGTGCATCGGGTCGGTGATCCAGGCGACGGTCGCGCCGGAGGCGGTGACCTTCTCGACGAGCTCGGGCAGCTTGTCGCGGACCTTGTCGGCGCCCATCCGGACGATGAAGGTCAGCCGGCCGGGCTCGCGGTCGGGGTCGAGGCGCTCGATGTACTGCAGCGCCTCCTCGGCCGTCGTGGTCGGGCCGAGCTTGACGCCGATGGGGTTGCGCACCTGGGAGGCGAACTCGATGTGCGCGTGGTCCAGTTGGCGGGTGCGCTCACCGATCCAGACCATGTGGGCCGAGGTGTCGTAGAGCCGCCCGGTGCGCGAGTCCACGCGGGTGAGGGCCGACTCGTAGTCGAGGAGCAGCGCCTCGTGGGAGGCGTAGAACTCGACGGTCTTGAACTCCTCCGGGTCGGTGCCGCAGGCCTTCATGAAGTTGAGCGCGTTGTCGATCTCGCGGGCCAGCTGCTCGTACCGCTGGCCGGAGGGGGACGACTTCACGAAGTCCTGGTTCCAGGCGTGCACCTGGTGCAGGTCGGCGTAACCGCCGGTGGTGAAGGCGCGCACCAGGTTGAGCGTGGAGGCGGAGGCGTTGTACATCCGCTTCAGGCGCTCGGGGTCCGGGACGCGGGCCTTCTCGTTGAAGTCGAAGCCGTTGACGGAGTCGCCGCGGTACGTCGGCAGGGTCACGCCGTCGCGGGTCTCGGTGCCCTTGGAGCGCGGCTTGGAGTACTGCCCCGCGATGCGGCCCACCTTCACGACGGGCACGGACGCCGCGTACGTGAGGACGGCGCCCATCTGGAGCAGCGTCTTCAGCTTGTTGCGGATGTGGTCGGCCGACACCGCGTCGAAGGCCTCGGCGCAGTCGCCGCCCTGGAGCAGGAACGCCTCTCCCTTGGCGACAGAGGCCAGTCGGGCGCGCAGCTGGTCGCACTCGCCCGCGAAGACGAGCGGCGGATACGACTCGAGGTCCGCGATCACATCGCGCAGAGCCTCGGCATCGGGGTACTCGGGCTGCTGCGCCGCGGGCAGGTTTCGCCAGGTGTTGCCACCGGTAGCGGTGGTCTTAGCGTTCACGGTCACCTCGTCAACACTACGGGGTGATGCGCGCCGTCCATCCACCCGCTCACCAAGTGAGACGGAGGAGACACCGGCCGTTCGACGATGCGCTAAGGTGCCGGACATGCGTACGCAGAAGACGACCCAGAACTGGTGGTGGCCCGCTCATCCGGCGGCCCACTGACTCTGCGCGCACACAGACTCGCGAAGGCCGCCCGAGGGGCGGCCTTCAGTGTTTTCCGGACTTTCCCCGGGAGCCGGCCGTTCCTCTCCGAGTGAGAAGGAACAGAACCCATGCAGCCGACACAGCAGCTGACGGAGCTCCTGTCCGACGACCGCCCGTTCGCCCTGCTGCGCCGCCGCACCCCGGGCCACGACCACGACACGGTCGAGGTCCTGATCGGCCCGACGGGGACGTACGAGCGGCTCGCGGACATTCCCGAGGGGCTCGCGCTCGTGCCCTTCCGGCAGATCAGAGAGCGCGGCTTCGACGTCCGCGACGACGGCACACCGCTCACCGTCCTGACGCCCGATGAGCGGTACGCACTGCCGCTCACCGAGGTCCTTTCGGCGCTGCCCTCGCACGAGGTGCGGGTCGAGGGCGGGGCCTTCGACGTGGACGACGCGGCGTACGCGGACATCGTGGGGCGGGTCCTGCGCGAAGAGATCGGGCGGGGCGAGGGCGCCAACTTCGTCATCCGTCGTACGTACGAGGGGGAGATCCCGGGCTTCGGGCGTGCGGACGCCCTCGCGCTGTTCCGGCGGCTGCTCGTCGGTGAGCGGGGCGCGTACTGGACGTACGTCGTGCACACCGGGGACCGGACGCTCGTCGGGGCCAGCCCCGAGGTGCATGTGCGGATGTCCGGCGGGACCGTCGTCATGAACCCCATCAGCGGGACGTACCGCTACCCGGCCGACGGGCCCACGGCCGACGGCCTGCTCGCCTTCCTCGCGGACGGCAAGGAGGCCGAGGAGCTCTCGATGGTCGTCGACGAGGAGCTCAAGATGATGTGCACGGTCGGCGACATGGGCGGCGTCGTGGTCGGGCCGCGCCTGAAGGAGATGGCCCATCTCGCGCACACCGAGTACGAGCTGCGGGGCAGGTCGTCGCTGGACGTGCGGGAGGTTCTGAAGGAGACGATGTTCGCGGCGACCGTCACCGGCTCGCCCGTGCAGAACGCCTGCCGCGTCATCGAGCGCTACGAGCCCCTGGGGCGGGACGGTGTCGGCCGGGGCTACTACGCGGGCGCCCTCGCCCTCATCGGCCGCGACGCGGGCGGCGCACAGACCCTGGACTCCCCCATCCTCATCCGCACCGCCGACATCTCCGCGACCGGGCGCCTTCGGGTGCCGGTGGGCGCGACGCTGGTGCGCGGCTCCGACCCGATGGGCGAGGTCGCCGAGACGCACGCGAAGGCCGCGGGGGTCCTTGCCGCGCTCGGTGTACGTCCCGGCAGGCCACGTCACGAGGGTGCGCGCGCCCCGCTCGCCGACGACCCGCGCGTGCGGGCGGCCCTGGACGGGCGGCGGGCCGGGCTCGCGCCGTTCTGGCTGCGGATGCAGGAGCCGTCCCACGAGCTGGCGGGGCACGCGCTGGTCGTGGACGGCGAGGACACGTTCACCGCGATGCTCGCGCACGTGCTGCGCTCCTCGGGCCTTCGGGTGTCGGTGCGGCGGTACGACGAGGAGGGGCTGCGGGAGGCGGTGCTCGCGCACGAGGGGCCCGTCGTGCTCGGCCCGGGTCCCGGTGACCCGTCCGACCTCGCCGATCCGAAGATGCGGTTCCTGCGCTCGCTGGCCGCGGAGGTCGTGCGCAGCCATGAGCACGGCGTGCTCGGCGTCTGCCTCGGGCACGAGCTGATCGCGGCCGAGCTGGGGCTTGAGATCGTCCGCAAGGAGGTGCCGTGCCAGGGCGCGCAGACGGGCATCGACCTGTTCGGGCGGCCCGAGACCGTCGGGTTCTACAACAGCTTCGTGGCGCGCTGCGACGACGAGGCGGCGGCGGAGCTGGCCGCGCACGGCATCGAGGTCAGCAGGGACGCGGGCACCGGCGAGGTGCACGCGGTGCGCGGGCCGCGCCGTGCCGCGGGCGCGCCGGGAATCGCGGTCGCGGGCGTGCAGTTCCACCCGGAGTCGGTGCTGACCCTGCGCGGGGCCGCGATCGTAGGGGACCTGCTCGGTCAGCTCCTGGCCGCCGCGGGGACGAGGACGTTCTCGGAGCGGCGGCCCGCCCGGTAGTCCAGGACGTTGCGCACCGTGGTGTCGATGATCTGGCCGACCGCGTCCTCGGTGTAGTACGCCTGATGGGACGTGACCACGACGTTGGGGAAGGTGACGAGGCGGGCCAGCGTGTCGTCCGCGACGACCTCCAGGGACTTGTCGAGGAAGAACAGTCCCGCCTCCGCCTCGTACACGTCCAGACCCACGCCCGCGAAGCGGCCGGCGCGCAACTCCCCGACCAGGGCTTCGGTGTCGACCAGGCCGCCCCGGCTGGAGTTCACCAGGATCGCGTCGTCCTTCATCGTCCGCAGCGCTTGCGCGCCGATGATGTGCTGGGTGCTGGGGAGCAGCGGCACGTGCAGGCTGACGAGGTCCGCCTCGGCGAGGAGCTCGTCCTTCTCCACGTACGTCATGCCGAGTGCGACGCAGGCGGGGTTCTCGGCGACGTCCCAGCCGAGCAGGCGCATGCCGAAGCCGTGCGCGATGCGGGTGAAGGCCTCGCCGATCTTGCCGGTGCCGAGCACGCCGACCGTACGGCCGCGCAGGTCGCGGCCCATCAGCCCGTCGAGGCGGAAGTCGAAGTCGCGGGTGCGGTTGCTGGCGCGGACGACGCGGCGGTTGACGGTCATCGCCAGGGTCCAGGCGAACTCCGCCACGGAGTACGGCGAGTAGTACGAGACCCGGGCGACGGTCAGGCCGAGACGCTCGGCGACCTGCAGGTCGATGTTGTTGAAGCCGGTGGAGCGCTGGGCGATCATCTGCGTCCCGCCGGCGGCGAGGGTCTGCAGGACGCGGTTGTTCAGCGTGGCGTTGACGCTGGAGGAAATGATCTCGTAACCGGCAGCCATGGGGGCGGTGTCCTCGTTGAGGAAGACGTTCGTGCAGCGGACGTCGTGGTGCCCGGCGAAGGCCTTCTCGATCAGCGGCTTTTCGTCCGACTGCACGCCGAATGCGAGGATTTCCATGGGTGTGAGTCTATTGACCGGCTTCCGGGACGGCACCCGGGGGGCCGTCCCGTCGCGTTCCGGCTGTCCGCCCGGGTCAGCCGAAGAAGACGCCGACCTCCGCGTAGAGCGCCGGGTCCACCGTCTTGAGGCGGGCCGTGGCCTCCGCGATCGGCACGCGGACGATGTCCGTGCCCTTGAGGGCGACCATCTTGCCGAAGTCGCCGTCCCGCACCGCCTCGATCGCGTGCAGCCCGAACCGCGTGGCCAGCCAGCGGTCGAAGGCGCTGGGCGTGCCGCCGCGCTGGACGTGCCCGAGGACCGTGGTGCGCGCCTCCTTGCCGGTGCGCCCCTCGATCTGCTTGGCGAGCCACTCGCCGACTCCGGAGAGCCGGACGTGCCCGAAGGAGTCCTGCGTCCCGTCCTTGAGGACCATCTCGCCGTCCTTGGGCATGGCCCCTTCGGCGACGACGACGATCGGGGCGTACGACGCCTTGAAGCGCGAGGTCACCCAGGCGCAGACCTGGTCGAGGTCGAAGCGCTGCTCGGGGATGAGGATGACGTTCGCGCCGCCCGCGAGGCCCGAGTGCAGCGCGATCCAGCCCGCGTGGCGGCCCATGACCTCGACGACGAGGACGCGCATGTGCGACTCGGCGGTGGTGTGAAGGCGGTCGATGGCCTCGGTCGCGATGCCGACCGCGGTGTCGAAACCGAAGGTGTAGTCGGTGGCGGAGAGGTCGTTGTCGATGGTCTTGGGGACGCCGACGACCGGGACGCCGTACTCGTCGGTGAGCCGGGCGGCGACGCCGAGGGTGTCCTCGCCGCCGATCGCGATGAGGGAGTCGACCTCGTACTTGGCGAGGTTCTCCTTGATGCGGCGCACGCCGTTCTCCGCCTTGAACGGGTTGGTGCGCGACGAGCCGAGGATGGTGCCGCCGCGCGGCAGGATGCCGCGGACCGCCGGAATGTCGAGCGGGACGGTGTCGCCCTCCAGCGGACCGCGCCAGCCGTCCCGGAAGCCGATGAAGTCGTAGTCGTACTCCTGGACACCCTTGCGGACGATGCCCCGGATGACGGCATTGAGCCCGGGGCAGTCGCCGCCTCCGGTCAGTACGCCAATTTTCTTGGCCCCCATGGAACAGTCCCTTCGCCTCAGTGACCTGATGCGCGTCACGCTAATGGTGATCCAGGTCACTCCGGGACGGTGCGAACGGTCAATTCCTTTACTGCGCTGGGGAGTTGATCAAGCACTTTCACTCGTACGAGGGGCGCGCGTCGACGGCATCGCGCGGGTCAGGCGTCGTCGAGGCCCCGCTCGATCGCGTACCGCACGAGCTCGACCCTGTTGTGCAGCTGGAGCTTGCCCAGGGTGTTCTGGACGTGGTTCTGCACGGTGCGGTGCGAGATGACCAGGCGCTCGGCGATCTGCTTGTAGCTCAGGCCCTTGGCGACGAGCCGCAGGACCTCCGTCTCACGGTCGGTGAGCCGCGGGGCCTTGGGGTCGTCCGGGGTGCCGGCCGCGGGTTCGGTGGCCAGGCGGCGGTACTCGCCGAGGACCAGGCCCGCGAGGCCCGGCGTGAAGACCGCGTCGCCGACGGCCGTGCGGCGCACCGCGTCGATCAGCTCCTCGGTGGACGCCGACTTCAGGAGATAGCCGGTGGCGCCGGACTTGACGGCCTCCAGGACGTCGGCGTGCTCGCCGCTCGCCGAGAGGACCAGGACGCGCAGCGCCGGGTTGGCGCCGACGAGCTCCTTGCAGACCTGCACGCCCGGCTTCAGCGGGAGGTTCAGATCGAGGACCAGGACGTCGGGGGCGGCCGCCTGCGCGCGGCGGACCGCCTGCTCGCCGTCGCCCGCGGTGGCGACCACGTCGAGGCCCGCCTCCGCGAGGTCACGGGCGACCGCGTCGCGCCACATGGGGTGGTCGTCGACGACCATGACCCGGATCACACCGGTCGCCGCCCCGTCCCCCGCCCGCTCCGTGACCCCGGCGGCCTCGGTGGCCGGTTCCTGCCTCTGCTGCTCGCTCATCTCGCCTTTCCTGCCTTCCCCCGTGCGTCCCGCGCCTCTTCGCGCGGCACTTTCAGTTCCACCTCGGTCCCCTGGCCCGGCACCGAGATCAGCTCGGCCGTGCCCCCGATGTCCCGCAGCCGGCCCCGGATCGACAGGGCCACCCCGAGGCGCCCCTCCCCCTCGGCCTCCGCGAGCCGCCCCTCCGGGATGCCGGGGCCGTCGTCCCTGACGGTCACGATCACCTCGTCGGGCTCGTCCTCGACCAGGATCCACGCGCGGGCCCGCTCGCCCGCGTGCCTGCGGACATTGTCCAGGGCGGCGCCGACGGCGGCCGCCAGCTCCCTCGCGGCCCCCGGCGCCAGGAGCACCGGCGCCCCCGGCTCGGAGAGCGTGACCTTCGACCCCGCGTGCGGGACGAGGAGCCCGCGCAGGTCGCAGGGCGCCGCCTCGTGCGGGCCCTCGTGCGGACCGTCGTCGTCCGGCACCTCGACGACGCGTACGACAGCGCCCTGCGAGGCGTCCTCCGACACGTGCGAAGCGGGTACCAGGCCCCCGGCGACCAGGGTCCGCAGCGCGACCTCCTGCTCGCCCGCGAGACGGCCGAGCTCCGCGGCCTCCCCGCCGATGGCGGTGCCGCGCCGCTGCACCATGGCGAGGACCTGCAGGACGCTGTCGTGGATGTCGCGGGCGAGCCGTTCGCGTTCGCGGGTGGCGGCCTCTATCTCCAGGGCGCGGGCCAGGGTGCGCTCGGAGGCGCGGGCCAGCTCCACGACGTAGCCGATGGCGATGGAGGCGATGCAGACAAGCAGGACGTTGTGGAGGGTGTCGCGGCTGAACGCACCGCGCTGCACCACGTTGGCGACGCCGACCAGGAGGGACGCCGAGGCCGCCCAGCGCCAGCCGCCCTTGATCGCGAACGCGAGCACGGAGCCCGCGGTCCATATGGAGGGCAGCGTCGGGCCGCCGTCGGCGATCCGCTGCTGGGAGTCGGCGAGCGGCGTGAGCAGGATGCCCACGATCGCGACGGTCAGGTCCGCGACGAGGAAGCGCCGGGTGCAGCTCGCCGCGTTCGCGACGCGGGGCAGGGTGGCCAGGGTCCAGGGGGCGAGCACCGCGTAGTAGGAGACGGCGAGCCAGGGGCGGTCCAGCTTCTCGTGCGCGGCCACGAAGAGGCCGATGGCGTAGAGCATCGTCAGGACGCGATAGGCGGTGAGCGCCCGCCACAGCGGCTGCTCGACCGACATCCTCATGACTTTCTCGCGCTTGGCCATGTCCCCCACCGCCGTCTTCCCACCCCTGAACGGACGCGGCTAGGAGCCGGAACGTTCCTTGTCGCCCGCGCTCTTCTCGGCGCTCTTCTCGGCGTTCCTCTCCAGGGCCTTGGCCGCCTTCGCCTCATCGGCGATCTGGCGCTTCGCGGCCGTCGCGTACATGTCGACGTACTCCTGGCCGGAGAGTTTCATGATCTCGTACATGACCTCGTCGGTCAGCGCGCGCAGCACGAAGCGGTCCTGCTCCATGCCCTGGTAGCGGCGGAAGTCGAGCGGCTTGCCGATCCGGATGCCGGGCCGCATCAGCTTCGGCAGCACCTTGCCGGGCGGCTGGATCTTCTCCGTGTCGATCATCGCGACGGGGAGTACGGGGGCGCCGGTGGCGAGGGCCACGCGCGCCAGACCGCCCGGCTTGCCGCGGTAGAGACGTCCGTCGGGCGAACGCGTGCCCTCGGGGTAGATCCCGAAGAGCTCGCCGCGCTCCAGGACCTCGATGCCACTCTTGATGGCCGCCTCGCCCGCACCGCGTCCGCCGGAGCGGTCCACGGGCAGCTGTCCCACGCCCTTGAAGAACGCCGCGGTGAGCTTGCCCTTCACGCCCGGCGAGGTGAAGTACTCCGCCTTGGCGATGAAGGTGACCTTGCGGTCGAGGACCGCGGGGAGGAAGAAGGAGTCCGAGAACGAGAGGTGGTTGCTGGCCAGAATCGCGGGGCCTTCGGCGGGGACGTTCTCAAGGCCCTCCACCCAGGGCCTGAAGCCGAGCTTCAGCGGCCCTCCGATGGCTACCTTCATTGCGCCGTAGATCAAACCGAGTGCCTCCTGTGTCTGTGGATCAGACCTTAACCCGGGGTACCGCCAATGGGCCCGACGACCCTGGCCGGTGTCAGTCCGGTCGCGTACGGTGAAGTACTCCCACCTCTCACGAAGGAGACCGAAGTGCCGGTCCTCCCCGGAGCCGAGCCGTACCGCCACGAAGGCGGCGAGGTCGGCGTCCTGCTCTGCCACGGCTTCACCGGATCCCCGCAGTCGCTGCGCCCCTGGGCCGAGTACCTGGCGGAGCGCGGCCTCACCGTCTCGCTGCCGCTGCTGCCCGGGCACGGCACCCGCTGGGAGGACATGCAGATCACCGGCTGGCAGGACTGGTACGCGGAGGTGGAGCGCGAGCTGCGCGGCCTCCTCGACCGGTGCGAGCGGGTCTTCGTGTTCGGGCTCTCGATGGGCGGCGCGCTCGCGCTGCGCCTGGCCGCGAAGCACGGGGACGCGGTCAGCGGCCTCGTCCTGGTCAACCCGGGGAACAAGGTGCACGGCCTCGCGGCACACGCGCTGCCGCTCGCGCGACACGTCGTGACCAGCACCAAGGGCATCGTCAGCGACATCGCCAAGCCCGGCTCCGAGGAGATCGGCTACCACCGGATCCCGTTGCACGCCGCGCACTCCCTGCGCCGCTTCTTCCAGCTCGTCGACGCCGAACTGCCGCAGGTGACCCAGCCGTTGGTGGTGCTGCACAGCCCGCGCGACCACGTCGTGCCGCCCGCCGACTCGGCCCGGATCCTCAGCCGCGTCTCCTCCACGGACGTCACGGAGATCCTGCTGGAACAGAGCTACCACGTCGCGACGTTGGACTACGAAGCGGACCGGATCTTCGAGGAGAGTCACGCGTTCATCGGCCGGCTCGCCCCCAGCGTCGGTAAGGAAGGGACGGCCACCGGTGGCTGAGCACGAGGCGGACCGCGACGAGAGCCGCGAGCCGGAGAAGAGCAAGGTGCCCGCGGACGGGACTCCTGTGGACGGGACGCCCGCGGACGGCATCCCCCTGGACGAGGACGCCGCCTGGCAGGCGATCGTCGCGGGGTACGGCGAGGAGCCCGCGGACCCGCCGGGCGCCAAGCCCTTCAAGTCGGTCGAAGGCCTGGCGCTCCTGGAGACGGAGACGAACGGCACGGCGGACGGCCCGGCGAAGCCCCCCGCCGAATCGCCGGCCGGCGAGTCCGGCGCCGACAAGCCGCTCGGCAGCTCCGTCTCGTTCGCGCCCGGCGTCGGCGGTCCGCGCGACTACACCGTGCCGGAGCCCGCCGAGAGCGACTTCGACGGCGACGACGAGGGGCACTTCGTGCCGCCGGAGCCGCCGCCGCTGCCCGACGCCGACGTGACGGCCAAGTTCGCCTGGCTCGCCGTGCTCGGCGGCCCGCTGCTCATCCTGCTCGCCGTGCTGTTCGGCTGGCAGATGACGTGGTGGCTGACCACGCTCGGCATCGGCGGCTTCCTGGGCGGCTTCGCCACCCTCGTGGTGCGGATGAACAGCGGTGACGACGAGGACGACGACCCGGGGCGCGGCGCCGTCGTCTGAGAGCCTGTGTCATAGGGAAGGGCCCTAGGAGGCCGGGATTCTGAGGGCGGCAAGGACCGGCAGGTGGTCCGTGGCCGCCCTCAGGTCGTCCTCGCTCACGCCGGGCAGCCCGGACGGCACGCCGCACCCGAGGACCTCGATGCCCGGGGTGGCGAAGAGCGCGTCGATGCGCTGGTGCGGATCCTCCGGCGTCGAGGTGTTCTCGCCGCCCCAGGGCGCCACCGTCCAGCAGTCCCGGAGGGTCTCGGCGAGCCTGCTGAAGGTCCGGCCGCCCGGCCGCTCGTTGAGGTCGCCGCCCGCGACCGCGTGGTCCACGCCCATCCCGGCGAGCCGGTCGAGCAGCATCCCGCCCTGCGCGTACCGCTCGTCGGCCTGCAGGCTCAGGTGACAGCTCAGGACGCCGAGCCGGACGCCGCCGAAGCGTACGACGGCGGTGGCGAAGCCGCGCCGGTGCAGGCCCGGGGTGAGCGGGAGCAGCACGTCCTCGGTGCGCTCGACCGTGGCGCGCATCGAGCAGAGCAGCGCGGGTCCGGCCGCGCTGCCGCCGCCGGAGAGGATCACCAGGTCGGCCGCGCGCGCGAGGCGGGCCAGCTTCTTGCGCCAGCGGAAGAACCGCGGGGCCTCCTGGATCAGGACGAGGTCGGGGGCGCAGGCGGAGATGGTCCTGGCGAGTGCGGCGGTGTCGTCGCGCATCGAGCGGATGTTGTAGCTGAGCACCCGGACGACGGCCGAACCGTCGGATTCGGTGCGCGAGTCGGGGAGCGTGGAGCTCGGGCTCGTCGGCATGGCGATCAAGATACGCGAACGCCGGACAGGCGGAGGTCATCCAGCCTGTCCGGCGTTTGAGGACGAGCGCGCAGCGCGATCGACGGCGCCCCCGGCACCGGGTCACATGACCGGGTCGGGCTCCCGTGCCAGGTCCGCCGCGCCGACCAGGCCCGCGTCGTTGCCCAGCTGGGCGGCGATGACCTGGGCCTCGGGGCGCCAGGCGGCGCCGACGAGCCAGCGCTTGAAGGACTTGCGGATCGGGTCGAGGACGAGCTCGCCCTCGTCCGAGAGTCCGCCGCCGACGATGAACGCGGACGGGTCGAAGAGCGACGCCAGGTCGGCGAGGCCGGCGCCCGCCCAGCGGGCCAGCTCGCGGTAGGAGTCGATGGCGACGGCGTCGCCCTGCCGGGCGGCCATCGAGATGTGCTTGCCCTCGATGCCCTCGGGGGTGCCGTCGCCGAGCGAGAGGAGGTACTCGGCGTTCTCCGGGGTGGCGTTGGCGCGCTGCATCGCGTACCGCACGAGGGCGCGCCCCGAGGCGTACTGCTCCCAGCAGCCCTGGCTGCCGCAGCCGCAGAGCAGGCCGTCCGGCACCATCCGGATGTGGCCGAACTCGGCGGCCACGCCGAAGTGGCCGCGGCGCAACTTGTTGCCGATGATGATGCCGCCGCCGAGGCCGGTGCCGAGCGTGATGCAGATGACGTTGCGGTGGCCCTTGCCGCCGCCGAAGCGGTACTCGCCCCAGGCCGCGGCGTTCGCGTCGTTCTCCACGACGACCGGCAGGCCGACGCGCTTCTCGACCTCTTCCTTGAGCGGTTCCTGGCGCCAGTCGATGTTCGGCGCGAAGTAGACCGTGGAGCGCTGGCGGTTGACGTACCCGGCGGCGCCGATGCCGACGCCGACGATCTCGTGCCCGGCCCGTGCGCCCGCGACGGCGGAGGCGATCGCGTCGACGATGGCCTCGGAAGTACCAGGGGTCGGCACCTTGAAGGTCGAGAGGATGTTGCCGTCCTCGTCGACCACTCCGGCCGCGATCTTGGTGCCGCCGATGTCGACGCCGATGGTGAGTCCCATGAATCCCTCAGTTCGATCGAGCCCCGCTACGGCCCACCGTACCCGAGGGGGATCAGTCCAGATCGATGTGTTCCCCGGCCGCGGGGCCCCCGTCGCGGCGGTCGGGACCGTCCGTGGTGTCCTTCGCGGCGCCGCCCGGGGCGTCGCCGCGGGTCCACCGGTTCTCCTGGCCCCGGGCCGCCGAGCGGTAGGCGGCCAGGAGCTCGGAGCCGGCCGCCGCGAGGTGGTCGAAGACGTCGGGATTGCGCTCGATGACCGGCTCCACGGCGGCCTTCGCCTCCCGGACGACCTGCTTGATGGTCTGCTCCACGGCGCCCTGCGCGACCGCGCCGAGCAGCGGGGCCTGCAGTCCGGAGAGCTTGTCCGACACGGCGTCGACGAGCTTGCGCAGCTCCTCGGCGGCCGATCCTGTCGGGGGGCCGTACTGCGCGCGGCGGCGCGCCCGCTCGGCCGCGAGATCCTCAGCGCACGCCTTCTCCCAGGCGTCGGCGTCGACTTCGGGGGCTTCGCGCTCGGTGGCATCGCTCATGCCATCCGACGTTACCCGAATGGCGGTCACGCGTTCACCGTCCGTGCGGCCGCGGGGCCGGGTTGCGACGGGGTTCAGTTCCCGCGCGGCCACAGGTCCGGGTCGGGCGCGAACCGCACCCGCAGCTCGCCGTCGCGCAGCCCGGCCCCCGCGACGGTGCAGCGGCGCAGCGCGGACGGCAGGGTGACGATGCGGCGGAAGGGTCCCGCGGTCACGACGAGTTCGTCGCCGCGCCGGATCAGGCCGAGCTCGTCGCGGCCGACGCCGGGGAGCGGGATGTGCCAGACGTACGCGTGGCTTTTGTCGGCGCAGGCATCGGCGGGGGCTTCGGTGACGGGCCAGGCGACGGGCTCGGGGGCGGCGGCGGGCGCCGCCAAGCCGAGGGCGGCGAGGTCGTCGGCGCCTCGCGGGTCACGGCCCAGGTGGCGGACCGAGGTGACCCGGTCGTATCCGGCCTCCCACTCGTCGAGCGTCTTGCGCTGCTGGGCGCTCAGCCCGGCCAGCCAGGTGTCGGCGCTCGTGTCCGGGAGGATCCGGTTGGCGATCAGGAGGTCGGTGCGCAGGCCCTGCAGGGCCAGTCCCGTGGTGGCGGCGCGGACGGCGTCGGCGCCCGCGGGGCCGGGCTCGGCGACCAGCCGGACGGTGGTGGTGGGGGCCTCGAACACGCGCTGGACGGCGGCGAGTTCGTCCTCCAGGCGGGCCGCGCTCTCGTACAGCCAGGCGGCCGGCATCGGGACGCCGGCGAGGCGGCCGAGCATGGGGCGCAGGGCGCGGGCGGCCTGCCGCTCGGGCGGGAGCAGGCGGCGCAGGTAGCGGCGGAGCTGCTCGGGAAGCGCGAGGGCCATCAGGGCCCTGGGGGTGGGCGGCAGGTCGACGACCACGGTGTCGTGGGCGCCGTCGCGGGCGGCGTCGCGCAGGGCGCGCAGCAGGGCCAGCTCCTCGGCCCCGGGCAGCGGGGTCAGTTCCTCGCCGTCGAGCCGCTCGGCACCGAGCAGGTCGAGGGCGGAGGCGGCACGTTCCTGCAAGGCCAGCAGGTCGTCCCGGACGCGGTCGTCGGGGGCCAGGCGCCGGGCGGTGAGCGCGGGGTGCGCGTCCGGGGCGCCGAGCACCGCGCCGAGGGTGTCGGTGCGGTCGGCGGAGAGCACGAGGACCCGGTGCCCTGCGTGCGCCGCGGCGAGCGCGGTGGCCGCGGCGATGGTGGTCCGGCCGGAGCCGCCGGGGCCGGTGACGAGGAGGGTGCGCATATCGGTGAACGGTACGTCAGGGCGCGGGGCGCCGGGCGGGGGCGCCTACTCGCCGTGGGGGGGGGCTGCTTGTTCGCGACTCACGGCTGAGTGGGGTTGCTCGCGCAGTTCCCCGCGCCCCTGGAAAGCTGGGGCTGCGCCCCGCTTTCCCCCTCGCCCCGCTTTCCCCCTCAGGCCCCTCTGGCCTCTTTGGACCCTCAGGCCTCCTTGGACCCTCAGGCCTCCTTGGACTCGACCCTCTTCTTGAGGCCTGCGAGGGCGCGGTCGATGATGACCTTCTCCGCCTTGCGCTTGATCATGCCGAGCATCGGGATCTTGACGTCGACGGTGAGCCGGTAGGTGACCTCGGTGCCGGCGCCCACGGGCTTCAGGAGGTACGAGCCGTCCAGCGAGCGCAGCATCTGGGACTTGACGAGCGTCCAGCTGACCTCGTCGTCCCCGGTCCAGGTGTAGCCGAGCGTCTGGTCGTCCTTGATCGCGCCCGCGTCCATGACGAGGCGGACCTGCTCGGCGCGGCCCCGCTCGTCGGTGGCGAGGACCTCGGCCTCCTTCACCTCTCCCGTCCAGTCCGGGTAGCGAGCGAAATCGGCGATCACTCCCATCACCTCGGCCGGTGCCGCCTCGATCATGATGCTCGAGCTGGTGTGTTCGGCCATCGCTGTGGCTCCTCCAGATGCGGTCGTCCGGGATGGGGTGGTGTGTACCGCGTGAAGGCTACCGCGCGCGGCGCGGTCACCACTCCAGGGCCCAGGGCCTGGACGTCCCGGCGAAGTGCCCGACGTTCACGCACTCCGTCGCGCCCACGCGCATGCGCCGGACCAGTGGCTGGTGGACGTGGCCGAAGAGCGCGTACTTCGGACGGGTCCGGTGGATCGCCGCGAGCAGCGCCCTGCTGCCGCGTTCGAAGCGGCGCGCCACGGTGTCGTAGAGGAGCTCGGGCACGTCCGGCGGGATGTGGGTGCACAGGACGTCGACCTCGCCGAGGGCCTCGACCTTGGCCGCGTACTCCTCGTCGCTGATCTCGTAGGGGGTACGCATGGGGGTGCGCAGGCCGCCGCCGACGAACCCGAAGACGCGGCCGCCGATCTCGACCCGTTCGCCGTCCAGGACGGTGGTGCCGGGCCCGGCGTATTCGGGCCACAGGGCCGGGATGTCGACATTGCCGTAGGTGGCGTAGGTCGGTGCAGGGAAGGCCGCGAACATCTCGGCGTACTGCTTGCGGACCGCGCCCTCGATCGCCGTGCCGCGGTCGAGGTCCCCCCACAGCCCCCTGCCGAACTCCCTGGCCTCCTCGAAACGGCGGGCGGTGCGCAGCTCCACGAGCCTGCTCGCGTTCTCCGCGCCGAAGAGGTCGGGGAAGATGCCGCGCGAGTGGTCGCTGTAGTCGAGGAAGAGCACCAGGTCGCCGAGGCAGACGAGCGCGTCCGCGCCGTCCCCCGCGCGCGCGAGCGCCTCGGTGTTGCCGTGCACGTCACTGACCACATTGACCCGGAAAGCTGGCATGCCGATCACCCTAGAACGGCGGCCCCGCAGCCGGTAGGGGTCCTGGGCAGCGGCCCGGACCTGCGGTTACTTCCGAGTCGGGAAGAGGGTGGCGTACTGTGCGAGGCAGACCGCAGCGACGTGTGACGCACCGAACATCTGGCCCTGCCCCCCTACCGAACAAGCCATACCGATGGGTAACGTCCGGGCAGTCCAGTAGTGCTCGGCCCCCCATCTCGACTGAGCACCTGCCCGATCTTGGACCGCACCGTCGCAGCACACAACGTCGTGGCGCCGGCGCCCTTATGTAGGAGCAGCAGTCTTGCGCGAGTTCAGCCTTCCGGCCCTGTACGAGGTCCCTGCGGACGGCAATCTGACCGACATCGTCCGCAGAAATGCCGCGCAGCACCCGGATGTCGCCGTCATCGGCCGCAAGGTCGACGGCCAGTGGCAGGACGTCACCGCCAAGGCCTTCCTCGCCGATGTGCGCGCCACCGCCAAAGGCCTGATCGCGGCGGGCGTACGCCCCGGCGACCGCGTCGGCCTGATGTCCCGCACCCGCTACGAGTGGACGCTCCTCGACTTCGCCATCTGGAGCGCGGGCGCCGTCACCGTACCGGTGTACGAGACGAGTTCGGCCGAGCAGATCCAGTGGATCCTGGGCGACTCCGGTGCCGTGGCCTGCGTCGTCGAGCTGGACGCGCACGCCGCCGCCGTCGCTTCCGTACGCGAGGGACTGCCCGCCCTCGCCCACGTCTGGCAGATCGACAAGGGCGGCGTCGACGAGCTGCACCGCGCAGGCGCCGACGTCCCGGACGCGACCGTCGACGAGCGCGGCGCGGTGGCGGGCGCCGACGACGCGGCCACCATCGTCTACACCTCGGGCACCACCGGCCGTCCCAAGGGCTGTGTCCTCACCCACCGCAGCTTCTTCGCGGAGTGCGGCAACGTGGTGGAGCGCCTCAAGCCCCTCTTCCGCACCGGCGAGTGTTCGGTCCTCCTCTTCCTGCCCGTCGCGCACGTCTTCGGGCGGCTCGTCGAGGTCGCCGCGCTGATGGCGCCGATCAAGCTCGGCCACGCCCCCGACGTCAAAAACCTCACCGACGAACTGGCGTCCTTCCGGCCGACCATGGTCCTCGGCGTCCCGCGCGTCTTCGAGAAGGTCTACAACTCGGCGCGCGCCAAGGCCCAGGCCGACGGCAAGGGCAAGATCTTCGACAAGGCCGCGGACACGGCGATCGCGTACAGCCGCGCGCTCGACACCACCGCCGGGCCCTCGCTCGGCCTGAAGATCAAGTACAAGGTCTTCGACAAGCTGGTCTACAGCAAGCTCCGCGCGGTCCTCGGCGGACGCGGTGAGTACGCGATCTCCGGCGGCGCGCCGCTCGGCGAGCGCCTCGGCCACTTCTTCCGCGGCATCGGCTTCACGGTCCTTGAGGGGTACGGCCTGACCGAGTCCTGCGCCGCCACCGCCTTCAACCCGTGGGACCGCCAGAAGATCGGCACGGTCGGCCAGCCCCTGCCCGGCTCCGTCGTCCGCATCGCCGACGACGGCGAGGTGCTGCTCCACGGCGAGCACCTGTTCAAGGAGTACTGGAACAACGAGGGCGCCACCGAAGAGGCCCTCGCCGACGGCTGGTTCCACACCGGTGACATCGGCACGCTCGACGAGGACGGCTACCTGCGCATCACCGGCCGCAAGAAGGAGATCATCGTCACCGCCGGCGGCAAGAACGTCGCCCCCGCCGTGATCGAGGACCGCATCCGCGCGCACGCCCTGGTCGCCGAGTGCATGGTCGTCGGCGACGGCCGCCCGTTCGTGGGCGCGCTCGTCACGGTCGACGACGAGTTCCTCGGCCGCTGGGCCGCGGAACACGGCAAGCCCGCCGGTTCCACGGCGACTTCGCTCCGCGACGACGCGGATCTGCTCGCCGCGATCCAGAGTGCGGTGGACGACGGCAACGCGGCGGTGTCCAAGGCGGAGTCCGTACGCAAATTCCGGGTGCTCGGCTCGCAGTTCACGGAGGAGTCGGGGCATCTGACGCCGTCGCTGAAGCTGAAGCGGAATGTGGTGGCGAAGGATTACGCGGACGAAATCGAGGCGATTTACCGCGGGTAGCGTTGGCGGGATCCGCCCACTCGCCGTGGGGGGGTTGTGTGTTCGCGGCTCCCGGTGCGCTGTGGCTGGTCGCGCAGTTCCCCGCGCCCCTGAAGCGGGGGCTAACGCCCCGCTTCTCCCCTCCGCGCCTGGAGCGGCCGCAGGCCGCCACCAGGGGCGCGGGGAACTGCGCGAGCAACCACGACGGCGGAACAGCCGAGGCCCGTTTTTTCAGGGGCGCGGGGAACTGCGCGAACAACCACCACGGCGGAACAGCCGAAGACCGCCTTTCAGGGGCGCGGGGAACTGCGCGAGCGGCCACCACGGTGGGGGGTGAGGATCGGGTGGCCCCGGGTGGTAGGCCCGGTGGGGGTTACAGGAGGTCACGGAGGCGTTCGGCGAGGAGGTCCCAGCGCCAGCGGGATTCCACCCACTCACGCCCCCGCTCCCCCATGCGCCCCCGCAACTCCGCATCGCCGAGCAACGCGACAACCCGATCGGCCGCCTCCTCAGGCACCCCGCCCCGCACGACCCACCCCGTCTCCCCGTCGAGCACCGCGTCCGGCGCCCCACCGGAGTCACCGGCCACGACCGGAAGGCCCGTCGCGGAAGCCTCCAGGTAGACGATGCCGAGGCCCTCCACGTCGAGGCCCCCGCGCCGCGTCCGGCACGGCATCGCGAAGACGTCGCCCGCCCCGTAGTGCGCGGGAAGCTCCTCCCACGGCACCGCGCCGGTGAAGCGTACGGAGTCCGCCACCCCCGTCTCCGCCGCGAGTCTGCGCAGGTCGTCCTCGTAGGGCCCGCCGCCGACGATCAGCAGCACCGCTTCGGGCTCCCGCGCCAGGATGCGGGGCATGGCGAGGATCAGCGTGTCCTGCCCCTTGCGCGGCACCAGCCGCGATACGCACACCACCACAGGCCGGTCGGTCAGACCGAGCCGCGCCCGTACCGCGTCGCCGCCGGAGCCGGGGTGGAAGGTCTTCTCGTCGACGCCGGGCGGGAGTTGGACCATCCGGCCCGCCGCGGCGGGGGTCAGGGCCGCGGCGATCCGCGAGCGCGTGTACTCGCCGAGGTAGGTGATCGTGTCCGTCGACTCACCGATCCGGCGCAGGAGTTGCCGCGAGGCGGGCAGCTGGGCCCAGCCCGCCTCGTGGCCGTGGGTCGTGGCGACCAGCCGCGTCGCCCCGGCCTTGCGCAGCGCGGGCGCCATGAGCCCCAGCGGCGCGGCCGCCCCGAACCACACCGACGTACACCCGTGTTCCCGCAGGAGCGAGACCGCGCGGCGGGTGACGCGCGGGGTCGGCAGCAGCATCGTCGTACGGTCGCGTACGACCTGGAAGGGCTGCTGGGCGTCGAAGGCCGCGGTGGCCTCGGCGCCCTCGGGGCCGCGCTTCCAGGTGGAGGCGTAGACGACGAGCTGCTCGGGGTCCAGGCGCAGCGCCATGTTGTGCAGGAACGCCTGGATGCCACCGGGCCTGGGCGGGAAGTCGTTCGTGACGATCAAGGTCTTGTGCATCGCGCACGACAGTACCGAAAGCCGTCGGCACCGAGAGCCGTCGGCGTCGCCGCACGGCCCAGCCTCTTCGCCCTCGCCCCGCACGGCCCGGCATCATGGCTTCCCGAATCACAAGGAAGTATGAGAAATGGGGCGAGGCGTGCATGGGACGCATCCTGACCGTCTGGGTCCTGACCAGAGCCCTCCTGCTGCTCTGCGTCTTCCATCTGCTCACGGCTCCGGGGCCGGACGTGACCAGCGACGTCTCCGTCATCTACCAGGGCTGGTACGAGGTGCTGCGCACCGGCACCTTCCCGCTGGACGACGTCACCTGGCAGTACCCGCCCGCCGCCGCCCTCGCGGTCCTCTCCCCCGCCCTGCTGCCCTTCCTCGGCTACGCCCCGGCCTTCTTCTTCCTGGCCTTCCTCTGCGACGCGGCGGTGTGCGGCCTTCTCCTGTACACGGGGCGGCGGCCCGGCAGGTCGCCGCGGGGCGCCTGGGTGTGGGTCGCGGGCGTGGCGCTCCTCGGGCCCACCGTGTACGCCCGCTACGACGTCATGGTGACCGCCGTAGCGGTCGCCGCGCTGCTCGCCGGGGCGCGGCATCCGCGCGCCATGGGGGCGCTCGCGGGGTTCGGGGCCCTGCTCAAGGTGTGGCCGGTGCTGCTGCTCGCCGGGGCCCCGCGCGGGCGGGCGACCCGGCGGTCCTGGACGGCGGCGGCGGCCACCGCCTTCGCCCTGACGCTCGCGTTCCTGGTGGCGATGCCGGGGGCGCTGGCGTTCCTCACCTTCCAGCGCGACCGCGGCACGGAGGTGGAGTCGCTCGGCGCCCTCGTCTTCCACATCGCACGGCACCTCGGCTGGCGCGGCGAAGTGCGCCTCAACTACGGCTCGGTGGAGTTCCTCGGCCCGTACGTCCCGCTGGTGAGCACGGCGGCGCAGGCCCTCTCGGTGGCGGCGTTCTGCTGGCTCCTGGTGTGGCGGCTGCGGGCCGGGGCCTGGTCGGCGAGCACGCCCGCGGACGCGGCCTTCGTGGCCGTGCTGCTCTTCACCGCCACGAGCCGGGTGATCAGTCCGCAGTACATGCTCTGGCTGGTGGGGACGGCCGCCGTCTGCCTGGCGTTCCGCACGAGCCGGATGGTCCTGCCGGCGCGCCTTGTCCTCGCGGCCACCTTCGTGACCTTCCTGGAGTTCCCGATCTGGTTCTCGCACGTGGTGGCCGGCGATCCGCTGGGCGTGGCCCTGCTCCTCGTGCGCAACGGCCTGCTGGTCGCGGCGACCGTGCCGGCCTGCCGGAACCTGTGGCGCCAGACGGTGTCCGAACCGCGCGGACGGCCGCGGCCGGTGCCGGAGCCGGTCAGCCCAGCTCCGCACGCAGATACGTACGCCAGCGCGCCGTGAAGTCCCCGGGCGTGGTGTCCAGGACCTCCCGCAGCGCGGCCCCGACCGCGCCCGCCCGCCGCTCGCGGGCGCCGACCGCCTCGTAGAAGTCCGTCAGCTTCTTCTCGCCCCACTGTTCCGCGATCATCCGGCAGGCCAGCCAGGCGCCCTCGTACGCGCCGGCGAGCCGCGCGGCGTCCCCCGCGAAGCCGAAGTCGTCGTTCTCGGGGAGCGCGCCGGGCAGTTGCCCGCGCTGCACCGAGCGCCGCAGTTCGGGCGCGGCCTGCACCGCGGTGCGGCCCGTGCCGCGGTAGCCCACCCAGTCCGCGAACCCTTCGGAGAGCCACAGCGGGGTGGCCGGGGACGTCTGGGCGCGGGTCGCGACGTGGGTGGCCTCGTGGGTGAGGACGACCTGCTTGCCGAAGTCGCCGAGGACGCCGTACGCGTCGGGGTTGACGATGACGCGGTCGGCCGGCGCCCGCCCCGACCCGCCCGCCTCGCCGGTGGTGACCGCCGCGATCCCCCGGTACCCGGAGGCGGGCGCCCCGAGCAGCCCTGCCATGCCCTCCAGGGAGCGGGGCACCAGGACGACGACCCGGCCCGGCCACTTCCCCGGCCAGGCGCTCCGGACGGCGGGCACCGCACGGTCGGCGATCCGGCGCTGGGCGCGCAGTTCGGCGGCGCCGCGTCCGACGCCGAGGACGAGGCTGTGCGCGCCGCGCTCGGCCCGCACGCGCCCCTGGTCCCAGAGCTGCTCGCCGGACTTCTTCGCGGGCCGCTCGGCGGTGACGTACCACTGGCCGGCGCGCCGCTCCAGCGTCAGCGTCCGCTCGGCGGTGACCGGCGCGCGGTCGTAGCCCTTGATGCGGTAGTGGAGTTCGGCGCTCGCGGTGGCCTCGGCGCCGGAGCGGTCCAGTCCTGTCAGCCGGTACTCCCAGGAGTCCAGCGGGACCTCGCCGACGCGCCCGAAGAGGTCGGGCGCGCCCTTCGCGGGCCGCTCCGTCCCGTCGTACGCCTTCTCGTCCCCGTCGAGGACGGCCTGCGCGCGCCGCTCCAGGAGCCTGCGCACGTCACCGGCTGCGGCGTCCGGTACCGGGTCCGCGCCGCAGCCTGCGAGCACGGCGAGGCAGAGCGCGAAGCACAGCGCCACCACCCACGACCCACGTCTGTGACCAGCCACCTTCCCGATCGTACGGGGCGCGGCGCGCGGACCGGTCAGATCCGCGTCACGGAGGAGACCGGCATCATGCCGACGGGGTCGTAACGGACGGCGGCTCCGGGGTAGGGCGCGTGCACCACCTGGCCGTTGCCCATGTACATCCCGATGTGGCTCGCGTCGTCGCGGTAGGCCACCAGGTCGCCGGGCCGCGCCTGGGACAGGGACACCTGGCGCCCCGCGTACCGCTGGGCCTGCGAGGTGCGCGGCAGGCCGACCCCGGCCTGGGCGTACGACCACTGCATGAGGCCCGAACAGTCGAATCCGGAGGGCCCGTTGGCACCCCACACATAGGGCTTGCCGACCGCGGACCTGGCGGCGGCGATCGCGGCGGCGGCCCGCGAGGAGGACGCGGCGCCCCCGAGCTCCGGCAGCTCGCCGCGCTCGTCGGCGCGCGAGGACCTCTCGTACGCGTCGCGCTCCCCGCTGGAGAGGGAGTTGAGCAGCCGCCGGGCCTTGGCCAGCTTGTGCTCGACGGTGCGCTTGTGGCGGGCGACGGTGGCGCGGCTCTTCTCCAGCTCGGCGAGTTTGTGGCCCGCCTCGGCGCGCTCCTGCGCGAGGCTGCGCTGGGCCCGCTGCAGATCGGCCAGTTCGCCCGCCTGCCGGGCGCTGACGCGGTCGAGGACCGAGGCCCTGTCGAGGTAGCCGTCCGGGTCGGAGGAGAGCAGCAGGGCCAGTGCGGGGTCGATGCCGCCGTCGCGGTACTGCGCACCGGCGAGCGCGCCGAGCGCGCCGCGCATCCGGTTGATGCGCTCCTGGCCGCGCGCGACGCTGTCCTTGGCCCGGGCGACCTGCGCACGCAGCTTGTCCGTGCGTTCGTCGGCCTTGTTGTACAGCTCCGTCGCCTGCTCGGCCTGCTCGTACAGCCGGTCGACCGTGGCGCGGGTGGCGGACGGCTTGTCGTGCGGCGCGGCACCTGCGGGCGCGGCGCCGAGGGCCGCCGCCGCGGTGGCCGCTGCCGCTGAAAGGACGATGACGCGCGTGCTCCGGTCGAGACCGGGCTGTGCGGGACGGCGATGGGACCCCACGGGAAGCCGCTCTCCCTTCCGCTGACGACCCCCCGGCTGTCCGGGGGAATGCGCGCCGACAGTAGCCGTGCGACCACGGAGCGGCCAAAGACCCGGCGAGGTGCGCAAAGGACGCGGACAGCCCGGCGCCCCGCCTCAGACGCAGGTCATCAACGGGGCGCGGGGTCAGCGGGAGTTACCGGAATTCGCCCGTTCGGACGGTGTCGGCAAGGCGTTGACGTCGGGGTTCAAAGACAGGATCTCAGACGCGGACGCCGAACTGGAAGGTGCCCAGGTAGGACATCGACTCGTAGCGCACCGAGGCACCGGGGTGCGGGGCGTGCAGCACCTGGCCGTTGCCCGCGTAGAACCCGACGTGCGCGAGGTTGTTGAAGAACACCAGGTCGCCGGGCTTGAGGTCGCCGCGGCCGATCCTCGTGCCGTCGTTCTGCTGGGTGTACGTGGTGCGCGTGATGGAGACGCCTGCCTGCGCGAACGCCCACTGCGTGAGGCCGGAGCAGTCGTAGGAGTTGGGGCCGGTGCCACCGGAGACGTAGGGCTTGCCTATCTGGGTGGCGGCGGCGCTCAGGGCGGCGGCGCCGCGGCCGGAGGCGGGCGCCTCGTCGCCGAGGTCGGCTCGTTCGCCCGCGGAGCGGCTCGCGCGCTGCTTCTCCTTGGCGGCCATGGCCGCCTTCTCCTTGGCCGTCAGCGTGTTGAGGATCTTCTGGGCCTCGCTGAGCTTGCCCTGGACTTCCCGCTTCTTCTTGCCGAGCTCCTCGCGGGTGTCCGCGAGGTCGTCGAGCTTGCCCGCGGCCTCCTTGCGCTGCTGCGCGAGGTCCCGCTGCTTCTTCTGGATCTTCTTGAGCGCCTCGACCTGCTGGCTGCTCAGCTGGTCGAGAGTGGACGCCTTGTCCAGGTAGTTGTCCGGGTCGGAGGAGAGGAAGAGCTGCAGGGAGGGGTCGATGCCGCCGGAGCGGTACTGGGCGCTGGCCATCGAACCGAGGCCGTCGCGCAGCTCGTTGAGCTCCTCCTGGCCGTCGGCGACCTTGTCCTGGAGATCGCCGATCTGCTTCTCGAGCTTCTCCTGCTTCTCCTTGGCCCCGTTGTACTTGTCGGTGGCCCGCTCCGCGTCTTCGTAGAGCTTGTCGACCTTGGACTTGACCTCGTCCTTGCTCGGCTTCGGGGCGGCCTGGGCGGCGCCCTGCGAGGTGAGGGCCACGGCAGCGGCGGCGGTCGCGGTGAGCACGGTCACGCGGGTGCGGCTCGGCTGCTTGGGTCGACGGTGGGACGCCACGCGGGCGGCTCCTTCTTCCTCCGGCCGCCTACCGGGACATGGCGGGCGGGTACCACCGCCGCCACCCCGGATGGGTGATCAACCGAGCGGGGGTTCGAAGCGAGACCTTAGTGACCTTCTTGTGATCAGTTCAAATCACACCGGCAAAAAACCGGTCGCGAAGCGCATTCTTTACCGATAACGCACAGCCAGTAATGATCTTCTGACACTACGTCGCTTCCATGGACGCCCAATTCGGGCATAGGACCCAGGAGTTGCACCACACCCTTTAGCCCCGCGAAAGCCCCGCCGGTCAGCCCCGCGAAAGCCTCTTCAGGAGCACCGCCGAAGCCACCGGCCGCGCCCCCGCCTTGGCGATCCCGTCGGCCACCTCGCGGTCGGTCGAGACCACGACCACGGGCCGCCCCGGCGGCTCCGCGCGCACCAGCTGACGGATCAACTCGTCCGCCGTGACGCCGGGCTTGGAGAACAGCACCCGCACCCCGCGCGGCGGCGCGAGCAGCACGGGCGCGGCCAGCTCCGCGCCGTCGAAGACGCAGGTGACCTCCGCGCCCGACTGCAGGGCGAGCTGCGAGAGCGAGCCGAGCAGCCGCAGCCGCTGCTTCTCCAGCGGCATGGTCGGATAGCCGGTCTTGGTGACGTTGTAGCCGTCGACGACCAGGTGCGCCTGTGGCAGCGCGAGCAGCTGGTCCAGGATCGCCGGGTCGCTCTCGGAGAGTGCGCGGGCGGCGATGTCCTTGGGCGACATCCGCCCCGGTTCGACGGCGTCCACGGTCTGCGCGGGCCGTACGGAGACGGGGGGCAGGGCCAGTTCGCGCCGCAGCCCCTGGGCCGCGTCGAGGACCGTGTCGAGCAGCAGCCGCAGCCGCATGTCCTCGACGCTGCGCCCCTCCCGCGCCGCCCTGCGGCTGGCCTCGAGGGCGGCCTCCGTCTCGCCGAGCCGCGCCTTGAGCCGCCGCGTCTCGCTCTCGGCGGCGGACACCTGCGCCTGCCTCTCGGCGCGCACGGCCTCCGCCTCGGCGGCGGCCTTGCGCAGCGCGGCCTCGCCGCGCTTGACGTCGCTGAGCGCCGCGCGCAGTTTGCGGTGCACCGACTCGGCTTCCCTGCGCACCGTGTCGAGCTCGGCGCGCAGCCGCTCGGTCTCCGCCTTGGTCTGCCCGCGGGCGGCGGCCAGTTCCTCGCGCAGCCGCTCAAGCTCGGCCCGGGTCTCGTCGTCCACTCGCTCGGCGTCGGCCCGCTGGGCCTCCTCGCCCGCGGCGGTGACCAGCTTCACCCAGCCCGCCGGGCGCAGCACATAGGCGGCGGCCGCCACATCCAGCGGATCGGCGGCAGGCGGCGGCGAGCCCGCCTCCAGGGCGGCGGCGAGCTCGGGCTGGGCCTCCCTGAGGCGTTCGCCGATGCGCTGGCGGAAGAGGGTGTCGTTCTCCAGCGCGGCCGCCATGGCGTTGCCCGCGAACTTCGCGCGACGGGTGGGCGTGAAGCGCGCGTACTGCCGCAGCTGAGGGGGCAATTCGGCCAGGGTGAGGCCGCCGAAGCCGTCCGAGACGATGTGGACGACCCGTCGCCGCACCCCGTCGGGCAGCGGACGGTCGAGCACCTCAGCGGCGCCGTCGTCCGGCTCCCCGCCCGAGCTCTCCACCATCCGTCACCCCACTAGCTGTGCGGGCCCCGCTCCGTCAGGAGTCGGCGCCCGGCCTGTCCACGAGTTCCACCTGATCCACGGCGTTGCACCAGCGGCAACGCACGGACTCGATGGTCTCACTGACCACCTCACGTTCTTCGACGTTCGACTCTCCGGCCAGGTCGAGATGCACATACTCGACGACCTTCGAGCTGCGGGTCACATCGAAACGCGTGAGATTGCCGCACAGCGTGCAGCGCCACCGGGTGGTGGCGGTCGGCAGAGGAACCGTCATCGTGGCTGTTCGCTTTCTTCGGAGACTGGCAGCGGCGACATCTTCGGCGACCGAGGGGCGTACGCAGGTTTCCGTGTGCGCATTGCCCGTAACCCTAAGGCCTGTAAGGGGCGCCATGCGGCGGCCTGCCGAGCGGCATGGCGGTCTGCGGAGGTAGTGCCCGTTACGTCATGCTCTGTTCATGATCCGCACATGGGGTACGAAGGCAGGCCGGCTGCTCGGGGGGCGCACCGCCCCGGTGACGTACGGGCTGATCACCGTCTGCTGCGCGGTCTTCCTGATCTCCCCGGTCTCCGGGTTCAACCCCTCCTACGGCCGCGGCGACGAGTTGATCGGTGCGCAACAGGTCTACTTCGAGCGGTGGGGAGTGGTACCCGTCGAACTGTTCAGCGGTGCCCCGGGCGCCGCCCTCGGCCCGTTCACCGCCCTGTTCGTGCACGGCAGCTGGCTTCATCTGCTGGGGAACATGCTGTTCTTGTACGTGTTCGGGGTCATGGTCGAGGAACGCATGGGCCACCTCCGGTACGCCTTCTTCTACCTCTGCTGCGGATATCTCGCCCTGCTCGCCTACGCGGCCGCGCACGCGGGCTCGGACCAGACACTCGTGGGCGCGTCGGGGGCGATCTCCGCCGTCCTCGGTGCCTGCCTCTATCTCTTCCCACGGGCGCGGGTCACCAGCCTCTTCCCGTTCCTCTTCTTCCTGCCGCTGCGCTTTCCGGCGTGGGTGGTGCTGCCGTTCTGGGTGACGCTGCAGTGGCTGGCGGCGGGGCAGGGAGGCAAGGGGGCGGGGGTCGCCTATCTGGCGCATCTGGTGGGCTTCTCGCTCGGCTTCCTCGTCGCGTGGGGGTGGAGTGCGCGGAGGACTAGAGTGCATGTGAAAGGCAGTGCACCGGCCACCGAGGGAGACAGCCAGCCGTGATCACCGCGATCGTGCTCATCAAGACCAGCGTGGACCGGATTCCGGAGATCGCCGAGTCGATCGCCGCGCTGGACTCCGTCAGTGAGGTCTTCTCCGTGACCGGTACGTACGACCTGATCGCGATGGTGCGGGTGCCGCGCCACGACGACCTGGCGGACGTCATCCCCGGCCGGATCAGCAAGATCCCCGGCGTCGAGGGGACCGACACGCACGTGGCGTTCCGTACGTACTCGCAGCACGACCTGGAAGCGGCCTTCGCGATCGGCCTCGACTCCTAGGCCCTTCTGACGGATCTCCGCGGGAGGACCCTGGGCGCCGTCCGCGCCCGTCCGGTCAGGCGGCCGCGCCGGTGTCCGGCACGCAACGCCCGTCCTCGGTGCGGTAGTTCCACCGGGCGCCGTCCGCCACCAGCTCCTTGACCGCGCGCACGAACCGCTCGACGTGCTCGTCGGGGGTGCCCGCGCCGAAGCTCACCCGAATGGCGTTGAGGGACTTCTCGCCGGGCGCGGCCTCGGGAGCGCCGCACTCGCCGGGCTCGTCGGGCACGCTGCCGAGCAGGGTGCGCACCAGCGGGTGCGCGCAGAACAGGCCGTCCCGTACGCCGATCCCGTACTCGGCGGAGAGCGCGGCGGCGAAGTGCGAGCTGTTCCAGCCGTCCACGACGAAGGAGATGACGCCCACGCGCGGCGCGTCGTCCCCGAACAGCGAGAGCACCCGCACGGCCGGTACCTCGGCGAGGCCCTCGCGCACCTTCGTGATCAGGTGCTGCTCGCGGGCGACGAGCTCGTCGAAGCCCGCGTCGGTGAGCGCCTTGCAGGCGGAGGCGATGGAGTAGACGCCGATGACGTTGGGCGAACCGGCCTCGTGGCGGGCGGCGGTGTCGTGCCACTCCACGTCCACGCCACCGCCTGCTTCCTTGGGGCGCCGCGCCACCTTGCGCGAAGCGCCGCCGCCGGCGAGGTAGGGCTCGGCGTCGCGCAGCCAGTCGGAGCGGCCCGCGAGGACGCCCGAGCCGAAGGGCGCGTACAGCTTGTGCCCGGAGAACGCGACCCAGTCCACATCCAACTCCTCGATGGAGACGGGGTGGTGGGGCGCGAGCTGGGCGGCGTCGAGCACGATCCGGGCGCCGTGCGCGTGCGCGGCCGCGGCGAGCTCCCGCACCGGCCACAGCTCGCCGGTGACGTTCGAGGCGCCCGTCACGCACACCAGGGCGGGCCCGTAGGGGTCGCGGTCGGCGAGGGCGCGCTCCAGGGTGTGCACGGCCTCGTCGGGGGTGCGCGGCGCGTTCAGGTAGGTGACGCGGGCGTCCCGCCACGGAAGCAGCGAGGCGTGGTGCTCGGTCTCGAAGACGAAGACCTGGCAGTCGGCGGGCAGGGCGGCGGCCAGCAGGTTCAGCGAGTCGGTGGTGGACCGGGTGAAGACGACCTGGTCGCCCTCACGGCAGCCGAGGAACTCGGCAACGGTGGTGCGGGAGTTCTCGAAGAGGTCGGTGGAGAGCTGCGAGAGGTAGCCCGCCCCGCGGTGCACGCTGCCGTAGTACGGGGCGTACGCGGCCACGTCGTCCCACACCCGCTGCAGCGCCGGCGCGCTCGCCGCGTAGTCGAGCGCGGCGTACGTCACCTCGCCACCGGTGACCAGCGGAACGGTGACGTCCCTGCCGAGGACGGCCAGCGGGGCGCAGACGGACGAGTCGGCGGCAACGGCGGAAACAGACATGGTGAACTCCCGTAAGAGACAAGTGAGTTCACTGCGAAGGCGCACGTACGGCAGAGGGGTACGGCGGTGCAGTGATGAAGAGAAAAAGGGTGCGCGGAAAGGGGCCGGAGGCCCTAGCACATTCGCTTGCTCACGAGACTGCTCCCTTGAGGACCAGGACCCCAGGGGCGGACATTCACCGATGTCCAGGGGTCCGCGCTTGCCATACGCCTTGCTGCGTACGACCTGGTCTTCACCCGGGGCACCCCGCCACGGACGGAGGGTTGCCGGACAGCGGGCCGGGGCCGTAGTCGCTGTCACTCATGACCTGTGCAGCATCCTGCCACACGATCTTCGACGCGCAAGGCGCAGTCCAGAATCCGGACTGCGCCTTACGTCACATGGCGGGCATCAGCGGTTGCTGGCCGCCACCCAGCGCTCCAGGGCCCGCTTCGCGGCGCCCGAGTCGATGGCCTGCGCCGCCTTCGCCATCTGGGCCCGGATCTGCTCCACGAGCGGCTCTCCGGTCGGCGAGAGGGCGACCAGGGCCGCCGCGGAGTTCAGCAGCACCGCGTCCCGCACCGGCCCGCTCTCGCCGTCGAGCAGCCGCAGCGCCACCTCCGCGTTGTACGAGGCGTCGGCGCCCCGCAGCGCCTCGACCGGCACCAGGCCGATCCCCACCTCGCGGGGGTCGAAGGCCTCCTCGCGCACGGCGCCGTCCCGCACTACCCAGACCCGGGAGGTCGAGGTGGTCGTCAGCTCGTCGAGCCCGTCGTCCCCGCGGAACACGAGGGAGGAGTGCCCGCGCTCGGCGAACACCCCGGCGACGACGGGCGCCATCCGCGGGTCGGCGACCCCGACCGCCTGGGCCCGCACCTTCGCCGGGTTGGTGAGCGGACCGAGGAGGTTGAAGACGGTCCTGATCCCCAGCTGACTGCGCGCGGCGCCCGCGTGCCGCAGCGCGGGGTGGAACTTCACGGCGAAGCAGAACGTGATGCCGGCCTCCTCGGCGACCTCGACCACCCGCCGGGGCGTGAGGTCGAGGTTGACGCCGAGCTTCTCAAGGACGTCGGAGGCGCCGGACGCGCTGGAGGCGGCGCGGTTGCCGTGCTTGACGACCTTGGCGCCCGCTCCCGCGACGACGATCGCGGACATGGTGGAGATGTTGACGGTCTTGGCCCCGTCGCCACCCGTGCCGACGATGTCGACGGTCGGGCCGGGCACCTCGATGACGTTGGCGTGCGCGTACATGGCACGTACCAGGCCGGAGATCTCCTCGACCGTCTCGCCCTTGGCCCGCAGCGCGATCACGAAGCCCGCGATCTGCGCGTCGGTGGCCTCGCCCCGCATGATGCGGTCCATGGCCCATGCCGTGTCGTCGGCGCTCTGGTCCCGCCCGTCGAGCAGGCCGTTCAGCACGTCGGGCCAGGAACGGGCCGCCGCGGTGTCGCCTCCTGCGGGGGTCACAGCGTTCATAGCCGCTCCTGTTTTGTCTGCCGGTGTGGGAAACACCCCGACACGTCGGGGTGGCACCACCCTATCCAGCGCCGGGACAGCAAAGAGCCCCGTCCATGCGCTGGACGGGGCTCTTGCCGTGGCGACCGTGGGCCCCTACTCGACCGAAGCCGAGAGTGGGGAGGTCAGAGCTTCAGAGCTCGCGGTTGATCAGTGGTGGCCGTGGCCGCTCGTGATCTCCTTGTACTCGTCGGCGGTGGGCTTGGGGATCTGGTTGTGCTCCCCGTAGTAGCCCTTGGAGAGCTTCGCCCGGAGCTTCTGCGAACCCGACAGCTTGCGCTCGACACCGTTCTCGTCGACCGACGGGCCGATCTCGACCGGCTGGTACTGCTCGTGCGCCGTGAGGGTGTGCAGCTGGTCCTGGCTGAGCGGCTCGTGGATCTCGATGAACTCACCGTGCGGCAGGCGCTTGATGATGCCCGACTCGCGGCCGTGCAGCACCTTGTCCTTGTCACGCCGCTGCAGACCCAGGCAGATCCGCTTGGTGACGATGAAGGCGATGACCGGTCCGGCGAAGAAGGCGATCCGGACGAACCAGGTGATCGCGTTCAGCGACAGGTGGAAGTGGGTCGCCCACAGGTCGTTGCCGCCACCGACGAGCATGACCATGTACGCCGTGAGCCACGCGACACCGAAGGCCGTACGGGTCGGGGCGTTGCGCGGGCGGTCCAGGATGTGGTGCTCGCGCTTGTCGCCGGTGACCCAGGACTCGATGAACGGGTAGACCGCGATGGCCACGAGGACCAGCGGGAAGACCACGACCAGCGGGATGAACACGCCCAGGACGAGCGTGTGACCCCAGAGGTTGATCTCCCAGCCCGGCATCACACGGATCAGACCCTCGGCGAAGCCCATGTACCAGTCGGGCTGGGCGCCGGTGGACACCTGGTCCGGGCGGTACGGGCCGATGGCCCAGATCGGGTTGATCGAGGCGATCGCCGCGATGACCGCGATGACACCGAAGACCAGGAAGAAGAAGCCTCCGGCCTTGGCCATGTAGACCGGCAGGAGCGGCATGCCGACGACGTTCTTGTTGGACTTGCCGGCACCCGCGAACTGCGTGTGCTTGTGGTAGAAGACCAGGATCAGGTGCGCCACCACGAGGCCGAGCATGATGCCCGGCAGCAGCAGGATGTGCACCGAGTAGAACCGGGCCACGAAGTCGCCGCCGGGGAACTCCCCGCCGAACAGGAACATCGACAGGTACGTGCCGACGATCGGCACTCCCAGGATGGCGCCCTGCATGAAGCGGACACCGGTACCGGAGAGCAGGTCGTCCGGGAGCGAGTAACCGGTGAAACCGGTGAACATGCCGAGGACGAACAGCAGGAAGCCGAACAGCCAGTTGACCTCACGCGGCTTGCGGAACGCACCCGTGAAGAACACGCGCATCATGTGCACGAACATGCCGGCGAGGAAGATCAGCGCCGCCCAGTGGTGGATCTGCCGGATCAGCAGACCACCGCGCACATCGAAGGAGATGTGCATGGTCGAGTTGAACGCCTCCGACATCAGCTGTCCCTGCATCGGGATGTAGCTGCCGGAGTACTCCACCTCGTTCATCGACGGGTGGAAGAACAGCGTCAGGTACACACCCGTGAGGATGATGATGATGAAGCTGTACAGGCAGATCTCACCGAGCATGAAGGACCAGTGGTCCGGAAAGATCTTGCGCATGTTGGCCTTGGCCAGGGAGTAGATCCCCAGCCGGCCGTCGGCCCAGTCGGCGACGCGCTCTCCGGCGGGCGCTTGCTTGCGCTGTTCGTTGGAGGAAGTGGTGGTGGTGCTCATCCGCGCTCCCAGAAGGCAGGACCGACGGGCTCTTCGAAGTCGCCGAGCGCCTCGAGGTAGCCCTTTTCGTTCACGCCGATGCGCAGCTGCGGCAGGGCGTGACCAGCCGGGCCGAAGATCACTCGGGCACCGTCGGAGAGATCGAAGGTGGACTGGTGGCACGGGCAGAGGACGTGGTGCGTCTGCTGCTCGTACAGAGAGATCGGGCAGCCCACGTGGGTGCAGATCTTGGAGTAGGCCACGATGCCTTCGTGCGACCACTCCAGCTCGCGCTTGTCCTTGATGTTCTCCGGCTGGATGCGGACGATCATCAGGGCGGCCTTGGCGATCTGCGTCTGGAAGTCGTGGTCGTGCTCCGACATCCCCTCCGGCATCGCGAAGGTCAGCGAACCGACCTGCACGTCCGCCGGACGCAGCGGCTCGTGCGTGTTCATGTTCACGAGCATCTTGCCCTTGCCCCACTTGGTGTGGCGGAGCTTGTCCTCGGGCAGCGGACCGAGGTCGCGCAGCAGGACGACGCCGGAGAGCGGGACCAGGGCCAGCGCACCGAACATCGTGTTCCGGATCAGCTTGCGCCGCCCAAAACCCGACTCCTCGGCACCCTGCTTGAAGTCCGCCATGACCTTGGCGCGGACCTCGGGCTCGGCCGCGATCTCGTGCCGCTCGTCGGTCATCTCGACGTCGGACATCAGGGTGCGGGCCCAGTGGACCGCGCCCGCGCCGATGCAGAACAGCGCCACGCCGAGGGTGAGGCCCAGGGCGAAGTTGAGGCCGCTGATGTGACCGATCGGGAAGACGTAGATGGTCTTGTCCGCCGGGATCGCCACGTACGAGGCGATGAAGCCCACCGTCGCGAGCATCGACAGCATGAACATGAACGCCACGGCACGCTCGGAACGCTTGGCGGCCCGCTCGTCGATGTCCTGGACGCGGTGCTCGTGGGGCGGCAGCCCCGGGTCGGCGAACGGGTTCTCTTCCGTCACCGCCACCGAGCCGTGCTCGGTCTCCTGCTTGCTGGGCAGGTTCTCTTCTGGAATCTCTTGGCTACTCATGACTTCTTGGCCTTTGCGGTCCGAGCGGCGACCCACACGGCGACCGCGATCAGCGAACCGAGACCGAAGATCCAGCCGAAGAGGCCTTCACTGACCGGACCCAGACCGCCCAGCTTGAGACCGCCAGGGCTCTCGGTCTTCTCACCGTTGACCGCGTCGAGGTACGCGATGATGTCCTTCTTGTTCTTCTCCGGCATCGTGGTGTCGGGGAAGGACGGCATGTTCTGCGGGCCGGTCTGCATGGCCTCGTAGATGTGCTTCGGGGAGACACCTTCGAGCGACGGCGCGAACTTGCCGTGCGTCAGCGCGCCACCTTCACCGGTGAAGTTGTGGCACTGGGCGCAGTTGGTGCGGAACAGCTCGCCACCCTTGGCGATGTCCGCTCCGTCCGGGCTGTACTGCTTCTCGGTCGGGACCGAGGGACCGGCACCCAGCGACGAGATGTACGCCGCCAGCTGGTCGATCTGGGCCTGGTTGTAGATGACCTTCTTCTTGGGCGCCTGGGCACCCTGCTGCTGGAGCGGCATACGCCCGGTGCCGACCTGGAAGTCGACAGCGGCGGCGCCCACGCCGACCAGGCTCGGACCGTCGGAGGAGCCCTGACCGCCGGTTCCGTGGCAGCTGGAGCAGCCCACGGCGTAGAGCTTCTTGCCCTCGTCGATGGCGAGGGACTGGGCGGTGTCATCGGCCTGCGCCTTGTCCGCCGGCGCGAACGCGGCGTACAGCCCCCCGGTGGCCGCCAGCGCGAGGAGTAGGACGACGACCGCCGCCAGCG
Source organism: Streptomyces sp. NPDC058308 (assembly GCF_042880275.1). Taxonomy (NCBI): domain Bacteria; kingdom Bacillati; phylum Actinomycetota; class Actinomycetes; order Kitasatosporales; family Streptomycetaceae; genus Streptomyces; species Streptomyces sp. NPDC058308. Next base: position 438,708 of record NZ_JBHVZA010000002.1, read on the forward strand.
GATGGCGTCGTCGTGCGGAGAGCTTTTTCACGGATTACCCCGGTGTCAGGATCTTCTGCGTCGATGCTTCTGGAATGTGTCGGATGTGCCGCGTGAGCGGCCTGCCGATTACTTGATCATGTAGATCGTGGCGAAGAGGCCGATCCAGACCACATCGACGAAGTGCCAGTAGTAGGACACGACGATGGCTGCGGTTGCCTGTTCGTGGGTAAACCTCCTGGCCGCATAGGTGCGTCCAAGGACCAGCAGGAAGGCGATCAGGCCGCCCGTCACATGCAGTCCGTGGAAGCCGGTGGTCAGGTAGAAGACCGAGCCGTAGGGGTCGGACGAGAGCGAGAGGCCCTCGTGCTTGACCAGCTCGGTGTATTCGTACACCTGACCGCCGATGAAGATCGCACCCATGATGAAGGTGACGATGAACCACATCCGGAGCTTCTTCACGTCGCCGCGTTCAGCGGCGAACACGCCGAGCTGACACGTGAGAGAGGAGAGCACCAGGATCGTGGTGTTCGTCGCCGAGAACGGGAAGTTCAGGGCCGAAGCCATTTCCTTCCAGTGATCAGGACCTGTCACCGATCGCAGGGTGAAGTACATCGCGAAGAGGGCCGCGAAGAACATCAGCTCGGAACTCAACCAGATGATGGTTCCGACGCTGGTGAGGTTCGGTCGATTGACCGGCGGGTGCGCGTGCCCGGTATCTACTGTCGTTGCTGTCGCCACGACCGACATTATGTCGGTCGCTTATCCCGCCCTCACCCCGGGGGGTGCCGTTCGGAGTGTCTACGGGGTGTGTCCTGCCCGGATGGCCCATCGGAGGCCTGTCCGAACCGGTGTTGACGGGGTGTCGGGAGGAGTAGCATCCGCGCATCGGTTCCCGATCCCATGACGGCACAGCTCGACGCAACAGCTCGACGTATCGGAGGAACAATGCAGCCGACCGCCACGGTGCTGGTCTACAGCGACAACGCGAGCACCCGCGAGCAAGTCCGGTTGGCCACCGGCCGCCGCCCGGCGACGGACGTTCCCGAGGTCAGGTTCGTCGAGTGCGCCACACCGCACGCGGTCATCAAGGAGCTGGACCACGGCGGCATCGACGTCTGCGTCCTGGACGGCGAGTCCGCACCGGGCGGGATGGGTGTCTGCCGCCAGATCAAGGACGAGATCTTCCAGGCGCCGCCCGTCCTGCTGCTCATGGGGCGCCCGCAGGACGCCTGGCTGGCCACCTGGAGCCGCGCGGAGGCCGCGGTGACCCTGCCGGTCGAGCCGGTGGAGTTCGCGGCCGCCCTGGCAGGCCTGTTGCGCAGCAAGAAGGCCGTGGAGGCCTGACGGCCACCCTGATCACCGACGGAGGGGCCCACGCCGCGGCGTGGGCCCCTCCGTTCGTCTGCGCGCCTCTGAGAGCCTCTCTGCCGGGCCGCTAGACCTGCGGCCGCAGTCTGGCCGCGTCGACCACCGAGGGGCCTTCCTTGGCCCCGTTGAACAGCGCGCTGCCCTTGCGCCACTTCTTCCAGCTCATGTTCCAGTCGCCGAGTCCGTTGCCGAAGGCGGGCATGTCCTCGCCGTAGCTGTTGACGACCCTGACCAGGTCGCCCTGCCGGATGGTCTCGTAGAACCAGGCGGCGTCGCCGGTGCTCATGCCGGTGCAGCCGTGGCTGGTGTTGGCGTACCCCTGCGAACCCACCGACCAGGGCGCGGCGTGCACGTACTCGCCCGAATCGGTGACGCGTGTGGCGTAGTACACCTGCTTGTCGTAGAAGTCCGACGCGCCGATGCTGGCGCTGGTCATGCGTACGGAGTACTCCTTGCCCAGCACCACCTTGACGCCGTTGCGCGTGGAGTAGCCGGGCTTGCCCGTGGTCACCGGCATGGAGTTGATCTCCTCGCCGTTGCGGTAGACCGTCATGTAGTGCGAGCCGGCGTCCGTCACGGCCTCGACCCGGTCGCCGATGGTGAACGTGAGCGGCTTGGTCTCGGCGCCCCACAGCTTGTCGCTGACCTTGAGGCCGCGCAGGTTGCTGGAGACGGAGACGGTCGATCCCGCGGGCCAGTACTCCTTGGGGCGGTAGTGCAGCGTCTCGCTGTCCACCCAGTACCAGGCGCCTTCTGTGGCGGGCGTCGAGCGGACCTTGAGCGCGCGTTCGACGACCGCCCTGGCTCCCTTGTCCTTCACCGGGGCGCTGAGCGAGGCCGTGACGGGCTGTCCGACGCCGTACTTGCCCTCCTCGGGACCGAAGGTGACCTTCAGCCGCTTCTTCTTGTCCGGGACGTTGGTGTCGAAGGTCATGACCTTGCGGCCGGGCGACCCGTCCTCGTCCTCGGTGCTCACCCGCACCGTGTAGTGGGCGTCCGCCGCCAGCGGTGTGGTGCTGTGCCACCGGTCGCCGTCGGCCGAGAGTTCGCCCGCCACGTACCGCCCTGCCGCGTCGGTGGCCGTCACATCGGTGATGCGCCCGTCGTCGCCCTGGGCGGTGACCTCCAGGGGCTTGTCCGGATCCGCCTTCTGGCTGCCCACAGGGCCGTTGAAGGCGATCTGGCCTGCCGCGTCGTACGGCTTCGCCGAGAGCGGGTGGCCGTCGGAGCCGCCGCATGCCGTGGCCCCTGCCCCGAGGGCGGCCACCAGCGTCGTGCAGCTCAGTACCGTGCGGATTCGCGGTGAGTGGCTCATGAACTCACGGTATGAAGGTTCATCCTGTCCGGCGCGGTGAGTGACCCGTCCGGGGGTCAACTCCGACACGCCGAGGGGCCCGGACACTTTTGAAAAAGTGTCCGGGCCCCTCGGGTCGAGCGGGAACTACGACCTCACTGGGTCTGGTTCTCGCCCCGGTAGTACTCGAAGACCCAGCCCCACAGGCCGATCAGGATGATCGGGGCCGAGAAGTACAGCAGCCACCAGCCGAAGACGACGCCCAGGAAGGCGAGCGCGCCACCGACGGCCAGGGAGAGCGGCTGCCAGCTGTGCGGGCTGAAGAAGCCCACCTCGCCGGCCTCGTCCGCGACGTCGGCCTCCAGATTGTCCTGTGCGGAGGCGTCGACCCGCCGGGCCGTGAAGGCCAGGTAGTAGCCGATCATGATGCACAGGCCGAAGGCCAGGAAGAGCGCCGTGGTACCGGCCGGCTCCTTCGACCACACGCCATAGACGATCGCCATGGCGAGGACGAAGACGCTCAGCCAGATGAACATCTTGCCCTGGATCTTCACTTCGTGGCCTCCTTGTCGCCGCCGAAGAGCGCGGCGTCCTTCTGCCCGTCGTTCTCGATCTGGCCGAGAGCGGCGATCTCAGGGTGGTGCAGGTCGAACGCCGGCGATTCCGAGCGGATGCGCGGCAGCGTGAGGAAGTTGTGCCGCGGCGGCGGGCAGGAGGTCGCCCACTCCAGCGAGCGGCCGTAGCCCCACGGGTCGTCGACCTCGATCTTCTTGCCGTACTTGGCGGTCTTCCAGACGTTGTAGAAGAACGGCAGGATCGACAGACCGAGCAGGAACGAGCAGATCGTCGAGATCGTGTTCAGGGCCGTGAAACCGTCCGCGGCGAGGTAGTCCGCGTAACGGCGCGGCATGCCCTCGGCGCCCAGCCAGTGCTGGACGAGGAAGGTGCCGTGGAAGCCGATGAACAGCGTCCAGAAGGTGATCTTGCCGAGGCGCTCGTCGAGCATCTTGCCGGTGAACTTCGGCCACCAGAAGTGGAAGCCGGAGAACATCGCGAAGACCACGGTGCCGAAGACGACGTAGTGGAAGTGCGCCACCACGAAGTACGAGTCCGAGACGTGGAAGTCCATCGGCGGCGAGGCCAGGATGACGCCCGTCAGACCACCGAAGGTGAAGGTGATCAGGAAGCCGACCGCCCACAGCATCGGGGTCTCGAAACTCAGGGACCCCTTCCACATCGTGCCGATCCAGTTGAAGAACTTCACGCCTGTTGGCACGGCGATCAGGAACGTCATGAAGGAGAAGAACGGCAGGAGGACTCCGCCGGTGACGTACATGTGGTGCGCCCACACCGTCACGGACAGACCCGCGATCGCGATGGTCGCGCCGATCAGGCCCATGTAGCCGAACATCGGCTTGCGGGAGAAGACCGGGATGACCTCGGAGATGATGCCGAAGAACGGCAACGCGATGATGTACACCTCTGGATGGCCGAAGAACCAGAAGAGGTGTTGCCACAGCAAGGCCCCGCCATTGGCGGCGTCGAACACATGGGCACCGAATTTACGGTCCGCCTCCAGGGCGAACAGCGCGGCGGCCAGGACCGGGAAGGCCAGCAGGACCAGAACGGCCGTCAGCAGGACGTTCCAGACGAAGATCGGCATGCGGAACATCGTCATGCCCGGAGCGCGCATGCAGATGATCGTGGTGATGAAGTTGACCGAACCGAGGATCGTGCCGAAGCCGGAGAAGGCCAGACCCATGATCCACATGTCCGCGCCGATGCCCGGCGAGCGGACCGCGTCCGACAGCGGGCTGTAGGCGAACCAGCCGAAGTCGGCCGCGCCCTGCGGGGTGAGGAAGCCGCCGACCGCGATGAGCGAGCCGAAGAGGTACAGCCAGTAGGCGAACATGTTCAGCCGCGGGAACGCCACGTCGGGCGCGCCGATCTGCAGCGGCATGATCCAGTTCGCGAAACCGGCGAACAACGGCGTCGCGAACATCAGCAGCATGATCGTGCCGTGCATCGTGAACGCCTGGTTGAACTGCTCGTTCGACATGATCTGCGTACCCGGGCGGGCGAGTTCGGCGCGCATGAAGAGCGCCATCACGCCACCGATGCAGAAGAACGCGAACGACGTGACCAGATACAGCGTGCCGATCGTCTTGTGGTCAGTGGTGGTCAGCCACTTGATGACGACGTTTCCCGGCTGCTTGCGCCTGACCGGCAGCTCGTTCTCGTACGAGTCTTCTGCTGCCGCGGCACCCTGGGGTTCGTTGAGGATGCTCACAGGTTGTTCGTCTCCCGGTTCTTCTCGTGGGGCGTCTGCTCGATGCCGGCCGGGATGTAACCGGTCTGGTTCTTCTTCACCAGGTCCTCGAGGTGCTGCTTGTAGCGCTCGGGAGAGACGACCTTGACGTTGAAGAGCATCCGGGAGTGGTCGACGCCGCAGAGCTCGGCACACTTGCCCATGAAGGTGCCCTCCTTGTTCGGAGTCACCTCAAAAGCGTTGGTGTGGCCCGGGATGACGTCCTGCTTCATGAGGAACGGCACCACCCAGAAGGAGTGGATGACGTCACGCGAGGTGAGCACGAAGCGGACCTTCTCGCCCTTGGGGAGCCAGAGGGTCGGGCCGGGGTTGCCGTTCTGGGGGTTCCGCTCGCCGGGCGTGCCGACTTCGTAGACACCGTTGGCCTTGGCCGGGAAGTCCTTGCGGAACTTGTCCGGGATGGCCTCCAGGTCCTTGGAGGTCTTGGCGTTGTCCTTGCCGGCGCCCGGAACGTTCTCGACGTAGTTGAAGCCCCAGCTCCACTGGTAGCCGACCACGTTGACGGTGTGGGCGGGCTTTTCGTCGAGCTTGAGGAGCTTGGACTCATCACGTGCCGTGAAGTAGAAGAGCACCGACACGATGATGAGGGGCACCACTGTGTAGAGCGCCTCGATGGGCATGTTGTAACGCGTCTGCGCCGGTACTTCCACCTTGGTGCGGCTGCGCCGGTGGAAGATGACGCTCCACAGGATCAGACCCCAGACCAGGACGCCCGTGGCGAGCGCTGCCGCCCACGAGCCCTGCCAGAGGGAGAGAATCCGCGGAGCCTCTTCCGTTACCGGGGTGGGCATTCCAAGGCGGGGGAAATCCTTGTATGTGCAACCGGTGGCGGTCGCCAGGATCAGGCCCGCAGTCAGCACCTGCGGCAGCTTCCGCCGCATCGGGCGCCGCGACGAGCGGTCGGAGCCGTTGGGACTCACGTAGCGCCTTCCCGAGAGTCTCGCCCGCGCGGTCGGCTGCGGCCTTCACGCTGGTAGGTCGCCGCCCTGCGTCGGGCAGGGGTTTGGATGTTTATGCGGACCAAACCCTACTGGACGCTATTTGGGGTCGCGCGGGGAGGGTGCCTAACGCGCCGCGGGTCACTCCGAAGGGTGGGACGGCCGCCCGTCGACCGGTTTCTGACGGGTGCTCGGGGCGCCCACCGGCTCGGTGGAATCCGCTGGTCCGCAGGTGCGGGTGCGCTGTGGCTCGGCGCGCAGTTCCCCGCGCCCCTGGAGGATGCCCCTTGCGGGGCGCCTCCAGGCACGGGCACGTCTTAGCGTTAGGGCGTGTCCTACTTCGATGCTGCGTCCTCCGCTCCCCTTCATCCCGTGGCCCGGCAGGCCCTGACTGCCTCGCTCGACGAGGGGTGGGCCGATCCGGCGCGGCTGTACCGGGAGGGGCGGCGGGCCCGGCTGCTGCTCGATGCCGCGCGCGAGGCGGCCGCCGACGCGGTCGGCTGCCGGCCGGACGAGCTCGTCTTCACCACGTCAGGCACCCGCGCCGTGCACTCCGGGATGGCGGGAGCGCTCGCGGCGCGTCGGCGCGTCGGACACCACCTGATCGTGTCGGCCGTCGAACATTCGTCGGTACTCCATTCGGCCGAGGAGCACGAGCGCGGCGGCGGCACGGTGACCGAAGTGCCGGTGGACCGCGGCGGCGCGGTGGCCCCGGACGGGTACGCCGCCGCGCTGCGCGAGGACACCGCGCTCGCCTGTCTGCAGTCCGCCAACCACGAGGTCGGCACGGAGCAGCCGGTCGCCGAGGTCGCCGAGGTCTGCCGCGCCGCCGGGGTGCCGCTCCTTGTGGACGCCGCCCAGTCGCTGCCCTGGGGTCCGGTGGAGGGGGCCTGGTCGCTGCTGACCGCGAGCGCACATAAGTGGGGTGGTCCGGCGGGGGTCGGGCTGCTCGCCGTGCGCAAGGGGGTGCGCTTCGCCCCGCAAGGGCCCGCCGACGAGCGCGAGTCCGGGCGGTCCGCCGGGTTCGAGAACATTCCGGCGGTCGTGGCGGCGGCCGCCTCGCTGCGGGCGGTGCGGGCCGAGGCCGCCGCGGAGGGGGCGCGGCTGCGGGAGCTGACGGAGCGGATCCGGGCCCGGGTGCCCGGGCTCGTGCCGGACGTGGAGGTGGTGGGCGATCCGGTACGGCGCCTTCCGCACCTCGTCACCTTCTCCTGTCTCTATGTCGACGGGGAGACCCTGCTGCACGAGCTGGACCGGGCGGACTTCTCCGTGTCGTCGGGGTCCTCGTGCACCAGCTCGACGCTGACGCCGAGCCATGTGCTCAAGGCGATGGGCGTGCTGAGCGAGGGCAACGTACGCGTCTCGCTGCCCGCCGGCACCGGGGCCGCGGAGGTCGAGCGGTTCCTCGACGTGCTGCCCGGCGTGGTGCGGGGCGTGCGCGAGACGCTGGGGGCGCCGGTGGCGGGCGGGAGCGGGGCGGAGGAGGCCGTGACCGTCGACGCGCTCGGGATGACCTGCCCGCAGCCGGTCATCGAGCTGGCCAGGGCGATCGGGCGGGTACGGGTGGGCGGCACCGTCACCGTGCTCGCCGACGACGAGGTGGCGGCGGTGGACATTCCGGCCTGGTGCTGGACCAGGCGGCAGGAGTACGTGGGTGAGCGGCCGGCGGACCAGGGTGTCGCCTACGTGGTCCGCCGGAGCTCATGACCGGCTAGCCGAGGTGCGGCTGGACCTCCGCGGCGGCCTCGTGGCCGTACGCCTTGGTGAAGCGGTCCATGAAGTTGCTGCGGCGCAGCTCGTACTCCTGGGTGCCGACGGTCTCGATGACCAGGGTGGCGAGCATGCAGCCGACCTGCGCCGCGCGCTCGTGCGAGACGCCCCAGGCGATACCGGAGAGGAAGCCCGCGCGGAAGGCGTCGCCGACGCCGGTCGGCTCGACCTTCGCCTCCTCCTCCGGGACGCCGACCTCGATCGGGTCCTGGCCGACGGCCTCGATGCGTACGCCGCGCGCGCCGAGGGTGGTCACGCGGTGGCCGACGCGGGAGAGGATCTCGGCGTCGCTCCAGCCCGTCTTGGACTCGATGAGCCCCTTCTCGTACTCGTTCGAGAAGAGGTACGTGGCGCCGTCGAGAAGCGTGCGGATCTCGTCGCCCTCCATGCGCGCGATCTGCTGCGAGAAGTCGGCGGCGAAGGGGATCTTGCGGCTGCGGCACTCCTCGGTGTGGCGGAGCATCGCCTCGGGGTCGTCGGCGCCGATCGAGACGAGGTCGAGACCGCCGACGCGGTCGGCCACCGTCTTCAGCTCGATGAGACGGGCCTCGCTCATTGCGCCCGTGTAGAAGGAGCCGATCTGGTTGTGGTCGGCGTCCGTGGTGCAGACGAAGCGCGCGGTGTGCAGGGTCTCGGAGATCCGGACGGATGCGGTGTCCACACCGTGCCGGTCGAGCCAGGCCCGGTACTCGTCGAAGTCGGAGCCCGCGGCCCCCACCAGGATCGGGGTGGTGCCGAGCTGGCCCATGCCGAAGGTGATGTTGGCGGCGACGCCTCCCCTGCGGACATCGAGGGCGTCGACGAGGAAGGACAGGGAGACCGTGTGCAACTGATCGGCGACCAGCTGGTCGGCGAAGCGGCCGGGGAAGGTCATCAGGTGGTCGGTGGCGATGGAGCCGGTGACTGCAATACGCACGGCTGGATGCTCCTGTGGAGGAGAGGCGGGATTGACAGTTCACGCTACCGGGTCGACGCACGGTCTCTGAAGTGCCAAAACTACCCAATAGTAGGGCTTTTTCAGGGGGCGGGAGGATGCGTACGGTGCCGTTATGACCGTTATCCCGAAGGATGTCGTCCTGCAGCGTCGTGCCGCGTTCTCCACCGAGGCTCAAGAGAGCATGGAGTCGCTGCGCGGGGACTGCGCCCGCATGGTGCCGCACTGGGCGGTCCCCGCCGCGGCCGCGGCCGCCCCCGTGCCGCCCTCGCTGATCCACGGGGTCACCGTCCCGCCCGCCTCCGCACGCCTGATCGACGGCATGTCCGCATACGGGGACTGAACCCCGTGGCGAGACCGGCGCCGGAGCCCCGGCGCGCGGCAGGGGAACCGTGCGCTCCCCCGCTGCGTCCCATCGCCGTCCCCCGTAGAGGGGAACCGGGATACGACGAAGCCCACTCGTGGGATGTCAGGGACAGCAGTCAGTCGAAGGAGCGATGCGGTGAGCACCGAGCGATCCGATCTTGAGGCGACCGAGCCGCAGCGGCGGCGTTCCCGCCTGGCCGTCGTCTCGGTCGCGGCCACCGTGCTGCTGGTCGGCGGCGGTGGCGCGTACTTCGCGGCGACCGCGTCCGGCGGTGGCGGCAACGGCGGCGGCGACGGGGCCCCCGTGGGCGACCGCGGCACCCCGCCGCCGCTCGCCCTGGAGGCCTATCCGGCCGGCGACCGGCCGGGCGGCGACGGCAAGGACGGCGGTACGGGCGGCATCGCGCCGGGCGAGCCCGACCCGAGCGGCGCCACGTACAAGGCGACCGGCACGCTGCCCGAGGGCCCGAAGTCGGCCGCCGTCTACCACGCGCGCGGCGAGGTCACCCGGGCCGAGGTGACCGAACTGGCCGAAGCGCTCGGCGTGAGCGGCACGCCGACCTCGCAGGACGGCGCCTGGCGGGTGGGCCCGCACCACGACGGCTCCGGGCCCCTGCTGCAGGTCGACAAGCAGGCGCCCGGCACCTGGACCTACACCGCGCACGGCACGGGCGGCACCGACAACTGCCCCAAGGGCAAGGCCTGTTCCAGTACGTCCACCGCGCCGGGCGGCGAGCCGGGCGACGCGGTGAGCGAGAAGGCCGCCAAGGAGGCCGCGGCCCCCGTCCTGAAGGCGCTCGGCCAGGACGACGCCAAGCTGGACGCCCGCCAGCTGATGGGCGCCGTACGGGTGGTGAACGCCGACCCGAAGATCGGCGGCCTGTCGACCTACGGCTGGGCGACCGGCGTCCAGGTCGGCTCGGACGGCGAAGTGGTCGGCGGCAGTGGCAAGTTGAAGGCCCCGGACAAGGGCGCGACGTATCCGGTGATCAGCGCGCAGGAGACCCTGAACCGGCTGAACAGGCCGGGCGAGAGCCTCGGGCACGTCGGCATCGCCGGGTGTGCGACCCCGGTGCCGCACGCCGACGACAGCACGAAGGCCGAGGGCGGCAGCGGGTCGGAGCAGGCGCCCTGCGACCCGTCGTCCACGCGGCCGAAGCCGCAGCCTATCGCCGTCAGCGGGGCCACGTTCGGGCTCGCGACGCACTTCGTGGACGGCAAGCAGGCCCTCGTACCGTCCTGGCTGTTCGACGTGAAGCCGCAGGGCGCGCGGAAGACCTTCACGGTGACGCATCCCGCGGTCGACCCCGCGTACCTGACGTCGCCGACCGCCCCGGGCACCCCCACGCACACAGCGAAGCCCGGCGACAAGGGCGACGGACAGGACAGGAGCACCGCCCGCATCGACTCCTACAGCACCGACGGCAGGTCGCTGACCGTGCACTTCTGGGGTGGGGTGTGCAGCAAGTACGCGGCGTCCGCCGAGGAGGACGGCGACCGCGTGGCGGTCGAGGTCACCGAGACGCGGGAGAAGGGCAAGGTCTGCGTCGAGATCGCCAAGAAGTTCTCGCGGACGCTCACCCTCGACAAGCCGCTGGGCGAGCGCGAGGTCGTGGACGCCACGGGCGAGACGGTGCGGCGGAAGTAGCACCGGCGCGATGCGCGCACACGAAGGCGGCGGCCCCCTGAACTCTCAGGGGGCCGCCGCCTTCGTACGTCTGTGCCTACAGGCTCAGCTGAAGGAGTCGCCGCAGGCGCAGGAGCCGGTGGCGTTCGGGTTGTCGATCGTGAAGCCCTGCTTCTCGATGGTGTCCACGAAGTCGATGGAGGCGCCGCCCAGGTAGGGAGCGCTCATCCGGTCGGTGACGACCTTGACGCCGTCGAAGTCCTTGACGACGTCGCCGTCGAGCGAGCGCTCGTCGAAGAACAGCTGGTAGCGCAGGCCCGAGCAGCCACCGGGCTGAACGGCGACGCGCAGCGCCAGGTCGTCCCGGCCCTCCTGCTCAAGGAGGCCCTTCACCTTGGCCGCGGCGGCGTCCGACAGGAGGATGCCGTCGCTCACGGTGGTGGTCTCGTCCGATACGGACATCTGCTTCTCTCCCGGGTTGTACGGAGACTGCTTGCCGACGGTTGCAACCGGCGGGGCCGCGGATTCATTCCGGGCCGGGCGCTAACGTCCTTGCCCCTTCATGCTCGCACACGGCGCCGGGTGGGAGAGCGGCTCGGGGAACCGCGAATGCGTCACATCGACACAATGGCCATCGTCAAACTGACGTGAAGCGGTTATGATAGATAACGTCAATTAGACGAAAAGGATCCCCGGTGCGGCCGCTGGCCCCGCCGGAGCGGCTCCGCCGCGCATACACAGATCAGAAAGGGTGCGTGTCGTGACCACCGCCCAGCCCCCCGTGGACCTCGATGTCCAGCCCACGCCCCTCGCTCTCCTGCTGCTCGGCCGCGAGGCCGACCCGAGGAGCGAGCGCGGCGTGGAGTGCCCCGGCGATCTGCCGTCCCCCTCCGACCCGGACCTGGTGGAGCGCGCCCGCGCCGCCAAGGAGAAGCTGGGTGACAAGGTCTTCGTGCTGGGCCACCACTACCAGCGCGACGAGGTCATCCAGTTCGCGGACGTCACCGGCGACTCCTTCAAGCTGGCGCGTGACGCGGCGGCGCGGCCGGACGCCGAGTACATCGTCTTCTGCGGTGTGCACTTCATGGCCGAGTCCGCGGACATCCTGACGACGGACGACCAGAAGGTCGTCCTGCCCGACCTGGCCGCCGGCTGCTCGATGGCCGATATGGCCACCGCCGACCAGGTCGCCGAGTGCTGGGACGTGCTGACCGAGGCCGGGATAGCCGAGCAGGTCGTGCCCGTCTCGTACATGAACTCGTCCGCCGACATCAAGGCGTTCACGGGCAAGCACGGTGGCACGATCTGTACGTCGTCCAACGCCAAGCGCGCCCTGGAGTGGGCCTTCGAGCAGGGCGAGAAGGTCCTCTTCCTGCCCGACCAGCACCTGGGCCGGAACACCGCCGTGCGCGACATGGGCTTCTCGCTCGACGACTGCGTGGTCTACAACCCGCACAAGCCGAACGGCGGCCTCACCGCCGAGCAGCTGCGCGACGCGAAGATGATCCTGTGGCGCGGGCACTGCTCGGTGCACGGACGCTTCTCGCTGGAGAGCGTGGAGGACGTGCGTGCGCGCATCCCCGGCGTGAACGTCCTGGTGCACCCGGAGTGCACGCACGAGGTCGTCGCCGCGGCGGACTACGTGGGCTCCACGGAGCACATCATCCAGACCCTGGAGGCGGCGCCCGCCGGTTCCAAGTGGGCCATCGGCACGGAGCTGAACCTCGTACGCCGTCTGGCGAACCGTTTCGCCGCGGAGGACAAGGAGATCGTCTTCCTCGACAAGACGGTCTGCTTCTGCTCGACCATGAACCGGATCGACCTGCCGCACCTGGTCTGGACCCTGGAGTCCCTGGCCGAGGGCAAGCTGGTCAACCGGATCGAGGTCGACCGCGAGACCCAGCAGTTCGCGAAGCTGGCGCTTGAGCGGATGCTGGCGCTTCCGTAGGCCTGTCTGAATCACGCGTAAGGGGCGTCCGCTATTGCGGGCGCCCCTTACGCGTGCTCTGTGTTGGGTGCTCTGTGCCGTGTGCTCTGCGGGTGCGTCGTGGCCGGTCGCGCAGTTCCCCGCGCCCCTCAGGGACCACGCCTCACTCCGCCCGTGGACGTACCAGGCCCGATTCGTACGCGATGACGACGAGTTGGGCCCTGTCGCGCGCGCCGAGCTTCGCCATCGCGCGGTTCACATGGGTCTTCACGGTGAGCGGGCTGACCTCCAGGCGCTCGGCGATCTCGTCGTTCGAGTGGCCGCCCGCGACCTGTACGAGGACCTCGCGCTCACGGCCCGTCAGCGCGTCGAGCCGCTCGCCGCGCACCGGCGCGTCACCGTCCAGGCCCTCGCCCTGCGCGAGGAACTTGGCGATCAGCCCCTTGGTGGCCACCGGGGAGAGCAGCGCCTCGCCGGCCGCCGCGATACGGATGGCGCCGAGCAGCTCGTCGGGCTCCGCGCCCTTGCCGAGGAACCCGGAGGCGCCCGCGCGCAGCGACTGCACCACGTACTCGTCGACCTCGAACGTCGTCAGCATCACCACGCGGACGTGGGTCAGGGAGGGGTCCGCGCTGATCAGGCGGGTGGCGGCGAGCCCGTCGGTGCCCGGCATCCGGATGTCCATCAGGACCACGTCGGCCCGCTCCGACCCGGCGAGCCTGACCGCCTCCGCCCCGTCGGACGCCTCGCCGACCACCTCCATGTCGGACTCGGAGTCGACGAGCACCCTGAACGCGCTGCGCAGCAACGCCTGGTCGTCGGCGAGCAGTACGCGGATCGTCACGCGGTCCCTCCCTTTGCCGTGGTGACGGGCAGGATCGCATGGACGCGGAACCCGCCTCCGTAGCGGGGCCCCGCCGTGCAGCTGCCGCCGAGGGCGGTGACGCGCTCCCGCATGCCGATCAGGCCGTGACCGCCGCCGCCGGAGGGCCGCCCGTCGATGTCCCCTTCGCCGTCGGCCTCTTCGTGTCCCGGGCCGTCGTCGATGACGGTCACCTCCACGTTCGGGCCGACGCGCACGACGCTCACCTCGGCCGTGGCCTCCTGCCCCGCGTGCTTCTGCACATTGGTCAGCGCCTCCTGGATGATCCGGAACGCGGCGAGGTCGACGGCCGCGGCCAGATCGAGGCCGACCTGGCCGAGGGCCACCTCCACGGGCAGGCCCGCGTTGCGGAACGTCTCGACGAGCTCGTCGAGCCGGTGCAGGCCCGGGGCCGGTTCGGTGGGCGCCTCGGGGTCGCCGCTCTGGCGCAACAGGCCGACGGTGGCGCGGAGTTCGTTGAGCGCGGAGCGGCTGGCGTCCCGTACGTGCGAGAGGGCCTCCTTGGCCTGGTCCGGCCGCTTGTCCATGACGTGCGCGGCGACCCCGGCCTGCACGTTGACCAGGGCGATGTGGTGGGCGACCACGTCGTGCAGATCGCGCGCGATACGAAGCCGCTCCTCGGCGACGCGCCGCCGGGCCTCCTCCTCCCTGGTGCGTTCCGCCCGCTCGGCGCGCTCCCTTATGGCGTCCACGAAGGCGCGGCGGCTGCGCACCGCGTCGCCCGCCGCGGCGGCCATGCCGGTCCACGCGAAGATGCCGAGGTTCTCCTGGGCGTACCAGGGCAGCGGGCCGGAGAGCATCGCCACGCCCGTGAGGCCCGCCATCGTGACCAGGCCGATCCGCCACGTCGTGGAGCGGTCGGTGGTGGCGGCGACGGTGAACAGCGCGATGACCGCGCACATCACGACGGGGGCGCGGGGCTCGCCGGTCAGCAGTTCGACGATGGAGGCGGCGCAGGTCGCGGCGAGCACGGACCAGGGGGCGCGGCGGCGGAAGACCAGGGCGAGTGCGCCGAGTGCCATCAGGAGCAGGCTGGGGGCGTCGGGGGTGCGGGTGCCCCAGGTGGGGCCGTGCTCTCCGTAGGGCTCGGCGAAGGAGCCGACGACCATGCAGATGAGGACGGCGGTGGCGAGGACGGCGTCCACCGCCAGCGGGTGCGTTCTGGCCCAGCCGCGGCCTCGCACGAGAGTGGTCACGTTCTCAACGGTACGGGGGCCGGGCGGCGGCCTGGAGCGGGTCCGGGGTACTGCCCCCGTCGGGGCGGGGATTGGGGATGCTTGGGGGTTTTTGGTGCGGGCCGGAGGGGGGCTTGGCGCGCAGTTCTCCGCGCCCCTTCAGGGTCAGCCCGGGATCAGGCCGTCGTCGCTCAGCATGTCGCGGACCTCGTCCAGGGACGCGTCGGGGGCGGGGAGGATCAGTTCCGAGGGTTCCAGGGCGTCGTCCGGGAGGGGGGTGCCGAGCTCCCGGACGCGGTCCAGGAGCGCGTGCAGCGTGCGGCGGAAACCGGCGGCGTCGCCGCTCTCCATCTCCTCGAGCAGGTCGTCGTCCAGCTTGTTCAGCTCGGCGAAGTGGCTGTCGGCCAGCTTCACCTGCCCCTCCCCCATGATCCGTACGATCATGTCGTCCTCCTCGGACGTGAGCGGTATCCGCGTGATACCTGCGTAGGGCTACTGCTTGTCGAAGCGCGTGGAGTCCTGCGGCTGCTGCTGCGACTGGGGCTGGCCCTTGCCACCCTCGATCGCCTGCTGCTGGCTGCTGGGGCCGCCCGCGAGCTCCGCCTTCATGCGCTGCAGTTCCAGCTCTACATCAGTACCACCGGAGAGCCGGTCGAGCTCGGACTGGATGTCGTCCTTGGCGAGTCCGGAGGAGTCGTCGAGGGCGCCCGAGGCGAGCAGTTCGTCGATCGCGCCGGCCCGCGCCTGGAGCTGCGCGGTCTTGTCCTCGGCGCGCTGGATCGCCATGCCGACGTCGCCCATCTCCTCGGAGATGCCGGAGAAGGCCTCGCCGATACGGGTCTGGGCCTGGGCGGCGGTGTACGTCGCCTTGATCGTCTCCTTCTTGGTGCGGAAGGCGTCGACCTTGGCCTGGAGTCGCTGCGCCGCAAGGGTGAGCTTCTCCTCCTCGCCCTGGAGCGTCTGGTGCTGCGTCTCCAGGTCCGTCACCTGCTGCTGGAGCGCGGAGCGGCGGGACAGGGCCTCGCGGGCCAGGTCCTCGCGCCCGAGGGCGAGCGCCTTGCGGCCCTGGTCCTCCAGGGTCGAGGACTGCTTCTGGAGCTGGGTCAGCTGCAGTTCCAGGCGCTTGCGGGAGGTCGCCACGTCGGCGACGCCCCGACGGACCTTCTGCAGGAGTTCCAGCTGCTTCTGGTACGAGTAATCGAGGGTTTCGCGCGGGTCCTCGGCCCGGTCAAGGGCCTTGTTCGCCTTCGCGCGGAAGATCATCCCCATACGCTTCATGACACCGCTCATGGGCTTCGCGCGCCCCCTTCTGACGGACTTCCAGCTCCAGGTACTGCTCAGAACCCACAGTACGGGCCCTGCAACCATTACCGCACTGTTCGCGGGCGGATGCGCTCATCCCCAAGGACGACTGCTTCGGGCACCGCTCCGGCGTAAGGAGTAGGTGCACCCCTGTGAACCGGCCCTCGGGGCATCCGGGGCGGCGGACCACCGGTCGCCGCATACCGCCTGCTACGTCCCCTTAGGCATATAAATCAAGACGCCCGGCGTTGCCGGATCGTTCCCCGCCCGGCGGACCTCCATGCGTCCGCACCCCGTACCCTTGGATTTTGTGTTCCGTAGCCGATCCAAGGAAGAGAAGGCCCCGGCCGCGCAGGCGCCGGTGACCGACTCCAAGCAGCCCCGTGACCCGCAGGCCCCGAAGGGCCGCCCCACCCCCAAGCGCGCCATGGCCCAGTCGCAGCGCCGCAGCGTGACGAACAAGCCCGCGTCGCGCAAGGAGGCCGCCAAGCGGCAGCGCGACGAGCGCCGCACGCAGATGGCGAAGCAGCGCGAGGCGCTGGCCAGCGGTGACGAGCGGTTCCTGCCCGCCCGTGACAAGGGTCCCGTGCGCAAGTTCGCGCGCGACTTCGTGGACTCGCGCTTCTGCATCGCCGAGTACTTCCTGCCGCTCGCGGTGATCATCCTCGTCCTGAGCATCGTCCGCGTGCCGCAGTTGCAGAACATCGCCCTGCTGCTCTGGCTCTTCGTGATCGTCCTGATCATCGTCGACTCGGTCGTCACCGCGTTCCGCCTGAAGAAGCGGCTCGCCGAGCGCTTCCCGGCCGAGAACCGGAAGGGCGCCGTCGCGTACGCCCTGATGCGCACGCTCCAGATGCGCCGGCTGCGACTGCCCAAGCCGCAGGTCAAGCGCGGAGAACGGCCCTGAGCGGATTCGCCGGCGGGGCCGGTGCCTGGCTGGAGAAGCTGGGCGGCCTGCGCAACGCCGTCCGCCAGGAGCTGGTGGCCCGCCAGCTCGACGAGCAGATAGTCGCCCGCTTCCCCGTGGGGCAGCGGCTTCGGATACTCGACGTCGGCATGGGCCAGGGCACGCAGGCACTGCGGCTCGCCCGTGCCGGGCACAAGGTGACGGGCGTCGAGCAGGACCCCGTCATGATCGCCACCGCGCGCACGGCGCTCGCCGGTGAGCCCGAGGGCATCCAGGGGCGGGTGCGGATCGTCGAGGGCGACGGGCACCAGACCGGGGTGCACTTCCTGCCCGGCAGCTTCGACGTGGTGCTCTGTCACGGCGTCCTGATGTACGTGGAGGAGCCCGACGCGCTCCTCGCCGGGCTCGCCCGGATGCTGGCGCCCGGCGGGCTCCTCTCGCTGCTCGTGCGCAACGCGGAGGCGCTGGCCATGCGGCCCGGCATGGCCGGGGACTGGTCGGGGGCGCTCGCCGCCTTCGACTCCGTCACGTACCGCAACCGGCTGGGCATCGACGCCCGCGCGGACCGGCTCGACGCGCTGACCGCCGCACTGGCGGGGATCGCGGCCCCGCTGCAGGTCTGGTACGGGGTGCGGGTCTTCACGGACACCGTGGCGGACGGCACGGCGCTGCCGCCCGAGCGGGACCTTGAGGCGCTGCTCGCCGCCGAGGAGCGGGCGGGGCGGACCGATCCCTACCGGCGGGTCGCCGCTCTGCTGCATCTGTGCGGGGTGCGGGACTGACACGTCTGTGCGGGGCGTCGGTACGGGGTGCGGGACTGACGCGTCTGCTCGGGGTGTCCGTACGGGGTACGGGACTGATGCGCCTGCGCGGGGTACGGGACTGAGCCGGGGGCCGGACTGAGCCGGGGCGGTGAGCCCCCCGCACCCACCCGTTTACCTCGCACCACGGGCGCCGGGAACGGACAAAAAGCACACTCGGCGCATGACTGCCTCTCGTATCCGTGCCGTCTCCGTGCCCCTCGCCGCCGCCCTCACCGCCGTCGCGCTCGCGGGCGGCTGCTCCTCCTCGGGTTCCGGGGACTCCGGCAGGTCCACCACGCAGGCCGCGCCCGCCGCCGCCGGTGATCTGCAGGACGACTACCAGCGGGTGATCAAGGACGTCCTCCCGTCGGTCGTCCAGGTCGACGCCGGCGACAGCCTCGGCTCCGGCGTCGTCTACGACGGCAAGGGGCACATCGTCACCAACGCCCATGTCGTGGGCAAGGAGAAGCGGTTCAAGGTGACCACCGCCACCGGCGAGCAGGCCCTGACCGCCGAGCTGGTCGCGACCTACCCCGAGCAGGACCTCGCCGTCATCAAACTCGGCGACGTACCGGACGGTCTCAAGGCGGCGGAGTTCGGCGACTCCACCAAGGCCGAGGTCGGCCAGATCGTGCTGGCCATGGGCTCCCCGCTCGGCCTCTCCTCCAGCGTCACCCAGGGCATCGTGTCGGCCACCGGGCGGACCGTCAGCGAGGGCCGTGGCGGCGGCGGGACCGGGGCGACCATCGCCAACATGGTGCAGACGTCGGCCGCGATCAACCCGGGCAACAGCGGCGGCGCGCTCGTCGGCCTCGACGGCAAGGTCATCGGCATCCCCACGCTCGCGGCGAGCGACCCGCAGATGGGCGACAGCGCGGCGCCCGGCATCGGCTTCGCCATCCCGTCCTCGATGGTGAAGACCGTCGCGGACCAGATCGTCAAGGACGGCAGGGTGACCGACTCGGGCCGGGCCGCGCTCGGCATCACGGGACGCACCGTCCTCGACGACGACTACCGGCCCGCCGGGGTGGCCGTGGCCGAGGCCCGGCAGGGCGGCGCGGCGGCCGGGGCGGGCCTGCGGTCCGGCGACATCATCACCCGGCTCGGCGACACCGGGATCACCACGATCAACTCCCTCTCCGAGGCGCTCGCCGCGGCCGAGCCGGGCCAGAAGAAGCGGGTCACGTACGTGCGTGACGGGTCAGAGAAGACCGCGGACGTGACGCTCGGCGAGATGTAGTCGCGGGGCGCATGCCCATCGGCGCCTCCACGGTGACGTGCGGGAGGCGGCGACCGGAGTCCGGCCGCCGCCTCCCGGGTGGGCGCGCGATGCGTTACGTGTGGCTGCGATGCGTTACGTGTGGCTTACGCCGACGCGTCCTCCGTGTCCTGCGCCTCGCCCGCGTGCAGGCTCATCGGCCCGTAGATCTTCTTCGTGTCCTCGAAGAGGGTCACCTGGTCGGCGCCGCCCTCGGACAGCTCCTTCCAGCACTCACCGACCCAGGACTCGGCGTCCCCCTGGGTGGTGAACTCCTCGGGCTGCACCGCGGGCTGGACCTCCGTCCCGTCCGCCTTCTCGAACCGCCACGTCCATGCCGCCATGTCAGCCTCCCGAAGGTCCCGTAGCGGTAGGTAAACCGCCTGAATCCGCTTAGAGCCTAGCCGGGCGCGCGGCGCCGGACCCGAAGCGGGAGGATCTCCGTGTGGAACTGACTCTGCTCGGCACCGGCGCCCCCGGCGGACTGCCGCTCCCCGACTGCCCCTGCGCGGCCTGCGCGAGTGCCCTGGGCGACGCCGCGCGCGCCGCGACCGCGCTCCTCGTGGACGGCGTCCTGCTGCTCGACCTCACCCCCGGCGCGGCCTTCGCGGCCGCCCGCGCGGGGCACTCGCTCGGCGGAGTGCGCCAGGTCCTCCTCTCCCATCCGCACGACGGGCCCGCCGTCGAGGTCCCGGCCGGTCTGCCGCAGCCCGGCCGGGTCGCCGACGGACGTGAGCTTGCGCTGCTCACCGGCCACCGGGTGCGCGCGGTGGCGCTGGACGCGCCCGGCTCCGGGTACGAGGTGACGGGGCCCGGCGGGGAGCGGCTGCTGTACCTGCCGCCGGGCGCAGCGCCCGCGGGGCTCGCCGAGGGCAACGGCGACGGCGGTCAGATCCCGTACGAGATGGTCGTCCTCGACGCCGTCGGGCGTCCCGACGGGCTCGCCCGGCTGCGTGCGGCCGGGGCCGTCGGGCCCACCACCGACGTGATCGCGGTGCACATCGGCCACGAGGCGCCGCCGGGCGGGGAGCTGGCGCGCAGGCTCGCCGCCGCCGGGGCGCGGGCCGTGCCGGACGGCTCGACGCTCGTGGTCGGCGCCTACGAGGACGTCCCCGACGTGCCGCGCCGCACCTTCGTCCTGGGCGGCGCCCGCTCGGGCAAGTCGGTGGAGGCCGAGCGGCGCCTCGAAGCCTTTCCCGACGTGCTGTACGTGGCGACCGGCGGGACCAGGAGCGGCGACACGGAGTGGGCCCGGCGGGTGAGCCTGCACCGCGAGCGGCGCCCCGGCTCCTGGCGGACCGCCGAGACGTGCGATCTGGTGCCGCTGCTCATCGAGGACGGGCCGCCGCTGCTCATCGACTGTCTCTCGCTGTGGCTGACCCACGTCATGGACGACGTGCTGGCGTGGGACGACGCCGAGTGGGCGGGCGGCGGGGAACGGAAGCTGCGCGGGCGGGTCACCGAGCTCACGGACGCGGTGCGCGCCACCCGGCGCACGGTCGTCGCCGTCTCGAACGAGGTCGGCTCGGGGATCGTCCCCGCGACCGCGTCGGGCCGCCGCTACCGCGACGAACTGGGCCGCCTGAACGCGGCGTTCGCCGCCGAGTGCGAGCACGTGCTGCTGCTCGTGGCGGGGCAGGCGCTGACGCTGCGCGGCTGAGTTCCGGGCTGAGTCCCGGCCACCGCCAGGGCCTGTGCCGGGGCAGGGCCTGTGCCGGGGCAGAGCTTCCGGCACGGGCCCTACGGCGCGTCCCTGCGGGCGATGACCCGGTAGGTGTTGGCGAAGCCGGTGCGGGTGAGCAGCGGCGCCAGGAGCGTGTCCAGTGTGCGGGCGAGCGCCACCAGGGGCACGGACGCCGTACGTGCGGCCCGGCGCAGCCTGAGCTGGAGCGGGGTCGCCGGTCTGGCGCGCCACGGGACGTCGGGCCCCGGCATGCGGCAGTTGAGGAAGAGCGCCACCGCCGCGCTCAGGTCGACGGGGACGTGCGGCGCGCGGCGTTCGACGGCGACGACCGTGAAGCCCAGCTCCGTCAGCTCCGCGCAGAGATTGGCGAGTGGCACGAGGTGCAGGTGGCGCGGCTGGTGATAGAACGCCCACCATTTGCCGAGCAGCCCGGCGTAGCGGCACTCGGGGTCGGGGGCCTCGATCAGCAGGTGTCCGCCGGGGCGCAGTACGGCCTGGGCGGCCCGGAGCTCGGCGCGCGGGTCCGGGCTGCGCGGCAGGCTGTGGAACATGCTCATCGCGTCGTAGCGGCCCGCGAGCCGTTCCGCGAGCTCCGTGAGGGAGCCGCGGTGCCCCTCCTCGATACGGCCGCACCGCACACCCTTCTCGACTCCGGCGCGCCGGTCGAGCCCGTCGAAGGAGGTGTACGGCAGGACCTGCTTGGCCAGCGCCGGGAAGTGGGCGGCGCCGGTGTCGACGTCCAGCCAGCACTCGGGCTCGTCGAAGGCGGCCAGCGCGCGGGCGGCGGCGAGGCGGCGTTTCGTGCCGGAGCCGGCGCCGAACGGTGACACCGGCTCCCTGCCGTCGAACCCGTCCCCGAAGTCCCGGCGGTAGAAGTCCAGGCCCTCGGGGGTCAGGCGCGGGTTCTGGAAGGAGTGGGCGCAGTCGCCGCACCGGACGACCGTGAAGCTGCCCGGCTTGCGCTGGATCAGGTCGGTGGTGCGCAGCCGCACCCGCAGCCGCTCGGAGCCGCACCAGGGGCAGTCGGTGCGGCGCGGCTCGTGGAACCGCTCGGTGCCCTGGGCGAGTTCGGCGAGGTAGGCGGGGCGCCGGGCGGCGACCTGCTGGGCGGCGGCATCCGTGGTCATGGTCGTACTCCTGGAAGAAGCCGAGACAAACAGGAACGTAAAGGACCATTCCCGCATGGACGGTGGTGTCATGCGGTGCCGCCGTACACGGCTCGGCCCATGGGGCCGTTCGAGCGACACCCGCACCGCTCCCGGTACTGTTCGACGAATGAGCTCGCTGAATCTCGACGACTTCACCGACCTGATCGAGCGGCCCGACGGCGGGGTCCGCCGCGACGCCGAGGAACGCAGGGAGCGGCAGACCGTGCCGCCCGGGTCACTCGGCCGCCTCGACGAGCTCGGCGAGTGGCTCTCGGCGGCCCAGTCGGCGGTGCCGGTGCAGCCGGTCGAGCGGCCGCGCGTGGTGCTGTTCGCGGGCGATCACGGCGTCTCCGAGCTCGGCGTTTCGGCGCGGCCCGCGGGGAGCGCCGCCGCTCTCGTACGTTCCGTACTCGCCGGCGAGAGCCCCGCGGCCGTCCTCGCCCGCCGCCTCGACGTGCCCGTCCGGGTCGTCGACATGGCGCTCGACTGCGCGCCGCAGGAGCTGCCGGCCGAGGTCGCGGGGTACCGGGTGCGGCGCGGCTCGGGGCGCATCGACATCGAGAACGCGCTGACCTCCGAGGAAGCGGAGCAGGCGGTGCGCGCGGGCATGGCCGTCGCGGACGAGGAGGCCGACTCCGGCACCGATCTGGTCGTGCTCGGCGATGTCAGCGTGGGCGGCACGACGGTCGCGGCGACGCTGGTCGCCGCGCTGTGCGGGACCGACGCCTCCGTGGTGACCGGGCGCGGCGGCGAGCCCATCGACGACCTGGCGTGGATGCGCAAGTGCGCGGCGGTGCGCGATGCGCTGCGGCGGGCCCGGCCCGTGCTCGGCGATCAGCTGGAGCTGCTCGCGGCGGTGGGCGGCGCCGATCTGGCCGCGATGACGGGCTTCCTGCTGCAGTGCGCGGTGCGGCGCACCCCGGTGATCCTCGACGGCGTCGTGGCCTCGGCGGCCGCGCTCGTGGCCCAGCGGGTCGCCTTCCGGTCGCCGGACTGGTGGCTGGCGGGGCACGACAGCGGGGAGCCCGCGCAGGCCAAGGCCCTGGACCGGATGGCCCTGGACCCGCTGCTCTCGCACGGCGTGAAGGTCGGCGAGGGCGCCGGAGGGCTGCTCGCGCTGCCGTTGGTACGGGCGGCGGCCGCGCTGTCGGCGGAGCTGCCGGAGCGGGAGGATGCGGCGCCGGAGACGGACTCTTCGGAGGGGGCGGCTTCGAAGACCGGCTCTTCGGAGGGTGCGGGTTCGGAGGGTGCGTCTTCGGAGACGGACTCTTCGGAGGAGATGCCCTCGGTGCCGTCCGCCGAGTAACCACCCTGCGTGCGGGCGCTGTTTGACGCCTCGTCAACGGCGTCCTCCCCCGGCGTCGCACGGGACGCCCGCTCACAATGCCGAGGGTGGCCCCCGTTGCCCATATGATCCCTTTTCATGGGAGATGAGCAGGTCGTCGCCGGGCGACAGAGAACACACACCGTCATACAGCGCCGTGCCGCCGGATTCGCCGTCTGGTACCTCCGGGCCGTCACGTTCATCAACTTCCTGAGCGCGGTCTGGGTCTCCCTCGGACAGGATCTGCGGCAGCACAACACGGAGAACTACTTCACTCCGTACCTGCTGACCGCCGGCTTCGCCTCGGGGGCGTTCACGCTCTTCCTGGCGATCACCATGCGGCGCCGCAAACGCGCCGCATGGATCCTCAACTTGGTGCTGAGCGGGCTCTTCCTGCTGCTCTTCGCCTTCGCGATGGTCTTCCCGGAGATCCGCGGGTACGCGCAGAACTGGATCTCGCTCGTGCTGACCGCCGCGTTCGTCGCGGCACTGATCGTGGGGCGCCGGGAGTTCTACGCCAAGGGCGACCGGTCCAACCCCAAGCTGGCCTCGGCCGTCGCGGTCGGCGGGATCCTGGTGACCTCGCTGATCGCCACGCTGCTCGTCACCGTCACCAACAGCGCCCACGACGACTACCGCTCGACCTTCCTGGACCGCTGGCGCTACGGCGTCATGCGGCTGGTCTCGCTGGCCGACGACGACAAGCGCTTCGAGGGCATCACCACACCCGGCTGGGTCAACGTCGGCATCAACGTCCTGAGCGCGCTGCTGCTCTGCGCCGTCCTGTACGCGGCCTTCCGCTCCCGCCGGGCCGTCGACCCGCTCACCGAGCAGGACGAGGAGCGGCTGCGCGCCCTGCTCGACCGGTACGGCGACCGCGACTCGCTCGGCTACTTCTCGCTGCGCCGCGAGAAGAGCGTCGTCTGGTCACCCACCGGCAAGGCGGCCGTCGTCCACCGCGTGATCGGCGGTGTCTCGCTGGCCTCCGGCGACCCCATCGGCGACCCGGAGGCCTGGCCCGGCGCGATCGAGCCCTGGCTGGCCGAGGCCCGCGCACACGGCTGGATCCCGGCCGTGATGGGCGCGAGCGAGGAGGCGGGCACGATCTACGCGCGGCACGGCCTGGACGCCCTGGAGCTGGGCGACGAAGCGATCGTGGAGATCGCGGCCCGAGGCGCAGCCTCCAAAGAACACTTCACCCTTGAAGGGCGGGCGATGCGTACCGTCCGGCAGGCGTACAACCGTGTGAAGCGCGCCGGGTACACGGTCCGCATCCGCCGGCACGAGGACATTCCCGCGGACGAGATGGCGACCCTCCTGGAGCGCGCCGACGACTGGCGCGACGGAGCGACCGAGCGCGGCTTCTCGATGGCGCTCGGACGGCTCGGGGACCCGGCGGACGGGCAGTGCGTGATGCTCGAATGCACCGACGGGGACGGCGCGTTGCGGGCGGTGCTCTCCTTCGTGCCGTGGGGGCCGCACGGCCTCTCCCTCGACCTGATGCGGCGTGACCGCGACTCCGAGAACGGCCTGATGGAGTTCATGGTCATCGAACTCCTGCAGCGCGCCCCCGAGATCAAGATCACTCAGGTCTCGCTCAACTTCGCGATGTTCCGGTCGGTCTTCGAACGTGGCTCGCGGCTCGGCGCGGGGCCGGTCCTGCGCCTGTGGCGGTCGCTGCTCAGCTTCTTCTCGCGGTGGTGGCAGATCGAGTCCCTCTACCGGGCCAACGCCAAGTACCGGCCGATCTGGGAGCCCCGCTTCCTCCTCTTCGAGAAGAGCGTCGACCTGCCGCGCATCGGCATCGCGTCCGCCCGCGCGGAGGGCTTCCTCGAAGCGCCGGGTCTGCCGAAGTGGCTGCACCGCAAACACCTGGAGTCGAGACGATGAGACCGTCGGCCCGCTACGCCCGCGCCGAATGGGGGCCACTCTTCTCCACCGTGCGCAGGGCGCTCGCCGCCCGACGTTGGCGGGCCGTCCCCATGACGCTGGCCGCGGTCTGTCTCACCGCGCTCTGCCAGTACGTGCAGAACCAGCCCTGGGGCTATCAGTTCGTCCAGAACATCGGCTGCGTGCGCGCCGAGGACCCGCTCTGGCTCTCCCTGCTGCGCACCCCGCTCTCCCTCTTCGTGCCCGCCCTGGACCTGCCGGTGTGGGGCGCGCTCGCGCAGATCCTGCTCGTCTTCGGGATCGCGGAGATCTGCCTGGGCTGGTGGCGCACGCTCCTCATCGGGTACGCGGCCACACTCGCCGGCACGCTCTACGCGCGCGTGGGCATCGAACTGGGCCCCGGCAACCCGCTCGGACTCCCCGCCTCCGACGCGCGGGTCGTCGACACCGGCCCCTCGGCGGCCGTCGTCGCCCTCGCCGTCTACGTGTGCTGGCGCTACCGGGCGTACTTCACCGCGGCCCTGGTGAGCGCCCTGATGGTCGTCGAGGTGCTCGTCAAGAACAACCTCGCGGGCAAGGAGCACATCGCCGCCATCGTCGTCGTGCTCGTGCTCGTGCTGTGCGTGAGCTGGGCCGTACGTCACCGGGGCGACGGTCACCGGGGTGGCGGCGGCACCCGCTCCGGATCCGGCTCGGACGCGTCCGACGGGGCCCCCTCCGGCGGGGCTCCTTCCGACGGGCCGGACACCGGCTTCGGCCCGTCGGGCGAGAAGCCGCCGATCCAGTCCTGAAGCTTGCGGCGCGGGCCCGCCCAGCGGCGGTCGTGCCGGAAGGCGCGCAGTCCCGCACGCGCGCGTGCCCGGTGCCGGTTGCGGTAGAACCGCCGCGCCCACGCCGAGCCGGGCCGGGCGAGGCGGATCGCGCCGACCAGCGCGACGAACGGGACCACCATGCCGATCAGGGCGGTCCGCAGCTTGCCCTTGAGGAGCGCGACCAGGGAGAAGCCGCAGTTGATGCCGACGTTCAGCGCGAACAGGGCGCGGTTGTGGCGCTCCATGGGGGTCAGGTCGTTCACCCCGAACGGCGTGAAGCCGGTGAGCACGAGCACCACAAGGGCGGCCGTGAGCATCACGACCTCGACGCTCTTGCGGCCCTGCTCGCTCCAGTAGACGTCGTCGAGGTGGAGGATCAGCGCGAACTCGTCGAGCACGAGCCCCGCGCCGATCCCGAAGATGACGGCGGCGTACAGCGGCCCCGCGCCGTGCCGCCCCGCGGCCACCGCCCAGAACCCGCCGACCAGCATCAGGAAGATCCCCGGCACGACGTGGTGGATGTGCACCTCGCCGGTGCTGATGTTCCTGAACGGCCCCTTGCCCGCCCTGATCAGCCGCGTGATGGTCCGGGTGACCACGAACGAGCCCACGAAGGAGAGCAGCGCGAGCAGCAGCGGCAGCTTTCCCGGCTCGACGATGTTCCGGTACCACCAGTCGTTCATGCGGCCCACCAGTCG
This sequence comes from Streptomyces sp. NPDC058308, assembly GCF_042880275.1. Taxonomy (NCBI): domain Bacteria; kingdom Bacillati; phylum Actinomycetota; class Actinomycetes; order Kitasatosporales; family Streptomycetaceae; genus Streptomyces; species Streptomyces sp. NPDC058308. The sequence goes on from NZ_JBHVZA010000002.1 coordinate 465,127, forward strand.
TTCATGCGCCCATCCTCCGTCCCCCCAGAGTGATCCGCAGGGCGGCGGGTTCCGCCGGGGTAGCCTGCCGCGGTGTCCAGAACCTCCCCCGCCGACGGCATACGTTTCGCCTTCGGCACGCTCACCGCGCTCCCCGTCCGGGTCACCCGCTGGGACCGCGACGCCGCCCGCGCAGGCCTGCAGTGCGCCCCCCTCGCCGGTCTGGTGACCGGGCTCTGCGCGGCGGCGCTCGGCGGCGCGCTGACGCTGCTCGGCGCGGGGCCGCTGCTCGCCGCCGTCGCGACCGCCGCGGTCCCGGCCGCGCTCACCCGCGGCCTGCACCTCGACGGCCTCGCCGACACCGCCGACGGCCTCGGCAGCGCCAGGCCCGCCGAGGACGCGCTGCGCATCATGAAGCAGTCCGACATCGGCCCCTTCGGCGTCATCACCCTGCTCTTCGTGCTGCTCGCCCAGGTCGCCGTGCTCTTCCAGCTCTACGAGGCGTCCTGGCTCCGCGGCGCCGTCGCCGCCGTCGTCTCGGCGACCGCCGCGCGCCTCGCCCTCACCCTTGCCGCACGCGACGGAGTGCCCCCGGCCCGGCCCGAGGGTCTCGGCGCCGCCGTCGCGGGGGTCGTCCCGCGCGGCCGCGCGCTCGGCGTCGCGGCCGTCGTCGTGTGCGGGGCGGCGGCCGTGGGCGTGCCGCTCGGGGCGGCCGACGCCGTACGGGGCGCTGTGGCCGTCGTTCTCGCGCTGGGCACCGCGGAGTTGCTGCTGCGGCACTGCGTACGGCGGTTCGGCGGGGTCACCGGAGACGTGTTCGGCGGCCTCGCGGAAACGGCGGCGACCGCCTCGCTCGTGGTCCTCGCACTCGGTTGACGCCCAGGTCCGGCGGAACCCCGGCAATCCGTCCACCGCGCCGAACACACACAGTGAGGCGCACCGCAGCGCTCACGGGCGTAGGCTCGCGACGGGTTCACCACCCCACAGCCCGCCGAAACCCAACCGAAAGAGGACCTCACCACCGTGACTGCTCTGACTCTCAGCACCGCCGCCGCGACCGGCCTGCGCGCCGACGCGATCGTCGTCGGTGTCGCGAAGGGCGCTGGATCCAAGGGGGACCTGGTCGTCGCCCCCGGCGCCGAGGCCGTGGACAAGGCGTACGACGGCAAGCTCGCGTCCATCCTGGAGACCCTCGGCGCCTCGGGCGGCGAGGGTGAGGTGACGAAGCTTCCCGCGCCGTCCGGTTTCAAGGCCCCGGTCGTCGTCGCGATCGGTCTCGGCGAGGTACCGGAGAAGGACGAGACGTACGGCACGGACGCGCTGCGCCGCGCCGCCGGTGTCGCCGCGCGCGCCCTGACCGGTTCGAAGAAGGCCGCGTTCGCGCTGCCCGTCGAGGACGCCGAGGGCCTGGGCGCCGTCGCGGAGGGCGCGCTCCTCGGCGCGTACTCCTTCGACGCCTACAAGGACCAGGGCGACGCCAAGTCCAAGAAGAACGGCAAGAACGGCAAGGACGCCAAGGCGCCGCTCGCCGAGGTCGCCCTGCTCGGCGCCAAGCCCCGCGACAAGGCGCACAAGGCCGCGATCGAGCGCGCCACGGCCGTGGCCGAGGAGCTCAACCGCGCCCGCGACCTGGTCAACACCCCGCCGAACGACCTCAGCCCCGAGGCCTTCGCCGCCGTCGCCCAGGCCGCGGCCAAGGAGCACGGCATCAAGGTCCAGGTGCTCGACGAGAAGGCGCTCGCCAAGGGCGGCTTCGGCGGCATCCTCGGCGTCGGCGTGGGCTCCGACGCCCCGCCGCGCCTGGTGAAGCTCTCGTACACGTCGTCCAAGGCGAAGAAGCACCTCGCCTTCGTCGGCAAGGGCATCACGTACGACTCGGGCGGCATCTCGCTGAAGCCCGCCGGTCACAACGAGACCATGAAGTGCGACATGGCCGGTGCCGCCGCCGTCTTCGCGGCCGTCATCAGCGCCGCGCGCCTGGGCCTCGAGGTGAACGTCACCGGCTGGCTGGCGCTCGCCGAGAACATGCCGTCCGGCTCCGCGACCCGTCCCGGCGACGTCCTGCGGATGTACAGCGGCAAGACCGTCGAGGTCCTCAACACCGACGCCGAGGGCCGCCTGGTCCTGGCCGACGCGATCGCCAAGGCCTCCGAGGACGAGCCCGACGCGATCGTCGACGTGGCGACGCTGACCGGCGCCATGATGATGGCGCTCGGCAACCGCACCTTCGGCATCATGTCCAACGACGACGCCTTCCGTACGTCGGTGCACGAGATCGCCGAGGAGGTCGGCGAGCCGTCCTGGCCGATGCCGCTCCCCGCCGACCTGCGCAGGGGCATGGACTCCCCCACCGCCGACATCGCCAACATGGGCGAGCGCATGGGCGGTGGCCTGGTGGCCGGCCTCTTCCTGCAGGAGTTCGTGGGCGAGGGCATCACCTGGGCCCACCTGGACATCGCGGGCCCGGCCTTCCACGAGGGTGCCCCCTACGGCTACACCCCCAAGGGCGGCACCGGCTCCGCGGTGCGCACCCTGGTCCGGCTGGCCGAGCACACCGCCGCGGGCGACCTGGGCTGATCCGCACACGTCGGGGCGGGGCCCCGGACGCTCCCGCGTCCGGGGCCCCGCCCGATTTCGCCCTCGACGAAATCCGTGTGTTCGAACACAGCGGTGACCCGTCGGGACGGCGGATCAGACGTCTCACAGCCTGGCCCGGCGTCCCGTCTCCCGTCGACAAGTGCGAAGATGGGTTCTCGGCAGGACAGGGCCCCCACCACAGGGCCGAAAAAAGAGCGGCCGAACACCAGCCGACCGACCGGTCGTCCCCCGCGAAAAGGGGTCCGGCGTACGGCGCACATGCATGGAGGACGTGACGTGGCGAACGACGCCAGCACCGTTTTCGACCTAGTGATCCTCGGCGGCGGTAGCGGCGGTTACGCCGCGGCGCTGCGCGGAGCGCAGCTGGGCCTGGACGTCGCCCTGATCGAGAAGAACAAGCTCGGCGGCACCTGCCTGCACAACGGCTGCATCCCCACGAAGGCGCTGCTGCACGCCGGCGAGATCGCCGACCAGGCACGCGAGGCCGACCAGTTCGGCGTGAAGGCCACCTTCGAGGGCATCGACATGGCCGCCGTCCACAAGTACAAGGACGACGTGATCTCGGGCCTGTACAAGGGCCTGCAGGGCCTCGTGGCCTCCCGCAAGGTGACGTACATCGAGGGCGAGGGCAAGCTCTCGTCGCCGACCTCCGTGGACGTGAACGGTCAGCGCGTCCAGGGCCGCCACGTCCTCCTCGCGACCGGCTCCGTGCCGAAGTCGCTGCCGGGCCTGGAGATCGACGGCAACCGCATCATCTCCTCGGACCACGGCCTGACCCTGGACCGCGTGCCGAAGTCCGCGATCATCCTGGGCGGCGGCGTCATCGGCGTCGAGTTCGCCTCGGCGTGGAAGTCCTTCGGGGCCGACGTCACGGTCATCGAGGGCCTGAAGCACCTCGTGCCCGTCGAGGACGAGAACAGCTCCAAGCTTCTTGAGCGCGCGTTCCGCAAGCGCGGCATCAAGTTCAACCTCGGCACGTTCTTCGAGAAGGCCGAGTACACGCAGGACGGCGTCCGCGTGACCCTCGCCGACGGCAAGACCTTCGAGGCCGAGGTCCTCCTGGTCGCCATCGGCCGCGGCCCGGTCTCGCAGGGCCTCGGCTACGAGGAGCAGGGCGTCGCCATGGACCGCGGCTACGTCCTCGTCGACGAGTACATGCAGACCAACGTCCCGACGATCTCGGCCGTGGGCGACCTGGTGCCGACCCTCCAGCTCGCGCACGTCGGCTTCGCCGAGGGCATGCTGGTGGCGGAGCGCCTGGCCGGGCAGAAGCCCGTCCCGGTCGACTACGACGGCGTGCCCCGGGTGACGTACTGCCACCCCGAGGTCGCCTCCGTGGGCATCACCGAGGCCAAGGCCAAGGAGATCTACGGCGCGGACAAGGTCGTCGCCCTCAAGTACAACCTCGCGGGCAACGGCAAGAGCAAGATCCTCAAGACCGCGGGCGAGATCAAGCTCGTCCAGGTCAAGGACGGTGCCGTGGTGGGCGTCCACATGGTGGGCGACCGCATGGGTGAGCAGGTCGGCGAGGCCCAGCTGATCTACAACTGGGAAGCGCTGCCGGCCGAGGTCGCCCAGCTCATCCACGCCCACCCGACCCAGAACGAGGCGCTCGGCGAGGCCCACCTGGCCCTGGCGGGCAAGCCGCTGCACTCCCACGACTGACCTTCGGTCACTCGGGCGCGACGACCAGACTTTCCGCAATTTTCGTAAGGAGCAACTGAAACCATGGCGGTTTCCGTATCCCTTCCGGCGCTCGGCGAGAGCGTCACCGAGGGCACTGTCACCCGTTGGCTGAAGGCCGAGGGCGAGCGCGTCGAGGCCGACGAGCCGCTGCTCGAGGTGTCGACCGACAAGGTCGACACCGAGATCCCCTCCCCCGCCGCGGGCATCCTGGCCTCCATCAAGGTCGCCGAGGACGAGACCGTCGAGGTCGGCGCCGAGCTCGCCGTCATCGACGACGGCTCGGGCGACGCGGGCGGCTCGGCCGCTCCGGCGCAGGAGGAGGCCCCGGCCGCCCCCGCCCAGGAGGAGGCCCCGAAGCAGGAGGAGGCCCCGGCGCAGGCCGAGGCTCCCGCCGCCCCCGCCCCGTCCGGCGGTTCCGCCGAGGGCACCGAGGTCACCCTGCCCGCGCTCGGTGAGTCGGTCACCGAGGGCACCGTCACCCGCTGGCTGAAGGAGGTCGGCGAGGAGGTCGCGGCCGACGAGCCCCTCCTGGAGGTCTCGACGGACAAGGTCGACACCGAGATCCCCTCGCCGGTCGCGGGCGTGCTGCTCGAGATCGTCGTCGGTGAGGACGAGACCGCCGAGGTCGGCGCCAAGCTCGCCGTCATCGGTGCGCCCGGCGCTGCTCCGGCCCCGGCCAAGGAGGAGGCCCCGGCCGCCCCCGCGCAGCAGGAGACCCCGAAGCAGGAGGCTCCCAAGCAGGAGGCCGCCCCGGCTCCGGCCCAGCCCGCCGCTCCGGCCGCCCCGGCCGCGCAGGCTCCGGCCGCTCCGGCCAAGCCTGCCGCTCAGGCCCCGGCCCCGGCTCAGCCCGCTGCCCCGGCTCCCGCCGCCCCGGCCCAGGCCACCCCGGCCGACGACGGTGCCTACGTGACCCCGCTGGTCCGTAAGCTCGCGTCCGAGAACGGCGTGAACCTCTCCGAGGTCACCGGCTCCGGTGTGGGCGGTCGCATCCGCAAGCAGGACGTCATCGCCGCCGCCGAGGCCAAGAAGTCCGCCCCGGCTCCGGCCGCCGCCGCTGCCCCGGCCGCCTCCTCGAAGGCCCCGGCCCTGGAGGTCTCGCCGCTCCGCGGCCAGACGGTCAAGATGACCCGCATGCGCAAGGTCATCGGCGACAACATGATGAAGGCGCTGCACTCGCAGGCCCAGCTGACCTCGGTCGTCGAGGTCGACATCACCAAGCTGATGAAGCTGCGCGCCAAGGCGAAGGACTCCTTCGCGGCCCGCGAGGGCGTCAAGCTCTCGCCGATGCCGTTCTTCGTCAAGGCCGCCGCCCAGGCGCTGAAGGCCCACCCGGTCATCAACGCCCGGATCAACGACGACGAAGGCACCATCACGTACTTCGACTCGGAGAACATCGGCATCGCCGTGGACGCCGAGAAGGGTCTGATGACGCCGGTCATCAAGGGCGCGGGCGACCTGAACATCGCCGGTATCTCCAAGAAGACCGCCGAGCTGGCCGGCAAGGCCCGTGGCGGTGGCCTCACCCCGGACGACATGTCCGGCGCGACCTTCACGATCTCCAACACCGGTTCGCGCGGCGCCCTGTTCGACACGGTCATCGTGCCGCCGAACCAGGCCGCGATCCTCGGCATCGGTGCCACGGTGAAGCGTCCGGTCGTCATCAACCACCCGGACCTCGGCGAGACCATCGCCGTGCGGGACATGACGTACCTGTCGCTCTCCTACGACCACCGTCTGGTGGACGGCGCGGACGCCGCCCGCTACCTGACCGCGGTCAAGGCGATCCTGGAGGCGGGCGAGTTCGAGGTCGAGCTCGGCCTGTAGTTCCAGCCGCACCGCGCGTCTGTAACACTCGTCTCATCAGCGCGTACGCCCCCGTCCGGAGTTATCCGGACGGGGGCGTCGCCGTATTGTCTAGGGGTCACTACGCCCTGGGGCGCCTGCCTGCCCCTGCCTGAGGAGCTCACATGACCGCGCCCGTCGTCCACTCGCTGCGCGAACAGATCCGCGAGCACATCGTGGAGGGGATCGTCAGCGGGCGATGGAAGCCGGGCGAGCGCATCGTGGAGCGCCGGATCGCCGTGGAGCTCGAGGTGTCCCAGACCCCCGTGCGGGAGGCACTGCGGGAGCTGGAGACGCTGCGGCTGATCGAGTCGGCGCCCAACAAGGGCGTACGCGTTCGCAATCTCTCCGCCGCCGACCTGGAAGAGAGCTACCCGGTCCGTGCGGGTCTGGAGGCCATCGCCGCCGAGCTCGCGGCCGAGCGGCTCGCCGAGAACTGCTCGGCCCTTGAGCCCCATGTCGCGGCCCTCTACGAGGCGGACCGGGCCTCCGACGGCACGGCCCAGGTGCGCCACACCGTAGGTTTCCACCGGGAACTGGTGCGCGCCGCGGACAACTCCGTCCTCCTGCACACCTGGGAGGGCCTCGGCATCGAGGTCTTCACCGCCCTGTCGATCCGCTGGCTCGGCACGGTCCAGCAGTCGTACGCGGAGGAGCACGAGGCGCTGGTCTCCGCGTTCCGGCGCCGTGATCCCGCGATCGCCGAGCTGGTCAAGTCCCATGTGCTGGGGTGCGCGCCGCGCGCGTGACACCCGCGCTCATCCGTGGCGCCCTGCCTCCAAACGTGCTCCCACCTGCGTAAACCCTTCAAATCGAAGGCACCGCGTGCCCGCTTTGCTGGCACCGAATGCCTACTTTCTCGGTATAGAGAGGTTTTCGCCTTCAACCCTTTGATCGATCATCGATCACGGAGTTAGAGTCTCCGACGGGCTCTCACCAGAGCCTTACGCCCTGTCCTGCCAAGAACCGGGCACCCCCACCCCTTACCGAACAGGGGACCCCCTCCGACTCAGGAAGGCGGCGACATGACCGACCCCTCCGCAATCCAGCCGAGCGAGCTCGACCAGCTCCCGGACCGCGACCCCGAGGAGACCGCCGAATGGCAGGCCTCCCTGGACGCCGTCACCGAGGCGGCCGGGCCGCACCGTGCCGCGTACCTGATGCGCCGCACGCTGGAGCGTGCCGAGGGCGCGGGCCTTGCGCTGCCCAAGCTCCTCGAGACGGATTACGTCAACACCATCCCCACCTCCGCTGAGCCGGCCATTGACGGCGACGAGGAGATGGAGCGGAAGATCACCGCGTGGAACCGCTGGAACGCGGCCGCGATGGTCACCCGCGGCTCCAAGCACGGTGTCGGCGGCCACATCGCGACCTTCGCGTCCGCGGCCTGGCTGTACGAGACCGGCTTCAACCACTTCTTCAAGGGCAAGGAGGGTGACGGATCGGGTGACCAGCTCTACATCCAGGGCCACGCCTCCCCCGGCATCTACGCCCGCGCCTTCCTCGACGGCCGCCTGAACGAGGCGCAGCTCGACAACTTCCGGCAGGAGGCGGGCGGCAACGGCCTGCCCTCCTACCCGCACCCGCGCCGCCTGCCCTGGCTGTGGGAGTTCCCGACCGTCTCCATGGGTCTCGGTCCGCTCTCCGCCATCTACCAGGCGCGCTTCAACCGGTACCTCACCAACCGCGGCATCAAGGACGTCTCGGCCTCGCACGTGTGGGCGTTCCTCGGTGACGGCGAGATGGACGAGCCCGAGTCGACGGCGGCCCTCGCACTGGCCGCGCGTGAGGGTCTCGACAACCTCACGTACGTCATCAACTGCAACCTGCAGCGTCTCGACGGCCCGGTCCGCGCCAACTTCCGCGTGGTCCAGGAGCTGGAGGCCCAGTTCCGCGGCGCCGGCTGGAACGTCGTCAAGGTCCTGTGGGGCAACGCCTGGGACGAGCTCTTCCAGCTCGACACCAACGGCGCCCTGGTCCGCCGCCTGCGCGAGGTGCCGGACGCGCAGTTCCAGACGTACGCGACGCGCGACGCGGCCTATATCCGCGAGCACTTCTTCGGCTCCGAGCCCGCGCTCGTCGAGCTGGGCAAGCTGCTCAGCGACGACAAGATCAGCGAGTGCTTCCACCTCTCGCGCGGCGGCCACGAGGCCCGCAAGGTCTACGCGGCCTACCGTGCGGCGCTCACCCACAAGGGCGCGCCGACCGTGATCCTCGCGCAGACGGTCAAGGGCTTCACCCTCGGCAAGGGCTTCGAGTCCAAGAACGCCAACCACCAGATGAAGAAGCTCACGGTGGACGAGTTCAAGGACATGCGCGACCTCCTCGAACTGCCCATCCCGGACAGCGCGTTCGTCGACGGCCAGGTGCCCTACGGCCACCCGGGCGCCGACTCCCCCGAGGTCCGCTACCTCCAGGAGCGCCGCGCCGCGCTCGGCGGTCCGGCCCCGGCCCGCCGCACGCAGCCGCTCGCCCCGCTGCCCGCCGCCGCGGACAAGGCCTTCGCCTCCTTCGACAAGGGCTCGGGCTCCCAGTCGGTGGCGACGACCATGGCGTTCGTACGCCTGGTCAAGGACCTCGTACGCGACAAGCAGACCGGCAAGCGCTGGGTGCCGATCGTCCCCGACGAGGCGCGCACCTTCGGCATGGAGTCGCTGTTCCCCTCGCTCGGCATCTACTCGCCGAAGGGCCAGACGTACGAGCCGGTCGACCGCGACCAGCTGATGTACTACAAGGAGGCCAAGGACGGCCAGATCCTCAACGAGGGGATCACCGAGGCCGGTTCGATGGCGGACTTCATCGCCGCGTCCACGTCGTACGCGACGCACGGCGAAGCGATGATCCCCTTCTACATCTTCTACTCGATGTTCGGCTGGCAGCGCACGGCCGACCAGATGTGGCAGCTCGGTGACCAGCTCGGCCGCGGCTTCCTGGTCGGCGCCACGGCCGGCCGCACGACGCTGACGGGTGAGGGTCTGCAGCACGCGGACGGCCACTCGCCGGTGATCGCCGCGACGAACCCCGCCGCGCTCTCGTACGACCCGGCGTTCGCCTACGAGATCGCCGCGATCGTCAAGGAGGGTCTGCGCCGCATGTACGGCGAGGCCGCTCCCGGTGAGGACCAGAACGTCTTCTACTACCTCACCGTCTACAACGAGCCGATGCCGCAGCCCGCGAAGCCCGCGGGCGTCGACGAGGGCATCATCAAGGGCCTGTACCGCTTCAACACGGCCGAGACGGCGGGTCACTCCCCCGCTGCCAACGCCTCGCGCATCCAGCTCATCGGCTCCGGCACGGCCATCCACTGGACCCTTGCCGCGCAGAAGATGCTCGCCGAGGAGTGGGGCGTGGCCGCCGACGTGTGGTCCGCGACGTCCTGGACCGAGCTGCGCCGCGACGCCCTGGAGGCCGACGAGGCCCTCCTGCGCGGCGAGGAGCGGGTGCCCTACATCCGTACGGCGCTCGACGGCGCCCAGGGACCGGTGCTCGCGGTCTCCGACTACATGCGCCAGGTTCCCGACCAGATCGCGCAGTGGGTCGAGCAGGACTACTCCTCGCTCGGCGCGGACGGCTTCGGCCTCTCCGACACCCGCGACGCCGCGCGCCGCCACTTCGGCATCGACGCGGAGTCGATCGTCGTCGCCGCGCTGGCGCGGCTCGCCCGCCGCGGCGAGGTGCCCGCTTCCGCGGTGAAGGAGGCCCGGGCCAAGTACGGGCTGTAGCCTTCGGCCTGATGCGGGCCCCTCGTCCTGCTCCCCCGTCCGGGGGGGTGGGTGGGGGGCCCGCTTCTTTTTCGCGCTCGCCGTAGTGTCTGGCCCGGGTGTCCGCCGCTTCGCGGCGGAGTTCCCCCACCCGCCCGCCCTGTTACTCGTAGAGGTCGGACATGTGGCGGGACGCCTCTGTGAAGCGGGCTCTCAGGGACGGCGGGGACAGCACCTCCGCCTCCGGGCCAAGGGCCATGAGCTGGGTGTAGGCCACCGTCTCGTTCTCGACGGGCAGCGTCAGCGTGACCCGGCCCTCCTCGTCCGGGGCGCCCGCCTCGTCCAGCGCCTCGCGCACGGACACGGCGTCGACAGCGTACGGAAGCTGCCGTACGCCCGCCTCGGAGAGCCGGAGCACGACCTCGGAGCGCAGGATGGCCCGCGCGAACTGCGCGGCCCGCTCCTCCCAGAAGCCCGGCAGGTCGAACTCCTCGTCGCGTACGAAGCGTTCCGCGCCGGCCTCGGCCGCGGTGAAGCGGTCGACGCGGTAGACGCGGAACGAATCCGTCTCGGGCACCCGCGCGCACAGGTACCAGACGCCCGCCTTGAGCACGAGGCCGTAGGGCTCCAGCTCCCGCTCCACCTCGGTGTCCTCGCGCCGGTAGCGGGCCAGGACGCGCCGGTCGTCCCAGACGGCGTCCGCCAGCGGGGGCAGCAGCTCCGGCGCGGGGATCTCCTTGAACCACCCCGGCGCGTCCAGGTGGAACCGCTGCGACGCGTTCTGCGAGGCGTCGCGGAGCGAGGGCATCAGCGCCGCCGACACCTTGAGACGGGCCGCCGACGCCGCGTCCTGAAGGCCCATCTCCCGCAGTGCGCCCGGCACCCCGGAGAGGAACAGCGCCTCGGCCTCGCTGCGCCCGAGCCCGGTCAGCCGCGTGCGGTAACCGCCGATGAGGCGGTAGCCGCCGGTGCGTCCCCGGTCCGCGTAGACCGGGACGCCGGCCTCCGAGAGCGCCTGCGCGTCGCGGGTGATGGTCCGCTCGGAGACTTCGAGTTCGGCAGCGAGTTCGGCGGCGGTCATGGCGGGGCGGGCCTGGAGCAGGAGCACCATCTTGATGAGGCGGGCAGCGCGCATGCGCCCATGATGCCGCGCGTCGGGGGTGCCCTAGCGGTAGCCCGTGACGTCCGCCGTCCCGCTCTCCTGGTCGACCTCCGTGATGTACCGCCAGGCGTCCGGCGCCGAGCCGTCCACGTCCGTGAAGCCGTACTCCTTGGCGAGGCCGCCGCTGGAGAGGGACGCGCCGTTGTGGCGGGCCACGTCCGGGTCGGCGGCCAGGGCGACGAGCGCGCGGCCCACGAACGCGGGCGTCTCGGAGATCGCGAAGTGCGGGTTCTGCGCGGTGCCCGCCCGCCAGTTCTCCTCGGTCACCTTGAAGTGCGTGTCGAGCATGGCCTCGGAGCGCAGCCAGCCGGGCGTCAGGCAGAGCGCCGTGCAGCCGTACTCCTTCACCTCCTCGGCGAGGTCGCGCGCCATGCGCAGCGGGGACGCCTTGGCGAGGTCGTAGTAGAAGGGCTTGCGGTAGTTGGGGCCGTTGTACGCGGCGGTGCCGTCGGTGACCTCGACGACCAGGCCGCCGGAGTTCCTGATGAGCAGCGGCAGCGCGTACCGGCTGGTGACGATGTGGGTCTCGATGCCGAGGCGCAGGATGCGCAGCCCCTTGTCGAGGTCGTGCTCCCACATCTTCTTGTCCCACTCGACGTGCAGGTCGCCGCCCCAGATGTCGTTGACCAGGATGTCCAGGCGGCCCCGCTCGCGGTCGACGCGCTCGACGAGGGCACGGACCTGCTCGGGTTCCAGGTGGTCGGTGGGGACGGCGACCCCCTTGCCTCCTGCTGCGTCGACCAGTTCGGCGGTCTCCTCGATGGTCTCGGTGGCGCGGCCGGTCTCGCTGATGTGCTCGCGGGTGGTCCGGCCCGTCACGTACACGGTGGCGCCGGCGCGGCCGAGCTCCACGGCCATGGCGCGGCCCGCGCCGCGGGTGGCGCCCGCGACGAGGGCGGTCTTGCCGGTCAGGGGCTGGTGGGTCTCCATGTCCTTGAAGGTCTCCATGTCCTTGAGGCTTCCACCAAAAGCCGACAGCTCCTGTCGGTTTTTCCAAGGGCATGTGCGCGGATAACGAGACAGCCGCATTCCGGCGCACTCCGCGTGCGCCCCCACCCTCAAGGACCGATGCTTGTCCCGTGATGGACGAGACGGAGTTCTGGGAGATCGTGGACAGCACCCGCGAGGCCGCCGACGGCGACCCCGAGGACCACGCCGAGCTGCTCGTCGAGAGACTGCTGCAGTCCGACCCGGACTCCGTCCTCGACTTCGCCCGTCACTTCGAGGCCCGCTACAACCGCGCCTACCGCTGGGACCTGTGGGGCGCGGCGTCGGTACTGCTCGGGGGCGCGAGCGACGACGCCTTCGACTACTTCCGGTGCTGGCTGATCGGCCAGGGCCGGGAGGTCTTCGAGGGCGCCGTGCACGACCCGGACGCGCTCGCCGACCTCCTGGACGACTTCGACGAGGAGCTCGACGGCGACGGCGAGGAGCTCGGCTACGCGGCGGACGAGGCGTACGAGCAGCTCACCGGCGACGTCGCCCCCGACCTGGGCCTCCCTCCGGCCCCACCGGAGCCGGCCGGCACACCGGTCGACTTCGAGGACGAAGCGGCGCTGGCACGGACCTACCCGAAGCTGTGGGACCGCTTCATGGGGGAGTGAGCCGGGGCGCCCCGACGGGCGCGCACCCGCGGCTCAGTAGTGGGTGCCGCCGTCGACGCGGACCTCCGTGCCGGTGATGAAGCGGCCGTCGTCCGAGGCGAGCATCGCGACGACGGAGGCGACGGTCTCGGGACCGGCGAAGCCCTGGCCGAGCGCGGGGGCGAGCTTCACGAAGAGGCCCATGTCGGCGTCCTCGGGCAGGCCGGGGCCGACGCTCCGCCTGCTGGCGCCGGAGCCGTCCGTCATCCCGGAGGAGATGGAGCCGGGCTGCACGGCGGTGAAGCGGATGCCCTGCTTGCCGTACTCGGCGGCGAGGGCGTGCGTCATGGACTGGATGCCGCCCTTGCTCGCCGCGTACGCCGCCATGTACGGGTGGGCGAACATCGCGGACGTCGAGCTGAAGTTGACGACGGCCGGGCCCTCGCCCCGCAGCAGCGCCGGGATCGCCTCACGGATCATCAGGAAGGTGCCGGTGAGGTTGACGGCGATGACCTGGTTGAAGGCGTCGAGGGTGGTCTCGTGGGTGTGCGAGGAGCGCAGGATGCCCGCGGCGTTCACCAGGACGTCCAGGCCGCCGAGCGCGCCGGTGGCGGCGGCGACGCCCGCACGGACCGAGGCCTCGTCCGCGATGTCCACGACGAGGGTGGTGAGGCGCTCCGCGGCGGCTCCGGCCTTGGTGACGGTGTCCTTCAGGCCGTCCTCGCTCACGTCGGCGGCGGCCACCGTGCCGCCCTCGGCCAGCATGCGCAGCACGGTCGCCTGACCGATGCCGGACCCGGCGCCGGTGACCAGGGCGCGACGCCCCTCGTAACGGTTCAGGGTCTGCACGGGGCTCTGCATGGCGTTCTCCCACTCTCACAACGGACGCACTGTCCCGTAACACGTTACGCCTGGGTGGCACGTTGTGCCACATCGACTCAGAATGCCTTCCTGTCGTTCCCGGCGTAAGGTGCGACGGGTGAACACCCCCCGGCCGGCCACCCCACCGCCCCTCTCCCTCACGGAGCGCCGCAAGCTGGCCACCCAGCTGGAGATCGCGCACGCCGCCGCCGAACTCTTCACCGCGCACGGGCCCGACGGCACCACCGCCGAGGCCATCGCGGACCGGGCCGGGGTCGCGCTGCGCACCTTCTACCGGTACTTCCGCAGCAAGCAGGACGCGGTGGGCCCGCTTCTCACCGTCGGAGGGGAGCGCTGGCGGGCGCTGCTGGCCGCGAGCGAGCCGGGCGCGGGACTGCCCGACGCCCTGCGCAGCGCGGTCGCCGAGGCCCTCTCGGCGCCGGACGAGGCCGCCGCGGCCGGGCTGCGCCAAGCCCGCGGCCTGCTCCGCGCGGCCGCCGACGACCCGGCGCTACGGGCGGTCTGGTACCGCGTCAATCAGGAGTCCGAGGAGAAGCTGCGTCCCGTCGTGGCGGACCTCGCGGAGCTCGCGGGCGGGGGCGCACAGCCCCTGGAGATCCGCCTCGCCGCGGCCGCGGCCACGGACGCGATCCGGATCGCCCTGGAGACCTGGGCGGAGTCGGACGCCGATGTCACGGGCCCCGGCTCCCCCGCGGACCTCGCGGTGCGGTGCCTGCGGCAGCTCATGGGCGGAATGAAGGTGCTTACGCGGCCGGAGCAGTGAGGGGCGGGCGTCCGGCGGCCGGAGTTCTACGGGGTCTCCGGGCCGTGCGGGGTCTCCGGGCCCTGCGGGGTCTTCGGGCCGTACGGGGTCTTCGGGCCGTGCAGGGTCTTCGGGTCGTACGGGCTCTTCGGGTCGTACGGGGTCTCCGGGTCCTCCGAGCCGTCCGGCAGCCCGTAAGGACCCGGCGCGAACACCATCAGCGTCACGTCGTCGCGCACGCGCCCCGCGTAGCCGACGACGTCCCGCCACACCCGCTCGGCGAGCCCGCCCGGGTCGTCCACGAGCCCCGCGTCCGTCTTGAGCATGCCGACGAGCCGGTCGACCAGTGGGTAGAACGCGCCTGCGGTGTCCCGCGCCTCGCTCACGCCGTCGGTGAGGCCGAGCAGGCGGTCCCCGCCGAGCAGCGGAACCGTCAGCTCCTCGGGCGGTGCGAGCCCCGCGATGCCGAGGCCGAGCGGCGGCCCTGACGGCACGGCCAGCTCGGTGACCTCGGAGCCGCGCAGCAGCAGGGGCGGCGGGTGGCCGCAGGAGACGACACGCACCACGGAGGCGTCGTCGGGGAACTCCAGGAGCACCGCCGTCGCGAACAGTTCCGCGTGCTCCTGCCCCGCCGAGTCGACCACGAGCCTGCGGTCTAGCTGGGCGGCCACCCCCACGAGGTCCGGCTTGTCGAGGACCGCCTCGCGGAACGCGCCGAGCAGCGCGGCGACCGTGCCGACCGCCGCGAGCCCGTGACCCTGCACGTCGCCGACGAGGGCCCGCACCCCGTGCGGCCCCCGGCGTACGTCGAAGAAGTCGCCGCCGACCAGCGACTCGTGCTGCGCCGCCTCGTACAGGCCCGCGCACCGCACCCTGCCGACCCACTCCTGGAGCGGGGGCAGGACCGCGAACTGGGCCGCCTCCGCGACCGTGCGGACCGTCACGAGCTGGGCCTCGCGGCGGCTGCGCACCCATGCGAAGACGACGCTGAGCAGCGAGACGAAGGCGATCGTGAGCTCGTCGCTGTTACCGGGATGGCCGAGGCCGAAGGCCGGCAGGGAGAGCAGTACGACGACGGCGCCGCCGACCACGGCGGTGGCGGCGGGCCCGTACGAGAGGGCGGCGAGCGGCGGGACGGCCGCGACCAGGAAGCCGAGGTCGACGGTCTTCGGGGTGACCAGCTGGACCAGGAAGATCGCGAGCAGGAGCAGCGGCGGGGGCCAGCGCACCCAGGGCGGGGGTGGCGTCCCGCGCAGCAGCCAGTCGCGCTGGTCCGCGTCGCGCCGTCTGGCCGCAGCCCTGATCATCTCTTCACGCTCCTACGCGCGCGGTGCCTCCGCACGCCGGGCCGGTCCGTCGGGTGCGGCGCGCCGGGGAGGCGTGCGCACCCGTGGAAGGTCTTGGAAGCTCAGAGGGACCGCCCTCCCGTTCAGAGGGGGCGGCCCATGAGGACGTCGTCGACGTACGCGCCGTCGAGCAGGAACTCGCCGGGCAGTACGCCCTCGATGACGAATCCCTCGGCCTCGTAGAGCTTCCGGGCTGGAGTGTTGTGCCCTAGGACCCGCAGGGTGATGCGTCGGGCGCCCTGCCGGCGTGCCTCGTCCATGGCCGCCCGGATCAGCCGCGTGCCGATGCCCCGGCCGCGCACCTCCTCGGCGACGACGAAGCCCTGGATCTGTCGTACGTGCGCGTTGACCAGGAGCGGAGTGGGGTAGCCGAGCTTCACATAGCCGACGATCCGCCCGTCCAGCACGACGACCAAGTGGTCGTGGGGCCCGAAACGGTCGTTGAAGAACGGCTCATAGGGGGGCTCGGGGCGGGGCTGGACCGCGTGCAGGGTGGACCAGGCGGCGCGGTCGAGGCGGGCGAGCTCGTCGTCGTCCTCCGGCCGAGCGGTGCGTATGTGCATGTCCGACATGGCGCCACTGTACGGCGGCCGGGGAACGCGCCGTTCCGGGCTCGCGCGGCAGGTGCCGTCCCGGCCCCTCGGGGCAGGATGGAACCCATGGAAACCACACAGTCACGCGTCGCCGTGGCCGGCTCCTCCGGGCTCATCGGTACGGCGCTCACCCGCTCGCTCGCCGCCGACGGGCACGACGTGGTGCGCCTGGTGCGCAGAGCGGCCCGCGGCAAGGACGAGGTGCGCTGGGACCCCAAGGAGGGGTACGTCGACACGGCCGGGCTCGCCGACTGCTCCGTGGTCGTCAATCTCGCGGGCGCGGGCATCGGCGACCACCGCTGGACGGACGCGTACAAGCGGGAGCTGCGGGACAGCAGGGTCCTTGGCACCTCGGCGCTCGCCACCGCCATGGCCTCCCTCGACGAGCCGCCGCGGGTCTTCCTGAACGCGAGCGCGATCGGCTACTACGGAGACACCGGTCGCCGCGCGGTGGACGAGAGCGCCCCCGCGGGGACGGGGTTCCTGCCGTCGCTGTGCGTGGAGTGGGAGGAGGCGACGGCGCCCGCGCGCGAGGCGGGCATCCGGACCGTCATCGCCCGCAACGGCCTCGTGATCGGCAGCGGGGGCGGGGCCTGGGGCCGTCTCTTCCCGCTCTTCAAGGCGGGGCTCGGCGGCCGCCTCGGTGACGGCCGGCAGTTCTGGAGCTACATCTCCCTGCACGACGAGGTGGCCGCGCTGCGCCACCTCATCGACACGGAGTCGCTGTCGGGCCCGGTCAACCTCACGGCGCCCGATCCGCTCACCAACCGCGAGGTGACGGCCGCGATGGGGCGGGTGCTTCACCGGCCCACGCTCTTCCCGGCTCCGGCGCCCGCGCTGCGCGTGGTGCTCGGCGAGATGGCCGGGGACGTCCTCGGCAGCCAGCGGGTGCTGCCGACGCGGCTCCTGGAGTCGGGATTCACCTTCGCGTTTCCGGGGATCGAGGAGGCGATCCGGTCGGCGTTGAAATGAACCGGCCGGGCGTCTAAGGCTGACGGCGCGGAGCGGGCGGCGGCACGGACCTCACGGCGGAGGGGCGCGGCGGAGGCGCAGCGGCGGGGCGCTGCGGCGGGGCGGGTGCCAGTGGCACAGTCCCCGGCGTACGCCCCTGCCGGGAAGCGTGCGTCCGCCTTCTGTCGCAGGCTCCCCGCGCCACCCACGTGCGACCCGTGTGCGACCGTGCCCGGTGCATGCGCGAGTGCCGCTGACCGGAACCGCTCCTACCCTCGTGCCGAACTCGGGTATTCCAGAGCGCTGTCGGGGGCATCAGCTCCCCATCAGCCGCGCGACCTCGGGAGGGGCACGTGCCAGAGCCTGCGCACCATGCGGATGTCGTCATCGTGGGAGCCGGGGCCGCCGGGCTCTCGGCAGCGCATCGGCTGACCAGCGCCGGTGTAACGACCGTGGTCCTAGAGGCCGCCCCTTACGTCGGCGGCCGGATGTCGACCGAGAAGGTCGACGGATTCCGGCTCGACCGGATCGGGCAGCTCCTCACCACCTCGTATCCGGAACTGCGCCGCACCCCGGGACTCGACTCCCTCGTGCTGCGCCCCTTCGCCCCGGGCCTCCTGGTCCACAGCGACGGGCGGCACCACCGTGCCGCCGCGCCCAAGGCCGGACGGAGCGCGAGGGGCGCACTCACGACAGCGCGCGCCCTCGCGAGCGCCCCCCTCGGCCCCGCGCGGGCCGCCCTGAACCCCGCGCGGGCCGCCCCCGGGACGGCGCCCCGCCCCGCCCCCCTCGGCAACTCCCTCGACCAAGCCCGGCTCGGCGCCGCCCTGGCCCGCCTCGCCGCGACGCCCGTCGAGCGCCTCCTCACCCGGCCCGAACTCCCGGCAAGAAACGCCCTCTCCGCCCGCGGACTGCCCTCCCGCACCATCGATGGCTTTCTGCGCCCGCTGCTCTCCGCGCTGCTCTGCGACCCCGGCCTGACCACCTCAAGCCGGTGCGCGGACCTCGCCCTGCACGCCTTCGCGCGCGGTCGCCTCTGCGTGCCCGAGGGCGGCGCCGACGTCCTGCCCGACCTCCTCGCCGCCACCCTGCCCCCCGGCACCGTCCGCACCGGCGTCCGCGTCACCTCGGTCTCCACGAGCTCCGTCGGGACCGCCGAGCACGGGGAGTTCCCGTGCCGTGCCGTCCTCCTCGCCACCGACGCGCGCGCCGCCTCCGAGCTCCTCCCCGGCCTGCGCGTACCGCCGTTCCACGAGGTGACGGTGTTCCACCACACCGCGCCCGAGCCGCCGCTCGACGGTGCCGCGCTGCTCCTGGACGCGGACCGCGCGGGCCCGGTCGCCCACACCTCGGTCATCAGCCAGGTCGACCCGTCGCGCGCCCCCGCCGACCGCGTCCTGGTCTCCTCGACGGTCCTCGGCCCGCCACCGGACGAGCGCGCCGTACGCACCCACCTCGCCGCGCTCTACGGCACCCCGACGCACCGCTGGGAACTGCTCGCCGTCCACCACACCCGCGAGGCCGTGCCCGCGATGCCGCCCCCGCACGACGTGCGGCGCCCGGTCCGCCTGCTCTCCGGGCTCTACGTCTGCGGGGACCACCGGGACACCAGCACCGTCCAGGGCGCCCTGCACTCGGGGCGGCGCGCGGCCCACGCCGTCCTGACGGACTTCGGCATCACCTTCGCGTACGCCCAGGAGTCACTGCCCACCGCGGCCTGACCCATCCGGTCTCCCGCTGCCGCCGCGCCCCATCGGCACGGGCGCCGCCGGGCGGCTGTCACCCTGCCCGGCGGCGCCCGTCCACCGCATCCACGCTGTCCGGTCCGAGTGGCCCCGGGCCGGCGTCAGCCCAGCGCCGCCACCTTGTCCCGGTACCCGCGGACCGGGCCCGCGTCCCGGTACGGCTCCAGGCGCCGCTCGAATTCGCGTACGTACTCGTGGGCCCGCGCGGACCGCATCTCCCCCGCTGCCTGCGCGGCCTCAGCGCCCAGCTGGCAGGCGTGCTCCAGCTCGCCGAGACCGAGCCGCGCGGTCGCGAGGACCACCCGGCAGAAGAGGCGGGAGCGCGCGAAGGCGGGGGCGCGCAGCTGGAGCGAACGCTCGGCGTACTGGGCCGCGGCCCGGTACTGCTGCAGATCGCGGTAGCTGTGCCCGAACTCGTCCGCCAGCTGCGCCTCGTCGAAGAACCGCGCCCAGTGCGGCACTTCGTCACCGGGTCGGGCCGCCTCCAGGGACCGCTCCGCCCGCGCGAGGGACGCCGTGCAGGCCCGCACCTCGCCGAGCACCCCGTGCCCGCGCGCCTCCGCCGAGTACAGCAGGGCCTGCACGACATGCGGCGCCGCGGAGCCGACGCCCTGCTGGGCCACCCGCGCGAGCTGCACCGCCTCGCGTCCATGCCCGAGGTAGACGGCCTGACGGCTCATCGTGACCAGGACGTACGAGCCGTACGCCCGGTCGCCCGCCGCCTGGGCCAGGCGCAGCGCCTGGACGTAGTACCGCTGGGCCAGTCCGTGCGCCGCGATGTCGTACGAGGTCCAGCCCGCGAGCCGGGTCAGATCGGCGGCGGCCGCGAAGAGCCGCCGCCCGGCCTGCTCTCCGTAGACCCCGCGGAGCATCGGCTCGGCCTCGTGCTCCAGGTAGCGGACCAGTGCCTGCCTGGCGTGCCCGCCGCCGTAGGCGTGGTCGAGCGCGCGGAACAGCTCGCCCACCGAGCGCAGCGCCGCGATGTCGCCGTTGCTGACCCGCTGTCCCGGGCCGCGCTCGGGGCCCTGCCGCTGCCGGGGCAGAGCGGGGCGCCCCTGAGCGGGGACGCGGACGTGGGACGGGTCGACCTCCCCGCGCCCCACGCGTTCGTCGGCGCGGCCGATGAGCCAGTCCCGGCTCGGCACCACGAGCCCGGCCGGGGTGAACGCGATCTTCCGCAGCTCGGCGTGGCTACCGGAGTCCTTGCGCCAGAGTCCGCCGACGATGTCGACGGCCTCCTCGGGGCTGGCCGCGAACTCCAGCCCCGCGTACACCGGGGCGCACGCGTCGAGACCGAGGTCCTGGGCGGACAGGCGCCGCCCGAGCCGTCTGGTGAAGACCTCGGCGATGAGCGCGGGTGTGGTGCCTCTGGGCTGTTGCCCGCGCAGCCACCGGGTCACTGATGTCTTGTCGTAACGCAGGTCGAGACCGTGCTCGAGCCCCAGCTGGTCGACACGGCGCGCGAGGCCCGCATTGGAGAACCCGGCTTCCGCGATGAGCGCGGCTAGCTGGCGGTTGGGGGTGCGCTGCGGGGGTCGTTCCGTCATCGGCTGTGCGGTCTCCTGCCTTCCGGACCTGCTGTGAGCAGCCCTTATGGCCTCGTGGACGGCGTGAATGTAGCGGCCCACACAGCCTGTCGACGCACCTTCCTCCGGCATTCATCCGATCGTGTGAGGAACCCGGGCCGAGGTTGCCGCCGGAGGGGGCCCGTACAGTGGCAGAGGCGCGATATGTGCACGGTGAACGTTCAGGGAGGAACCTGCCGTGAGTGAGTTTCGGTTCGTCCGGCTGGGCTTCGGCCCGGACTTCGTGGAGTACCAAGAGGCCTGGGACGAGCAGCGCCGCGTGCACGCCGCCCGCTTCGCCGACGAGACCCCGGACACCTGCCTTCTCCTGGAGCATCCGCCGGTCTACACCGCGGGCCGCAGGACCGAGGACAGCGAACGCCCGCTGGACGGCACCCCCGTCGTCGACGTGGACCGCGGCGGCAAGATCACCTGGCACGGTCCTGGCCAGCTGGTGGGCTATCCCATCCAGAAACTGCCCCGCCCGGTGGACGTCGTAGCACACGTACGCCGCCTGGAAGAGGCTCTTATCCGTACGTGTGCGGAGTTCGGTCTGGAGACCACTCGCGTCGAGGGACGCAGCGGCGTATGGGTCCTGGGCGACCCGGTGGAGCAGCGCCCCGCGCTCGGCGGGCTCTCCCTGGACTTCGACCCGCGCCTCCAGGACGACGAGTTCGACGCCCGGTTCAACGGCCCGGAGTACGCCCCGTCCAACGCGGGCCAGCGCCGCGAGGACCGCAAGATCGCCGCGATCGGCATCCGCGTCGCCAAGGGCGTCACGATGCACGGCTTCGCGCTGAACGTGAACCCGGACAACACCTGGTTCGACCGGATCATCCCGTGCGGCATCCGCGACGCGGGCGTGACGTCCCTCTCGTACGAGCTGGGCCGCGAGATCACCATCGCCGACGTGCTGCCCGTCGCCGAGCGGCACCTGCGGGACGTGCTGGAGAACGCGGAGCTCAAGCCGCGCCTCGTCGAGAAGCCGGCGGCGGACGGGGAGCGGGCCACGGAGCCGGCCTCCGCTTGACAGAGCCCCTCGGGCCCGGGGAATGCACCCCGTTGGCCAGAGGTTGGCCGGAAGTAAGACCGACGACATCACGGGCGTACCCTGGTGTGCGCCGCAGAATCGAAGTTACGCCAGCTAACAGGGAGCCGATGTGTCCGCAGTCGCACCCGACGGACGCAAGATGCTGCGCCTGGAGGTCCGGAACGCCCAGACCCCCATCGAGCGCAAGCCCGAGTGGATCAAGACCCGGGCGAAGATGGGCCCCGAGTACAACGCCCTGCAGAAACTCGTGAAGAGCGAGGGGCTGCACACGGTCTGCCAGGAGGCGGGCTGTCCGAACATCTACGAGTGCTGGGAAGACCGCGAGGCCACGTTCCTCATCGGCGGCGACCAGTGCACGCGGCGCTGTGACTTCTGCCAGATCGACACCGGCAAGCCGCAGGCCCTCGACCGCGACGAGCCGCGCCGCGTCGGCGAGTCCGTCGTCACCATGGACCTGAACTACGCCACGATCACCGGCGTCGCCCGCGACGACCTGGAGGACGGCGGCGCCTGGCTGTACGCGGAGACCGTGCGCCAGATCCACGCGATGACGGCGGAGCGCGCCGAGGGCTATACCAAGGTCGAGCTGCTCATCCCGGACTTCAACGCCGACCCCGACCAGCTGGCCGAGGTCTTCTCGTCCCGCCCCGAGGTCCTCGGGCACAACGTGGAGACGGTGCCGCGCATCTTCAAGCGCATCCGCCCCGGCTTCCGTTACGAGCGCTCCCTCGAGGTCATCACCAAGGCCCGCGAGGCCGGCCTGGTCACCAAGTCCAACCTGATCCTGGGCATGGGCGAGACCCGCGAAGAGGTCAGCGAGGCGCTGCGCCAGCTGCACGAGGCGGGCACCGAGCTCATCACGATCACCCAGTACCTGCGCCCCACGCCGCGCCACCACCCCGTCGAGCGCTGGGTGAAGCCCGCCGAGTTCGTGGAGCTGAAGGAGGAGGCCGAGCAGATCGGCTTCTCGGGCGTCATGTCGGGCCCGCTGGTCCGCTCCTCGTACCGCGCCGGCCGCCTGTACCAGATGGCGATCGAGAAGCGGGGCGCGTACGTGGCCTCGCAGGCGCTCTGACCCTTCGGGCTGGCGCGCCAACCCTTCGAGGCATGGCGCAGGCGCTGTGACGGCGGCACATGCCGGGCACGCACGCACCGTGTGAATCCGCGCACAAGTGACTACCCGCTAGTAGAACCCGCAACGACGCGGTCCGCACGATCCCGCAGGTGACGGGGGTGTACGGGCCGCGTCAGCGTTTTGGGGCCCGGCGTCAGGGTTTCATCGGTGTTTGACCGCCTGGACACGCCCTGGTAACACCAATCAGTGACCCTGGTACTACCGCACGTACAGCCTTACCCATAGCCGCTCCCCCCACCCGAGCCGCTCCCCAGGAGGGCCCCATCATGCAGGCCGCGCCCGTTCGCGCCACCGCCATCCCGTCCGTCTCCGAAGCCCTGCGCGCCGTCGAGTCGCTGCTGATGAGCGGCGGCCAGCGCACCGCACGGCGCAACGCCTGGACTTCCGTACTGGAAGACCGGCGCCGCGCCAAGGACCGGGTCGACGCCCTGCGCGTCCTCGAAGAGGCCGTGACCACCCGCACGTCGTAGCCGCCCGCGGAGCCACGTAGACTTCACGGCATGGCGAGGAAGGAATCCACCGCGGCGGATGCGGCCGCGGAGCCAGGGCGACTCAAGCAGATCGCTCTGACCTACAAGATGACCCGGCGGGCCGACTCCAAAATCGGCCTGATCATCGCGGCTGTGGGAATCGTCACCTTTGGTGTCTTCCTCGCGATCGGCTTCTTGATCGGCCACCCGATCTACCTGGGCATTCTCGGTTTCCTGCTCGCCTTCCTCGCGATGGCGATCGTCTTCGGACGCAGGGCCGAGCGCGCCGCCTTCGGGCAGATGGAAGGCCAGCCGGGTGCGGCGGCCGCAGTGCTCGACAAGGTCGGCCGCGGCTGGACGACGACCCCCGCGGTCGCGATGAACCGCAGCCAGGACGTGGTGCACCGCACCGTCGGCAAGGCAGGCATCGTCCTGGTCGCCGAGGGCAACCCGAACCGCGTGAAGGGCCTGCTGGCCGCCGAGAAGCGGAAGATGGCGCGCATCGTGGCGGACGTCCCGGTGCACGACGTCATCGTCGGCACCACCGACGGCACGGTCTCCCTGAAGAAGCTGCGCACGACGCTCCTGAAGCTCCCGCGCGTCCTCACCGGCCCGCAGGTCACCGCAACGAATGACCGCTTGCGGGCGATGGGTGACCTCATGTCCAACATGCCGTTGCCGAAGGGGCCGATGCCGAAGGGCATGCGGATGCCTCGCGGCGGCCCGAAGTAGCACCCTCCGCTTTCGCGGTGCTTCCACGGAGGCGGCGCCTGTCCTCCCTCCCGGCTTCGGTCGGGAGGGATTTTTCATGCCTGGAGGCGGGCGCGGAGGCGGGCGCCTGGCGGGGCCGTACGCGTGGCGGGGCCGTACGAGTGGGCCGGTCCGTACGAGTGGGCCGGTCCGTACGAGTGGGCCGGTCCGTACGCACACGTCCTAGATCCGCACCTGGATCGCACTGCTGACTAGATCCGTACCTGAATCGCTGGATCGCGCTGGCTAGATCCGTACCTGAATCGCGCGGGAGAGGCGGTCGTGCAGGCCTCGGCCGTCGCGGTCCCAGATCAGGGCCGGGATGACGAGGCACAGCAGGATGCTGCGGACCAGGACCCAGCCCGCGCCGAGCCGGCCGCCGCCCTCCGCGATGACGCGCAGGCGGAAGAGGGCCTTGCCCGGGGTGCAGCCGACCGTGCCGACGGTGAGCACGCTCACGACGAAGAAGATCCCGAGGGCCCAGTTGCCCATCGCCTGCTGGTCACCGCCGGCGAACAGGCCGTATGCGATGAGCATGCACAGGCCCCAGTCGACGGCGAGGGCGCCGATACGGCGGCCGGGACGGGCGATCGCTCCCGGCCCCTCCTCGGGCAGGCCGAGCTGCTGGCCCCGGTACCCGAAGTCGACGCCGGCGTCCTCGGCGGCCGCGCGCGGGCCGGACAGCCACGATCCGATTGCTTGCCTCTTGTCCACCCGTCAAAGGTACTGCGCCCCTTCTTCTACAGGGGCGGCCGGGGTGCCGCAGGGCCCGGAACAGAGCCCCGGACCGCCACGGTGAGCCCCGTCACGCGGGCGCGTCGGTTAACTTCGGCGAAACAAATGGGTCACGCTTGAGAAATGCCCCGTCCCTATGGTCGGGTCCCAGCGTGTGCCACCGCACTGGCCGCACCACGAGCTGCAACCCCGCCCAGCCCCGGGCGGGAGTAGGAGGAGTTGGATGTTGTTCCAGAACGCCGACGACGCGAAGAAGTACATCGCGGACGAGGACGTCAAGTTCATCGACGTCCGATTCTGCGACCTGCCCGGTGTCATGCAGCACTTCACGATTCCGGCGGCGGCGTTCGACCCGGACGAGGAGCTGGCCTTCGACGGTTCGTCGATCCGCGGCTTCCAGGCCATCCACGAGTCCGACATGGCGCTGCGCGCGGACCTGTCGACGGCCCGGGTCGACCCGTTCCGCCGCGACAAGACCGTCAACATCAACTTCTTCATCCACGACCCGATCACGGGCGAGCAGTACAGCCGTGACCCGCGCAACATCGCGAAGAAGGCCGAGGCGTACCTCGCGTCCACCGGCATCGCGGACACTGCGTACTTCGGTCCCGAGGCGGAGTTCTACGTCTTCGACAACGTCCGCTTCCAGACGTCGGCGAACGAGAGCTTCTACCACATCGACTCCGAGGCCGGCGCCTGGAACACCGGTGCGGTCGAGAACAACCGCGGCTACAAGGTCCGCTACAAGGGCGGCTACTTCCCGGCCCCGCCGGTGGACCACTTCGCGGACCTCCGCGCCGAGATCTCCCTCGAACTGGACAAGAACGGCCTGCAGGTCGAGCGCCAGCACCACGAGGTCGGCACGGCCGGCCAGGCCGAGATCAACTACAAGTTCAACACGCTGCTCGCCGCGGCCGACGACCTGATGCTCTTCAAGTACATCGTGAAGAACGTCGCGTGGCGCAACGAGAAGACCGCGACCTTCATGCCGAAGCCGATCTTCGGCGACAACGGCTCGGGCATGCACGTCCACCAGTCGCTGTGGTCGGGCGGCAACCCGCTCTTCTACGACGAGCAGGGTTACGCCGGTCTCTCGGACATCGCCCGCTACTACATCGGCGGCATCCTCAAGCACGCCCCGTCGCTGCTGGCCTTCACCAACCCGACGGTGAACTCGTACCACCGCCTGGTCCCCGGCTTCGAGGCCCCGGTCAACATGGTCTACTCGCAGCGCAACCGCTCGGCCGCCATGCGCATCCCGATCACGGGCTCCAACCCGAAGGCCAAGCGCGTCGAGTTCCGCGCGCCGGACCCGTCCTCGAACCCGTACCTGGCGTTCTCGGCGCTCCTGATGGCCGGCCTGGACGGCGTCAAGAACAAGATCGAGCCGCCGGAGCCGATCGACAAGGACCTCTACGAGTTGGCCCCCGAGGAGCACGCGGGCGTCGCCCAGGTCCCGACCTCCCTCCCCGCGGTCCTCGACGCCCTCGAGGCGGACAACGAGTACCTGCAGGCGGGCGGCGTCTTCACGTCCGACCTGATCGAGACGTGGATCGACTACAAGCGCACGAACGAGATCGCCCCGATCCAGCTGCGACCGCATCCGCACGAGTTCGAGCTTTACTTCGACATCTAAAGAGTGGGTCCGGGTGACCTGTGAAAGGTCACCCGAAACGTACCGCGACCTGCGGAGAGACTCCTCGCGAGTTCTCACGGTTCCCGGCTGATTTCCGCTGCGTTGTGCACCGAGTGTGCACTGGACGATGGAATCCCTGACTTAGCGTCAGACACGACGTGAAGGCCGTCACCTACGGGTGGCGGCCTTCACTCATTGCTCAGGCCGCATGCCCTCACGAGGTCACCTCCACGCCCACGCGCTCCTGTCGGCCACCTGAAGTGCACACCTGGTGAACCGTCCCACGTGAGGACTGGGGCACCCGCCCCGCCTCAGAAAACGTGTGGGCGTTGTACCTGCACGACATGCTGCTTGGCTCCGGTTGCACCGTGGAGATCGAGCCTGGAATGAGGCGGCTGAAGGCTGGGCTGAAGCGGTGGCTCGCCAGCCTGGATCCCGATCAGGTCATCGTCGAGTACGAACGCAAGGAGCCATTGCCCAAGCACACCTGACAGGAAGCCGACTGGTACCTCTCGTTCGAGGCAATCCCCCGTAGTCCTGGTAAGCGAGGAGATCCAACGAGCAGGACAATCGGCGCCCCCTTTCCCCGACGCCGCCAGAACAATGCGGGCTGACTGCAGTCGACTTCGTTCATGCCTGCCCAGAGACTGCCCTTGGCCTCAGAGATGGTGTTGCAGGCAGCGCAGCGGGCCAACTACTTATGGCTCACAATCGGCTCCTCGGAGCCATTGCCGTCGCCGGGTTTCGCAGAGAGGCGAGTGTTCACTGACGCCAACCAGCGAGGGACACCTGCGGACCGTCGCCAAGATATCGGTGAAGGGCACTGGCGGTGGTGTCGACGAGCTCCTCGGGGACGGCCCTGGCATCCACCCAACGAACTTGGGCGTGTTTGCGAGGTTCACGGTTTTCGGGTTCGCCGGTCCATTCGTGGGCAACGAAGACGACTGTGAGGAAGCCGTTGGGTGCTTCAACTCCCCATGATCCGTGGATGATGTGGGCGACCTTGAGGGAATCCGGCTTCACCGTCAGGCCGGTCTCCTCGTATAGCTCGCGCACCGCGGTGTCGGTGATGGGCTCACCGGGTTCGCTCTTGCCGACGGGCAGGTCCCACATGCCCTGGGCGAACTTGGCGTTCTCGCTGCGCTGGAGGAGGACGACGCGGTTGGTGGCCTGGTCGTGGACGATGACGGCGGCGACCAGCAGGGTCATGGAGTTGAGGGCAGGCTTGAGCGCTTTGGGCTGGTCCTCGGTCTGATGCTGAGCCACGGTGATCCCTTCGTCGGCCGGGTTGTTGGGCATGTTAAGCGAGTGCTTACCTTGCTCGGCGGGCAAGTTCGGTGGCTCCAGGGACCTTGCGCCGCTGGTAGGTCTCCGGGGTGGGCCAAAGCAAGGTATTCGCTTTGCGGGTGCGGTCCGAGGTCATGCCCTCCATCAGCACCACCAACTGGGCTCCAGGCAGCGGCGGCCTCGTCGGCGCGGGCTTTGCGGCCAGGCTGGCGCCGAGATCGGCGTAGGTGAGGTCGTGGACACGCTTGTATTTCTCCGGGTCCCAGCGGGTGAGCGCATCGCGGTGCTGTTGCTCGGTGCCGTGGTCGGCGAGGTCAGTCAGGGTGCAGGCGGTGTGGCTGGCGACGGTGCCGGCGTCCGGGCCGCTGGAGTAGCTGGACTGCGGGCCGTCGTCGCGGAGCCGGGCGTCTTCTGCGGCGAGTAGGGCGCGGGTGGCGTGTGGTCGCTCGCCGGTGGCGGCATAGGTGCGGGCGTGGGTGATGTGGAGCAGGGCTTCGGTCTCGCCGTCGATGTGGCCGAGCCCGGCAGCGAGCGCGGCTTCTGCGAGGTCGATGCAGTGGTGGGGCTGTTTGAGGCTGAGGGCCTGGTGAACGAGAGCGCGCATCATGCAGGCGGCATGGCCGTGCGAGTCTGCCTAGTCGGCGGGCTGGTAGCCGACTTGGGAGTAACGCTGGGCGGCGCCTTCTTGGCCGAGGTCGTGGTGCTTCCAGCCCGTTGTCGCCGCAGAGACTGTGTCCCATGCAGGTCGTGTCGCTTTACGGGGCGGCGGTTGCTCCAGCCCGTGCCCCGTTGGCACGGTCCATCGTGTCGCTTTCCATGGCAATGATCACCGTATCAGGTGACGAAGGTCACCCTTGGTGGCCTGTCGCTGGACGGGCTGGGAGGCCGCCCCCGCGCGCGTCCGGGGTCGCAGGCGCAGGGGCGGCCGACCTTGGGGTCAACGCAGTGCTTGGGCGACGCGCTGGCCCAACCTCTCGTCATGGAGGGCGCCGACCGTTCGCCAGGCAGCGTCGGACACTTCTTCGGCCTGGAGTTCACCGATGTCGGCGGTGGTGCGGAAGAGGAAGCGGAAGTCGAAGTGCTGGTGGGCGGGCTCACCCTTGGCGGGGTTGGCGTCGATGGGGTGGATGTCGATGTGGAGCGGAGTCTCACCGTGCGGGGTGGCGACGTGAGGCAGGATGCCGGTCTCCTCTGCGAGTTCGCGGCCGGCGGCCTGCAGGAGCGTCTCGTCCGAGGGCTCCAGATGGCCGCCGGGCAAAAGCCACTTCTGGGTCACGTTGTGGAGAATATGCAGGATGCGGCCGTCGGGGCCGACGAGGACGGCCCCTGCGGTGACGTGGCCGGGCAGAGTCTTGCGGTTGGTGAGATCGTCGCGGTCGTCCAGGAGACCGAGGACGACGCCGAGTTCGCGCTTGTCCTCGGGGTGTTCGTCGAGGTAGGTGGCAATAGTGGTGCGGATGTGGCTGGCCGTGATGGTCATGGTGATCACCTGTTGAAGTAGGAGAGCCAGGTCGCCGCGATGGCTTCGCGGTCGGGTGTGGGGACCTCATGAATGCCGGGGGCGAGGTCGCCGCGGGTGAGCATCCTGATCGCGGCGAGGATCTCGGCCTGGACCAGGAAGATGAACGGCCCAACGCTGGCACCGTGGATGAAGTTGACGGCGTTACCGCCGTTCGCCAGATAGAAGTAGTGGCCGGTGGTCTGGTAGCGGGTGACGTGGTCGCCGACCTGGGTGCGGGTGTAGACGGCGGGGAGTCCGGCGAGGTCGAGTTCGTCCTCGCTGCTGGTGACGGTGGCGACGTAGGCGCCGTTGCGCAGGTGGGAGAAGTCCTCGCCGTGCAGGGAGACGGCGCCGGTCGCGCAGAGGACCAGGCCGGCGCCGGTCAGGGCGGCTTCGCGGTCGCGTGCGACGGCGAAGCCCTGGGAGAGGGCCTGGGTGCGGCGGACGGGGTCGATGTCGAAGACGGTGACTTGGACGCCTTTGGCATGCAGGAGCCGGGCGATCGAGCTGCCGAGCTTGCCGAAGCCGATCACCAGGGCGGGGCGGCCATGGAGGATGTCATCGCGATCGCGCATGACGGCCTCGGTGGAAAAGACGACCGACTGGCCGACGAGGAAATCCTCGGGGTCCTTCAACGGGGAGCGGGCGACGGAGACGACGGGGCAGGGCAGTTTATCGAGGTCCTCGTAGCGGCGGTGCCCGTTCTCGGTGTCCTCGATCACCCCGGCGAGCTGGCCGGTGAACCGGCTGTGGACCTCGGCGAGGCTGGGGGCGAAGTAGCCGCCGACGTCCAGCAGGGTGACCGTCTGGTCGGCGGCACGGGATTCGAAGTAGTCCAGAGCGTAGTCGGCCTGGGCGAACATTTCGCGGGTGAGAGTGTCGACCACGTGCGTCTGCTCGACCTCGCGCTTCGCGGCCGGGTGGACGGACTTCGGTTTGGGCAGCACCGCGGTGAGCCGGGTCATCGCGGCGACAGCGCGGACGAACGCGGGGCGCTCGGCCAGCAGGTGCGTGATGAGGAACGACGCCGTCTCCTCACCCGGGGCGAACTGGGCGGCGATCCGGGCGAAGTAGGCGTCCAGCCGGGCGCGTTCGAAGGTTTCCATGGCAGTGCCCTCTCATCCGTTCCGTCCGGGGGTCGTGCGAGGAGATGCGGGTTCAGCGAGTGCGGGCGCGTCCGAACAGCAGCCGGTCGGCTGCGAGCGCTGCATCCAGGTAGGCGTCGACCTCGGCGGCGCCAGCGGACTGCGGCAGGGGGGCCAGCCCGAGTAGGAGGATTGCCTCACCGCTACGGGCGACCTGTTCGGTCCAGGACCGACGGGTGGGCAGCCGCAGCCGCCGGGAGGCGCCGGGCAAGTGCACCAGCACCTGGTCGCCGACAATCTGCAGGCAGCGCTCCAGTTCCGGGATGACCTCCCGGGCGCCGGCCAGGCCGCCCAGGCCGGCGGACAGCCGCCGCATCCGGGCCTCGGCCGTCTCAGCGGTGCCCGAGCCGGGCAGGGCCGGGGTGTGGGTGATCAGGATGTGCGCGATCTCGCGGCCGTCCGGGCGGGTGCCGGGCCAGGTCCAGGCTGCGAGCGACACCAGCAGCCGCAGCTCAGGGCCGGGCGGAGTGCGCAGGACGCTCATGCTGTCGTGCCTCCCCTGGCCTTGAAGCAGGACCAGACGATCTTCCCGACCGGAGCGCGGTCCTCGACTCCCCAGCCGTCGGCAAGCGCGTTCACCAGGATCAGCCCGCGTCCGGAGGTGTCCGTGCCGGCAGCCTGTCGGGCTTCCGGGTGCTGGCTTCGGCTGTCGTGCACTTCCAGGCGTACGACATCCTCGTCGGCGTTGAGCTTGACCAGGAAGCCGTGTCCGGGGGCAGTGCCGTGTACCAGGGCGTTGGTGGTGAGTTCGGAGACGCAGAGCCGGATATCCTCGGCGCGGTCCGGCAGACCCCAGTCGGCCAGGGCCTCAGAGGTGAAGGACCGTGCCTGGCCGACCGACTCGGGCCGCGCGTCGAAGAACTGCTGGGTCGTGTTGGTCATCACGGTGGTCCTCATGACTCGGCGTCCAGGACGCGGGTGGTGCCGGGGTGACGGCGGCGGACGGAACCGCTGCGGGAGATGGAGTGATGGGCCGTGCGGGGCTTGCGGACCAGCAGCAGCCGCGAGCCGACCGCCTCGATCCGCCGCCCGCGTTCAGCGGCTATGGCCTTCGGCCCCAGGTGCGACATAGCCGGGGCGATGACGCCGTAGACGTCCGGCAGTGCGAGCACGTCCAGTAGCCCGGTGAACGCCGCTGAGGCGGGCCCGGCGGACGCGTCGCGGTCGGTGAAGACGCCGGACAATTGCAGTTCGTGGCTGCGGCAGTACTCAGCAAGCGAGGCGACCAGGGCGTCCTGCCGCGCTTGGGAGACCCGCACCAGCCGCAGGAAGCCGTAAACGACCGGGCCGCTGACCGGGCGATGCTCCGTGAGGGATTCCATGCTCAGGACCGTCCAAAAGACTCGACAAGTGATGACGCTCTGATCGTGGCGTCCGGCCAACTCGCGGCCAATCACCGGCCGTTCTACTTCCGTTCCACTTCCGTCCCGCCGACTGCACGGATCTGCTTCGATGACCGGTGGAAGGGAGTGACGCGTGGCGACCGTGCACCACTGGACCGGCCTGGAGGCCAGGGCCCTGCGGCTCGCCCTGCGACTGAGCGTGCGGGCCTTCGCCCAGCAGCTCGGCCTGGCCGTCGCGACCGTTTCCAAGTGGGAGAGCAAGCTCGCTGACACCGAGCCCAGACCCGACACCCAGGCCATCCTCGACACCGCCCTCGGCCGCGCGGACGCCGCTGTCCACCTGCGGTTCGAAACGCTCCTGTCCGAGATGACCAGCCCGGTGCAGAACGCCGGCCGACGCCGCGTCACCGCCTCCGGCCCCCGGGCCTGGGAGTACGAGTCCTGGGCCGACGACCTCGACCGCGTCGTGGTCGCCCTGTCCCGGCAGAACTTCGCCTTCGCCGACAGCCTCCTCACCCGGTGGCTGAGCCGGTTCAAGGCCCCCGAGCTGGACGAGAAGGGCCTGTATCTCTTCGCCCGCTCCACCGCCCTGCTCGGCGACCTCAAGCGCGACCAGGGCGTTGTCCTGGGCCCGCTGTCCGCCCAGCACTCCTACACCGGCGCCCACGCGGCCTTCACTCAGCTCGATATCCCCCGCCGCGTCGCCCAGCTCGACTTGTCCCTCGCGGTCGTCACCGAGATGTCCGGGAAGCTGGAGATCGCCGCCCGCAACTACGAGACGCTCGCCGTCGATGATCGGCTCTCCCGCCGTGACCGGGCCCGCGCGAGGCTGTGGGTGGGGACCGCGCTGAGCAAGGACGGCCAGCACGACTACGCAACCCGCGTCATGCAGGTGGCGACCCGCGACTTCGAGGACCTCACCGAACCGGACGACTGGTCGGTGGCCCACCAGAAACTCGCCCTCGCCCGCCGCGGCGCCGGCGACCTTACCCGGGCCCTGCACTTCATCGACATCGCCCGCAGCAGCGGGACGCCCGACTCACCGATGCAACGCGTGCGACTGAACACCGCTCATGGCCACATCCTGCTCTCCGATGCGGCGACCCGGGATGATGGACTCCTCGTCCTCGACCAGGCCGCCAAGGTGGCCGCGCAGCACGGACTTGTGCACCAACTGCGCAGTATCGAGGGCATCAAGGCCATGAGCGAAGGGCCGGTCAGCCCCCGGCAACGATGAACCAGGGAGAAACGCGTGAGCAACGACCAGCAGGGCATCACCGAGGACCAGTGGCGCCAGGCCAAACTGATCTGGAACTACCACCAGATGCAGCACGAGCTGCGGCCCGTCGACGTGGCGATCGGGTTGGGCAGCCACGACCTCGGCGTCGCGGCCCACTCCGCCGAGCTGTACCGCTCCGGGCTCTTCCCGACCCTGGTGTTCACCGGCGGCAACAGTCCCACCACCGCCAAGGTCTTCCCGCGTGGGGAGGCCGTCCACTTCCGCGAGCACGCCATCGACCTCGGCGTCCCCGCCGAGGCGATCCTGTTGGAACCGAACGCGGGTAACACCGGACAGAACATCAGCCTCTCGCGTGAGCTCCTCGTTGCCGCAGGCATCAACCCGGCGTCGGTGCTGCTGGTCTCCAAGCCCTATATGGAAAGGCGGTCGTTCGTGACCGCCCGCAAGCTGTGGCCCGACGTCGAGATCCTCTGCGCGTCGGAGCCGCTGGAGTTCGACGACTATCTGAAGTCCATCGGCGACGAGAAACTCGTCTTGGACATGCTCGTCGGCGACCTCCAGCGGGTCATCGAGTATCCAAAGCTCGGATTCGCCATCGAGCAGGAGGTCCCGGAGGACGTGCATGCAGCGTACGAGTCCCTCATCCGCGACGGCTTCACCAGCCGCCTCATCAACCCCTGACCTGCCCGAGCCGGGCGGGTTGTGTGCCATCCACCAGCCGAATTTCCTACCCCGGCTGACCACGCTGGCCAAGCTGTGCGCGGCGGACTACTGGATCGTCCTGGACGACGTGCAGTTCACCCGCCGCGACTACCAGCACCGAGCCCGCCTTGCGAACCTCGACGACCCCGCCGGTCAGCAGTGGCTTACCATCCCCACCCGCCTGCCGAGCGGACGGCCCACCCTCGTCCGCGACGCCGTGATCGACGACCCGGACCTGGCCCGCCGCAGGACCGAGGGGATGCTGCGGCAGCACTATGGGGCCAGCCCTCACTGGCGCGCCCTCGCCGAGGCCCTGGATCCGGTGCTGGATGCATTCGGCACCGGCAAGACCGCGACGGTTGCCGAGACCTCCACCCGCGTCCTGCTTGACCTGTTGGGCTGGGAGGGCCAGGTCCTCACCAGCAGCCGTCTGTCGGCCCGGCCGGGCCGCTCCGTCCGGCTCGCGGACCTTTCCGCGGCGACCGGTGCCCGCGCGTATCTGTGCGGGACCGGTGGCATGACCTATCTCGACCCCGTCCCGTTCACGGTTCAGAACATCGCCGTGGCCTCGTTCCGGCCACCCACCACCGGCATCTGGTCCACCGGCCGCCGCCTCAGCGCCCTGTGGGCCTTGGCCACCCTGGGCCCGGACGCCGTGGCAGGCCGCCTCCGGGCACTCGCCGCCCACCGCGGCCGGCTCCAGATGGCAGCCGCCCCCCTCCTCATGGAGGGGGGCATACCACCGAGCGTGGCCCTGGCAAGATTTCCGTGAAGCCGGGATGAGCCCCCGTGCGCCGGTAACACTCCGTCACCGGTAGTCGCAGTGTCAGCGAGCGCCCTGGCAGCGGTCCGCCTCAGTGATCCTCGACGATGAAGCAGGCCCGCTCGTAGAGTTCGTCGAACGTGATTACCTCGACGTCCTGGATGGATGTCCGGTATAGCTCGAAGGAGCTCATCTTCTCCGGGTTCACAGCACCGTTGTGGGTGAACTCGCGCAGGCTCCCGATCACCACGACCTGTCGCGGGCGGGTGGTGGACAGTTCGGTGCCTGTCGGGGCGCCGTCTTCCTCGTAGATCCGGGTGAGGAACTGGCTGGAGATGAGCTGCTGGGCCTTGCTGGCCGTCTTTTGCACCTGCGCCACACCGCCGCCGAGTTCCTTGGATGCCTGGTAGACGCCCGCGCGGTACGGGGTCTTGGAGAGCAGTTCGGTGTCGTGGGTCTTGATCTCACAGAAGAGCATGCTGCTGATCAGGCCCTTGGAACGCATGATGGCGTCGATGCGTTTCCCGGCTCCGCCGAAGATGTTGGCGCCGGTGGTGATGCGTTCCAGTTTGCCGTCGTTGATGGATTCGCAGGCGATGAGGTTGAGGCCGTAGCCGAATATCCACTGATTCGCCTCGAAAAATGCCTGCCAGACCGCCTCCGCCCCGCGTGTCGTCGCCAGGCTCTCCTCCTGCCGGAAGTAGTCCGGATCGGTCAGCAGTCGCTCGAACCTCTGGAGCTGTTCCTTGCGGTTGCTGATCAGCCGGATGTCCTCCTCTGTGAGTCCGCCGCCGATGGCTGTCCTGACCGCACCGAGAACCGTCGTCCGGTCCTGGCCGGTCAGCAGTTGGGCCAGTTGGGCCTCGTCGCCGGCCACGAGCTGGAGGGAACTGCCGGGTGTGCTCAGGTCAGTGCAGCCCTGGAGGAAGTTGATGACTTTCCAGAAGTTCTCGTGGACGTCCCCGGTGTCGACAAGCGCCTTGACGGCCCGCGTGGTCCCGGTCTCAGGCGCTGTCTGTGTGGTGGAGACTTCCCCAGCCTTCTTCTTGTCCTTCTTCCAGAGCTTGATCCTCGGCGTGAAGGTGTCGCCCTTCTTGATGATGGTGACGCTGCACAGGGTCGCTACCTGCGGACGGTCGTCGAGGACGAAGTCGGTGATCATCCGGCTGGTGCGGGTGTCGTAGAGGTAGTGGAACCCGTTGCTGTCCTGCGAACCGCGGATCTCGAGGTCGGTGAAGTTCCTGCGGGTGACATCGAACTCGGTGGTGGAGAAGGAGAGCCGGATGCCTCGAACGGTGGGGGTGGCGGGCGCTGCGGCTTGGGTCCGCCAGTCCGGTGGGATGTTGGGCAGCGGACGGGTGTCGCCATCGACCACGAGGTCCTGGACGTCGATGCGCCCGAGCTGGATTAGCACGGACCGCAACGTCTGCCAAACCACCTCCTTCGCCTCCGGGGTGCAGGTGGGCAGAAGCTCGCGCTCCACCGTCAGGACCGCCTCGTAGGTGGCATCCGTCCAATTGTCACCAGGTATGGGATGGAAGAAGCCGCCGTCACGACGGAGGGTCAGGACCGCGGTGCGGAGCAGGTCGCGTGCGGTCTCCTCGCCAGCGCAGTCCAAGAGGCTGAAGGCCTGGCCGAGGACCAGGTCGAGCTTGCCCGTGTCCTCGTCCTCCAGCGGCAGCGGGACCAACGGGCCACTAGGCGGAACTCGTACCGGCTTATACAGGGGCCGGCCCGAGAGGAACTCGTGCGCACACAGACCCCATCCGTCCGGCGCCAGAAGCAGGTTCAGTTCCTCGACGTGTTTTGTGGCCTCCTCGACGTCAGCCGCCACTTCAGGGTGGACCACCCGTGCCAGAAAGCTGAGCAGCACCTCGTCCGGCCCCTCGGCGAGCTCCAAGCGGGAGTCCTCGAAGATCCAGTCGTCAGGCAGGTCATCGTTGTTGAACCGGTGCTGCTGGATATCGGCACGGACAGTCGGAAACTGACTGTCGCCGACTGGAGTTCGGTCCAGGTCGTAGAGGCCCTCCAGGAACGTAACCTCGTCCAGTTCGCCCCACCAGGGACGCGAGATCCCGCGCAGGTACTTGAAGATGTCACGCCGTGTCACCGCCGTGATGGTCGGCGGCTCCTTCGCTCTCGCGGGATCGGTCGAAGTCATGCGTCCAGGATGGACGGTTAGGCAGTAGGCCGCGGGATAATTGCGACTTTCACCTCGTCGAACACGCTGCCACCCACACTCGCTCCGCCCGCACCGCCTCCAGGTGCGGAGACATAATCCGTACGAAGTCATCACATCCGCCGCGGGTCCCGCTACCCATGACGGAGTGCTACCGGCACAGGGGGGCACATCCCAGCTTCACGAAAATCTCGCCGGGACCCGAACGTCCCCTGTCGCATCCGACTTCCTCGTGCACCATCG
The DNA here is from genome assembly GCF_042880275.1 of Streptomyces sp. NPDC058308. Lineage (NCBI taxonomy): Bacteria > Bacillati > Actinomycetota > Actinomycetes > Kitasatosporales > Streptomycetaceae > Streptomyces > Streptomyces sp. NPDC058308. The sequence goes on from NZ_JBHVZA010000002.1 coordinate 501,682, forward strand.
CGTACCGATGTCTGTGCTCAGCTGCCCGATCCGAAGGGAGCTGAGCCGGGGCGGGCGGCGGGCAAACGCCGCACGTTGTCAGCTGCGGCAGCCTGCTCCCGTAGCTGTTCGATCTCCTGGTGCTGGGCGGCCAGCCGGGAGATCGCGAGGTTCTTGAAGGCTGTGAGCTCGACGAGATCCGCGTCCCGTTCGGCGACCCGTTCCTTCAGCTCGGCGACCTGAGCCTTCAACCTCTCGATCTGGGATGCCCTGGAGTCTATGACGATCCCGGCGGCCTGGGCCTCCTTCACCCGCCGTTCGAACTCCTCCGCGAGGTGCTGATAGGGGCCGGGCCGTTCTCCTTTCGGATAGGAGCCCGTGCGAGTCACCCCTGCCTCGGCCGCCAAGGTCTTGAGATCGCACCCGCCACCTGGCGGGATAGCTCCGGCCAGCAGCCGCCCATCGCCGCCTGGATCGCTGCTTCGTTCCGGGCGCGGGTCTCTGCTGTCAGGCGTCCCAGCTCAGTCCTCCGTCCCGGCCGCGGGCGTCGGGTTCCCGCTGGCGGCGTCGATGTCCGCGAGGACCTTCTCCGCACGGATCAACTGCGCCTCCAGCCGGGCGCGTTCATCCTTCTGCCCGCGCCCGAGCATCCCGATGAACACCTTGTTCTGCTCGACGGTCTTCTCCCAGACCGGGCGATGACGGGAGTGATGGGTGGCCTGCGGGCAGCGAGCCGAGTCGCACAGCCCATCAACGGGCCGGTCGCCCGCGCGCTCACCGAGCTACGCCGACCGCTGCGGGCGGTACCCATGCTGACCTCCGTGCTCGCTCGGTACGACGCGACGCACACGCGAGAGGTGGCGTTGTACCGAAGCTGGCTTGCGATGGCTCTCGCCGACGGTGGTGAACCTGAAGCGGCAGCCACGGAGGCGCAGGCCGTCATCGAGGCGTCCGGCGACCTTGCGAGCGACCGCACGGCAGAGCGCGCGCGGGTCGTCCTCCGACGACTCCAGGACTTCGAAGACGTACCCGAGGTGCGGGCCGTGCTCGACGATCACGGGCACCTGCTGCTTGCGTAGATCACGCCCGGCGTTTGCGCACGGCAACTGGAAAGCCGCGCTCGAAGCCATCGGCGTGATCAAGGCCATGAACGACAAGCCCGTCTACGGAGTACTGCGTCGGTACGTGCACCGCGTCACCGGCGCCGTCGCAAAGGCGCGGAAGGCCATCCCGGGGGGGGCGCCGTGACCGTGTGTCACGGCCGGTTGGCCGACCGTGCGTTCACATCATGGCGATCCTGTGCATCTTTGCCGTCCGGGCCATGGAAGACGGACGAGGCCGCCCATCTCGATGGGGGGCGTCTGCGACCGTCTTGACGGCATGGAGTGATCACTTGAACGTCCGAAAGTAGGTACGGCCCCATGGGCATCTTCAGCCGACGCCAGACCGCCAGCGCCGGGCCGACGTCCGGCGGCGGGCTCGGGACGCTCGACCGGCAGGCCGGGGCCGGTGATGCCGGGCTCGATCCGGCGCTGCGTGCGCTCGGCGGGCAGTGGACCATCGACCGTCCGCACAGCCGCATCGGATTTTCCGTGCGGCATGCCATGGTCACGACCGTCCGGGGTGCTTTCACCGATTACGACAGCACGCTGTACTTCGACGGTGACCGGCCTTCGGAGTCGCGGGCCGAGCTCGTCATCCGGATCGCCAGCGTCGACACCGGCGTCGAGCAGCGGGACGCGCATCTCGTCGGTACCGACTTCTTCGACGCGCGCCGCTATCCGGAGATGACCTTTCGCAGCACCGCCACCGTGCACGAGGGCGGGGAGAGTTTCCGGATGGCGGGGGATCTGACCATCCGCGATGTCACTCGGCCGGTGGAGCTGCAACTCGACTACCTGGGCTCGGTCGTGGACCCCTTCGGTTTCGAGCGCGTCGGCTTCGACGGGACCACCACCATCGACCGCACCGAGTGGGGGCTCGTCTACAACCAGCGCCTCGCGGCGGGCGGCACGATGGTCAGCGAGAAGGTTCGGCTGCAGTTCGACATATCCGCCGTCAGGGCCACCGCCACCGCCTCCGCCTCCATGGCGTAATCACCGTTCGGTTGCCGGGACCGGGACCGGGCGGAAGTGCGTGGTCAGGCGGCCCGAGGTGTCCATGACGTGGAAGGCGACGGCCGGGGGCAGGTCGTTGTGGACGTGGTGGGACGGGGACGACTGAGGTTCCCAGGGGAGGCGGAGCGTGGAGACGACGCCGGGGGCCACCAGCAGGGGGCGGCCCGCGAACGTCGTCGCCGCGGGCGTGTGGGCGTGGCCCGCCAGGAACGCCGTGATGTTCGGGTGCCGGGCCGTCAGGTCGGCCAGGCGGTCCTCGTCGAACTGGCGGATGCCGTCCACGTACGGCGTGTGCAGCGGGACCGGCGGGTGGTGGAAGGCGATCAGGACCGGGCGCGTGGGCGGGGTGTCGGCGAGGAGGGCGGACAGCCAGGCCAGCGTCTCGTCCGCCAGCCTGCCGTGGTCCTCGCCGGGGACCGAGGTGTCGCACAGGGCCAGGACGAAGCGGTCCGTGGTGCGGGAGTGATTGACCGGCGCCGTGCTCGGGGCCTCGCCGAGCAGGTGCTCGCGGAACGCGGCGCGCTCGTCGTGGTTGCCGGGGCAGGTCAGCAGCGGGTGCCGGGACGTGAGGAGCCCCCGGGCCGCCTCGTACTCGGACGGGGTCGCGTGGTCGGCGATGTCGCCGGTGACGATGACGGCGTCCAGGTCGTACGGGAGGTCGTTCAGGTAGTCCATGACGGCCCGGGTGCGGGCGACGCTGCGTCCGCCGTCGTCGGCGCCGGTGTCGATGTGGACGTCGCTCACCTGGGCGATCACCGATATCGGGGACAGTTCCTGTGGCGCCGACGGCTTCTCCGGTTCCGGTGTCGCCGACAGTTTCTCCGACGCCGTTGGTGTCCCGTGCCCCGCTGATCGTGCCGACATCATCCCTGTGGGTCCTCATTCCTTGCGGTCCTCGCGGGGCCTTCGTAGGCCCTTCCCGTGAACCTAAGGCGGCCGACAGGCCCTCGTTAAGGGCCATTCCCGCGCGTCTGGCCTGGTCCGGCGGCTCAGCTCCGCAGGAACCTCACCGAAGGGCGGCCGCCCGGTGGGTCGCCGTCCTCCTCCCCCGGCGTCACCACCGCCCGCACTCCGTAGACCTCGGCGATCAGCTCCTCGGTGATCACCTCGGCCGGGGTTCCCGTCGCGTACGCCGTGCCCTCCCGCAGGACGAGCAGGTGGTCGCAGAACATCGCCGCCAGGTTGAGGTCGTGCAGCGCGATCACGCTGGTCACCGGGAGCTCCGCCACCAGGGAAAGCAGGTCCAACTGGTGCTGGATGTCCAGGTGGTTGGTCGGCTCGTCGAGGAGGAGCTCGCGGGGCTCCTGGGCGAGCGCGCGGGCGATCTGGACGCGCTGGCGTTCGCCTCCGGAGAGGGTGTGCCAGGCCTGGGCGGCGCGTTCGGTGAGTCCGGTGCGCGCCAGTGCGTCACGTACCGCCCGCTCGTCGTGGGGCGTGGGGGCCGACCATGCCCGACGGTGCGGGATACGGCCGAGCCGTACGACGTCTCGTACGGTCAACTCCACCTGTGTCGAAGCGTGTTGTTCGACCACGGCGATCCGGCGCGCCACCGCCCGGCGGCCCGTGTCCGTCAGCGAGCGGCCGTCCAGGGTGACGATGCCCGAGGCCGGGGCGAGGACGCCCGCGAGGATGCGCAGGAGCGTGGACTTGCCGGATCCGTTGGGGCCGAGGAGTCCCACGGTGGCGCCCGCGGGCGGGGCGAGGCTGACGCCGTCGACGACGAGACGGCCGCCCGCCTCCCGGCTGACGCGGTCGGCGCGCAGGCCCGCCGCGTCCGCGGGGATCGGGTCGTGGGTCATGACACCTTCCTCGTACGTCATGACACCCTCCTCGTACGTCATGACACCCTCTTCGTGCGTCATGCCACCCGCCGCGTCCGGTAGAGGACCGCCACGAACGCCGGTACGCCGATGAGCGAGGTCACCACGCCGACCGGGACCTCCTGCGGGTCCAGGGCCGTGCGGGCCAGCGTGTCCACCCAGACCAGGAAGACCGCGCCGGCGAGCGCCGTGACCGGGAGCAGCCGGGCGTGCCCGGAACCGACGAACGCGCGGGCCGCGTGCGGCAGGACCAGGCCGACGAAGCCGATGGCGCCCGCCGAGCTGACCAGGGCCGCGGTCAGCAGGGCCGTCGTGCAGAGCAGCACGAGCCGGGTGCGGGCCACCCGGACGCCCAGCGTCGCGGCCGCCTCCTGGCCGAACGCGAACGCGTCGAGCGTACGGGCGTGGGTGAGGCAGACGAGCAGCGTCACCGCGAGCACCCCGGCGCACAGCCACACGTCCGTCCAGCCGATCCCGCTGAGCGAGCCGAGGAGCCAGAACAGCACGCCGCGGGTGGTCTCCGCGTCGCCCGCCGTGAGCACCACGAACGAGGTCAGCGCGGAGAAGAGCTGCATGGCCGCGACGCCGGACAGCACGACCCGGTCCGTGGTGTCGCCCAGCGTGTGGCTCAGGAGAAGGACCAGGGCGAAGGAGCAGACCGCCCCGGCGAAGGCGCCCGCCGAGACCGAGACCGCTCCCCCGCCGACCCCGAGGACGACGACCGCGACCGCTCCCGTGGACGCCCCTGACGACACCCCGAGCACGAAGGGGTCCGCGAGGGGGTTGCGGAGCAGGGACTGCATGACCGCCCCGCAGACGGCGAGGCCCGCGCCGCAGACCGCGGCGAGCAGGGTGCGCGGCATCCGCAGGTTCCAGACGATGCCGTCCCTGATCGGGGTGAGGGGGGTCTCGCCCCAGCCGAGGTGGGCGGCGACGGTCGACCACACGTCGGGCACGGAGATGTCCGCGGGGCCGATGGTGACCGCCACGGACACGGAGAGGAGGAGCGCGGCGACGCCGATCGCCCAGAGCAGGCTCAGGCGCAGACCCCCGCGCAGGCTCAGGCGCAGACCCCCGCGCAGACCTCCGCGCAGGCTCAGGCGCAGACCCCCGCGCAGACCTCCGCGCAGGCTCAGGCGCAGACCCCCGCGCAGGCTCGGGCGCCATCCCCCGCGCGGACCCTGCCCGGGTTCCGGGAGTACGGCGGCGCCGGGCGCGGCCTCCGCCGTGCCCGCCCCCGCGCCCGTGTCCGTGTCCGTGTCCGCGCCCGTGTCCGCGCCCGTGCCCGTGGCCCCGCTCGCCGCGGCCCGCTTCACGTGACGAGTCCGAACTTCCGCAGCGCGGCCGCGACCTGTTCGATGCCGTCGACCGTGCGGATCGTGGGATTCATGGCCTGGCCGCTGAGCAGCACGTACCGCTTCTTCTTCACGGCGGTCAGGTTCTTCGTCGCCGGGTTGGACTCCAGGAACTTGATCTTCGCGGCGGCGCTCTCGGCCGACTGCGACTTGCGCGTGAGGTCGCCGAGGACGATGACGTCGGGGTCGCGGTCGGCGACGGTCTCCCAGTTGATCTGGGGCCACTCCTCGCGGGTGTCGTCGAAGACGTTCTTCGCGCCGAGTTCGCGGGTGATGATGCCGGGGGCGCCGCAGCAGCCCGCCATGTACGGGGCGTCGGAGTTGGCGAACCAGTACATGAGGCGCGCGTCGGAGGCGTCGATGTCCTTCGTGGCCGCCGTGACGCGGTTCTTCATGCCGGCGATCAGCTTCTCGCCGCGCTTCTCCACGCCGAAGACCTTCGCGAGGTCGCGCACCTCGCCGTAGACGCTGTCCATGGTGAGGGTCTTCACGCGCTTGCCGTCGCCCGCGCCGTCGTTGTCCTTGCCCGCGCAGTCGGTGGGCGAGACGTAGACGGGCACGCCGAGCTCGGTGAACTTCGTACGGTCGGCGACCCCGCCCTTGCCGACCGTGTAGAGGAAGGAGGCGCTGACGAAGTCCGGCTCCTTGGCGAGGACCTTCTCCAGCGACGGGTAGCGGTCGGCGAGGCGCTCCACCTTCGCGTTGTCCTTCGCCAGGTTCTTCAGGACCGGGTCGGTCCAGGTGCCGGTGCCGGCCATCCGGTCGGCGAGGCCGAGGGAGAGCAGGATCTCCGTGGAGCCCTGGTCGAGGGAGACGGCCCGCCGCGGCGGCGCCGTGACCTTCGCCTCCTTGCCGCAGGAGGCGACCGTGACCGGATAGCCGTCGGCGCTCCCGCCCCCGGAGTGCGCGGAGTTCTGTGCGGAGCCGTCGCCGCACGCGGTGAGCGCGAGCAGACCGGCACAGAGGAGGGCGGATATACGGGCTGTCGAGGACACGTGATCCTTCAAGTCTCACGGCTCATACGCGGAGCCTGGCCTGCGTCACGACCTCCGTCGCCCGGTGTGCGAGCGGAGGCGCCAGCAGGTCTTCGGACTCGGGATCGACCGGGCGGGGCGCCTTCCCGGGCGTCCGGAGACATCCAGTGGCCGTGGCCCCGCCCGTCCCCCTCACCGCTGCGCGTCAGTTCCGGATTCGCACCGGATTCCCTGGCCCAGGTGTGGGTTTGACTGGCTTGCGCAAGTTATCACGCACCTGTCACACGCCCTCACGTGGTCGGCGCGGGCCTCGGCTCGCCGCGGTAGGTGCCGAACGACCAGCGGTTTCCCTCCGGGTCCTCGATGCCGAATTCGCGGCTGCCGTACGGCTTGTCCTCGATCTCGGCGGTGATCTTCACGCCCGCCCCGGTGAGGCGGCGGTACAGGTCGTCCACCTGGGCGGTGACGACGTAGGCGCCCGCGGTGCCGGGTTTGCCGCAGGTGGCCGCGGCCTCCGGGTCGTACGAGCCGAGCATGACGCCGCCGCCCTCGGGCCAGTCGAGCTGGGCGTGGGCGACGCGGCCCCCGTCCTCGTAGACGGCGGTGCGCAGGAAGCCGACGGTGTCGACGAGGAAATCGATCAGCGCGGGGGCGTCCTGGGCCTGCACGCCCGGCCAGACGGCGGGAGGGGGTGTGGCGAGGTGCTCACCCGCGGCGGGGGTCGGCTCGGAGTTCGGGTTGGATGTGGTGTGCGGTGTGGTGTTCATGTCTTCGAGTCTTCGCCCTTGCCGTGCGCCCCGGCTTGGATATTCCGGCACTCTTCGGCCAGCCAGTGGGTGGGGCTCGCCCCGGTGTACTGCCGGAAGTCGCGGACGAGGTGCGAGTGGTCGTAATAGCCGGTGTCGGCCGCGACCCGGGCGAGGTCCGGCGGGGCGCCCGCCGCGACGGCGCGGACCACGGTGGCCTTGGCGTGCTGGAAGCGCATGAGGCGCGCCGCCTGCTTGGGGCTCAGCCCGGTCTCGGCGCGGAACAGCGCGGTCAGCCGGCGCTCGCTGAGCGCGACGTGCCGGGACAGGCCGCCCAGGGTGCCCGCGCCGCGGTGCCGGGCCAGCCAGGCCCAGGCCTCGGCGACCTCGGGGCGGACGGACCCCGCGGCGCGGTCGTCGGACGCGAGCCGGCGCAGGTAGGCGGAGAGGTGGGCGAACCGGTCCGCCCAGGTGTCCAGCTCGCACAACCGCTCCCGGACGTCGGCGGCGCGGTCGCCGAACACGTCGGTGCCGTCGACGACGAGCTGTCCGGTCAGGCCAGCGGCGGGCACACCGAGGAGGGCCCGGGCCGCCAGGGGATGCACGGCGAGCTGGATGCCCGCCTCGTGCTCGGGCTGTACGACGTACGCCGGGCTCTGGTGCAGGCCGCCCACCACGATCTCGGTGCGTGCCGCGTCCGGTCCTGTCGCCCGGTCGGGGGTGGCGCCGGTGGCGATGGGCCCGTCCAGCGAGAAGATCACCGTCAGATACGGCGAGGGCAGGCCCCGGTGCAGTGCGGGGCGCTGTCCCGCGGTGCGGTAGCCGACCGCGGAGACGACCATGCCGTCGAGCCGCGGCGCGGCCCTGACGAACTCACGGGAGCCCATGGAAACCAGTATGCGCGGTGGGTCCCGAGCGGTCGCGGTGACGACGGCGGGCCGGGGCGGGCCGGGCGTCCCCCTCCGCTACCCGGGTTCACTTTCCCCATGCCCCCCGGGCGCGGTGACTTCGATCATGGGAAATGGCCGCCGATCCCCATAGCATTGCCCGCCGCTCCGGACGGGGCCGCGCATCGCTCTCAGGAACGGCAGGGACGTCACACCATGGCAGTACGGGCAAAGAGCAAGCTGGCCGTCATCGGCACCACGGGCGCGCTGGCCGCCGCCGTCCTCGCGGGCAGCGCGCTGTGGCCGACGGGCGAGGCGAGCGCCGCCGACACCTCGGCGGCCACCGCCCGCGAGCTGTCGCACTGGCCGAAGCCCGTGGCGAAGCAGCTCGGCAAGGTCATCGCGAAGAACGACCACAAGGGCGCGTACGCGGTCTTCGACGCGGACAACACCACGTACCGAGGCGACCTCGAAGAGGCGCTGCTGCCGTTCCTGGAGATGAAGGGCGTCCTCACCCGCAAGACGATGGACCCGTCCCTGAAGATCATCCCCTTCAAGGACAAGCCCGGTCACAAGGAGAGCCTCTACAGCTACTACCTGCGGCTGTGCGACGTGGACGACCAGGTCTCCTACCCCTGGGCCGCGCAGATCTTCTCCGGCTTCACGCTGAAGGAGCTCAAGGGGTACGTCGACGAGCTCCTCGCGTACAAGAAGCCGATCCCGGCCGAGTACTACGAGGACGGCAAGCTCACCAGGACCGAGGTGAAGCCGCCGGAGTTCTCGCGCGGCATGCGCCAGCTCTACGGGACGCTGCGCGCGCACGGCGTCGAGGTGTACGTGGTCAGCGCGGCCAGCGAGGACCTGGTGCGCATGGTCCTCGCGGACCCCAAGTACGGCTACGGCGTGAAGCCGGAGAACGTCATCGGCGTCTCCATGCAGCTCAAGGACCGTAGGACCGGTGCGGTGACCAGCTCCCGCAAGGAGATCGCCGAGGGCCGCTTCGGCGAGAAGGACCGCGCGAAGCTCGCGAAGCGGGAGCTGACGCCGAACCTGTGGGCGCCGCTGACCTGGTACGAGGGCAAGCCCGCGGCGATCAACACCTACATCGACGAGTGGAAGAAGCCGATCCTCGCCGCCGGTGACACCCCGTCGAGCGACGGCCCGATGCTGTTCCACTCCGCCGACGTGGACCGCGGCGGCGTGCGCGTCTGGGTCAACCGCAAGGACTCGTACATGAAGCAGCTCGACGGGATGAAGAAGAAGAACGCCGCCCGTCAGCGCGAGCTCGGCCAGAAGGTGACCGCCGACAAGCGGTGGCTGACGGTCACCCCCGACCAGATCGGCTAGGCACCTGGTTCAGTTCGCCAACGTGCGGAAGGCGTCGGCCACTTGGGCCCGGCCGGCGCCGTCCGCAAGGAGTGCGTGCAGCAGGAGTCTGGCCTTCGGCGCGTCCAGCGGGCCCGCGGGGAGCAGGCCGCGCCCGAGCATGTCGTACTCGGAACCCGGGCCCTTGTACGTCTCGCTGAGCAGCGGGCCCGCGCCGGTGCGGGAGGCGAGGACCACCGGGATACGGGCGGCGAGCGCGGTCAGCGGTTCGACGAGCCAGGTGGGGACGTGGCCCGCGCCGAAGGCCGCCACGACCAATCCGCCGAAGCGGTCGTCGACGGCTTCGAGGAGTTCGCCCCGGTCGCCGAGCGCGAGCGTCACCAGGGCGACCCGGGCCGGACCGCGCAGGCTCAGCGGGCGGGCGACTGTGGGCCCCGCCGGGCGGAGCAGGACGCGCGGCCTGCCCTCGACGACCCGGCCGAGCGGGCCCGCGCCCGGTGACGCGAAGGTCGCGATCGACGTGGTGTGGCACTTGCGCACGTGCCGGGCCGCGTGGATCTCGTCCGCGAGGACCGCGAGGACGCCGAGCCCCGCGCACCCCGGGTCCGCGGCGACGGCGACCGCCGCGGCCAGGTTCGCCGGGCCGTCGGCGCCCGGCAGGTCGGGGCGGCGCATCGCGCCGGTGACCACGACGGGGGTGCGGGGCGCGCAGGTGAGGTCGAGGAGGAAGGCGGTCTCCTCCAGGGTGTCGGTGCCCTGGACCACGACAACGCCGTGCCCCGCGGCCGTCGCCCCGTCGACCCGCTCGGCGAGGGCGGCCACGTCCTCCACCGTCAGCGAGGAGCTGGGCAGCCTGCGGACGTCGTGGACCTCCACCTCGACGCCGGGCGGGATCGCGCCGGTCGCCGCGAGGACCTCGGCGCCGGTCAGCCGGGCCGAACCACCGCCACCCCGCGCGGAGATGGTGCCGCCGAGGGTGAACACGGACACGGTCGTCGCCATACGCCTCATCTTCCCGTGACGCGCCCCACGGCTCGGGGGCCCGACCGAGGATAGGCGGCATGACTCAGGACTCCGTCGCCGCACCCTCCACCGAATCCGCGCCCGCCTCTCGAGCATCCGCCTCCTCCCCGCCCGCCTCCTCCCCGTCCGCCTTCTCCTTCGCCTGTGACGGCGAGACGCTCAGCTGCTCGGAGGCGGTGCCCGGCGCCGTACGGGACCCCGCCGTCACCGTCGTCCTCCTGCACGGCGCGGGCACCGGCAGCAAGGAGCGACTGGCCGCCCTCCAGGCCGACTTCGCGGCGCGCGGCTGCCGGGCGCTCGCGCTCGACTTCTCCGGGCACGGCGAAAGCACCGGCGCACTGCGGGAGTTGAGCCTGCGACGGCGGTTCGAGCAGGCGGCCGCGGTGGTCGAGGCGCGGGCACCCGGCTCCGAGGAGCTGGTGTTCGTCGGGTTCAGCATGAGCGGGCAGACCGTGGCGGACCTGGTGGCGCACTTCGGCGCGCGGGTGACGGGCATCGGCCTGTGCGCGCCCGCCGTGTACGCGGCGGCGGCCTGGCCGCTCCCCTTCGGCGACGGCGGCGGCCGCTTCACCGAGATCATCCGTACGCCGGGCCGGTGGCGCGAGTCCGCCGCGCTCGACACCTACCGGGACTTTCCCGGCCGTGCGGTGCTCGTGGTGCCCGGCACCGACGCGGTGATCCCGCCCGAGGTGACGGCGGCCCTCGGCGAGGCACTCGCGACCCGCGCACGGTTCACGCGGCTCGAACTGCCGCAGGCGGACCACGCGTTGGGCGCCTGGCTACGGGACCACGCGGCGGACCGGCGCCGCCTCGTCGACGCCCTGCTCGGGTGACGCGACGCGACCGGGCCGCACGGCGCCCGCGTCAAAGACAGGCTCTCAGCGGTCGGTGGCCGCCGTCGCCGTCACGCCGGACGTCTCCTCGTCGGCCGTCCACGCCGCCACCCGCTTGGCCAGCGTCGCGCCCGCCCGGGTCCACGCGAAGTGGTCGAGGCGGCGGCCCGCCTCCTGTGTCGTGTAGGGGCGGCGGGTGAGACGGGCCCGCGGGACCTTGCCGAGCAGGTGGTCGAGAGCGGTGGCGGGGGCGTAGCCGTCCTGCTCGACGGAGACCGCGAGCACGGGCAGATCCAGGTCCGCGAGGGCCGCTTCGTAGTCGAGCGCGGAGCCCTTGGCGCGGTAGCGGCCGGTGCGCACCTGCCGTGCCCAGTCGCGCATGACGCCCTTGGGCTGGTCGCCGCCGAAGCCGAGCCGGGTGCCGGGCCAGCGGCCGAGCACGGTCGCCGTGACGGTGATCAGGAGCTGGACGAGGAACAGGCCGGGGCCGTGCAGCGGGCCGAACGCGCGGTACCAGACCGAGCCGGCGGCGACGAGCGCCACTCCGTCCACGCCGGGTCCGCCCGGGCGACCCGGGCTTCCCTGCGCCACGGCCGCGTACACCAGGCCGAGCTGGCCGCCGAGGCTGTGGCCGAGGAGGTACAGGGGCGGTTCGGGGCCGAGCTCGCCGCGGATCGCCGCGACGACCGCGGGGAGGTCCTCCTCGACGATGGCGCGGTAGCCGTGGTCGAGCGCTCCGCGGCCGGTGCCGCCGGGGGCCGACTCGCCCTGGCCGCGCAGGTCGACGGTGAGCACCGTAAGACCGGTGAGCACCGTAAGACCCTCGTCGTGCAGCTGGCGCGCGAAGCGGCGGTAGTAGCGGGCGGCGGTGCCCATCGCGGGCAGGATGAGCACCGCGGGGGCCGGGGGCGGACCCGGCGCAGGACCCGAACCCGACGGAAGGAAGCGTTCCGGTGCGGGGGCGCGCAGGCCGCGCACCGGAAGGCGGGCGCCGTCCGGGAGTTCGGCGGTCATCAGGAGCGGCAGTTCGCCGACGGGGTCCGGCAGGGTCATGGGGCACAGCATGTCCCATCGCGCACGCAACCGCACAGGCCCATGCGGAAACGGGCCCGCGGCGGTCAACTGCCGCCACGGGCCCCGCACTTGCTCAGCGGCTGTACCGCATCAGCGCCCGCACCATATGACAGGTGATGTCGGACGGCGGATGGATCCCGACATCCTCCGCCATGCGCCGTATGGTGCTGTTCTTCGCCTGGTTCGGCAGATAGACGCCGGAGTCGAGCAGGGCGATGGCAAGCCGCATCGCCTTGAGGCGACGGTTGTGGTTGACGTACCACTCGCGCGGGCGACCGGCGGGCAGCGCCTTCTTCTCCAGCGGTACGTACGGCAGGTCGATCAGAACGGGCTTCGGTACGGCCTTGGACACACGCTTCGATGTGAGTGCGGCAGCGGGCACAGGCATCCTCCTGTCGCGGTCAGGACCCCCCGTCGGGCGCCCTCGAACACTACTGTGATTCTACTGCGAGGCACTGACAATCGCCGCTGGCCAGACGGGCTTTGGGCTATTCGAACAGGCCCGTTCCGCGCCGCCCGGAACGGGTGGGGCGCGGGGTAGCGTACGGGCATGGAGATCTGGATCAACCCCGCCTGCTCGAAGTGCCGGAGCGCCCTCACGCTGCTCGACGCGGAGGGCGCCGACTACACCGTGCGCCGCTACCTCGATGACGTCCCGACCGAGGACGAGATCCGCGCCGTGCTCGACCGCCTCGGTCTCGAACCCTGGGACATCACCAGGACCCAGGAGCCGGAGGCCAAGGAGCTGAACCTCGCGGACCGCGAGGCCTGGCCCCGCGACGCCTCGGCCCGCGACCGCTGGATCACGGCGCTCGCCGGCCACCCGAAGCTGATCCAGCGCCCGATCATCACGGCGGACGACGGCACGGCGGTGGTGGGCCGCACGGAGGAGGCGGTGCGGGACGCGCTGTCGCGCTGAGAGCCTGTGTCACAGGCTCTGAGGACATGGGCCCGGCAGCGCGCGGTTGACCCCCGACCGATGACGGAAGTCCGGCAAACCGTTACATATGCCTGCCTAGCGTGGGGTGCTCACCGACCGCCGACCGGACGACGCGTCCGGCACACGGGAAGGAGCGCGCCGTGCGGAGCTGGATGTTCGGAGGCGTATACGGAACGGTCCTCGCCAGCGCGCTGCTCGCGGCGCTGCAGTCGCAGGGCGACGCCTACACGCCCTACTACGACGCGGCCTGGGTCATGGTGACCGCGGGCACGGCCGCCCTGGCCCACGGCTACGCGCACCACATGTCGACGCACCGGCCGGGCAGCGGCACCCACCGCTGGCGGCAGCTGGCCTGGGCGCTCGTGGACGAGTGGCCGGTGATCGTCGCCTGCTGGCCGACCGTGCTGCTGCTCGTCCTCGCCGGCGCCCTGGGCTGGCCCGAGAGCCGCGTCACCTACGGCGGGCTGCTCCTGAACGCCGGCCTCCTCTTCGCCTGGGGCACCGTCGCCGCGCTGCGGGTCGGCTACCGGCGCCGCTCGGCCGTCCTGATCGGCGGCGCCGACGCGGCGATCGGGCTCGCGATCGCGGCCGCCAACGCGGTCATCAAGTGACGTGGGCCACACCCGCCGCTGGTAACACGGGGTTCACGCAAGGGCAACGGCCGGGAAATCGCCGGTTGCCAGGCTGCCGCACATCACCACGGCACCGCAGCACCCGCACGTTCTGCGCCGTACCGAGCGTAATGAGGATGAGGCCCCGTGACCTTCAAGGCTGAGTACATCTGGATCGACGGCACCGCGCCGACCGCCAAGCTCCGTTCCAAGACGAAGATCCTCGGCGACGACGCGAAGGGCGCCGAGCTGCCGCTCTGGGGCTTCGACGGATCCAGCACGAACCAGGCCGAGGGCCACGCCTCCGACCGCGTCCTCAAGCCGGTCTTCACCTGCCCTGACCCGATCCGCGGCGGTGACGACCTGCTCGTCCTGTGCGAGGTCCTCAACACGGACATGACGCCGCACGAGTCCAACACCCGCGCCGAACTGGCCGAGGTCGCGGGCCGCTTCGCCGGTCAGGAGCCGATCTTCGGCATCGAGCAGGAGTACACCTTCTTCGAGGGCGACCGCCCGCTCGGCTTCCCCGTCGGCGGCTTCCCCGCCGCGCAGGGCGGCTACTACTGCGGCGTCGGCTCCGACGAGATCTTCGGCCGTGACGTCGTGGAGGCGCACCTGGAGAACTGTCTGAAGGCCGGTCTCGGCATCTCCGGCATCAACGCCGAGGTCATGCCGGGCCAGTGGGAGTTCCAGGTCGGCCCGCTGGCCCCCCTCGAGGTCTCCGACCAGCTGTGGATCGCCCGCTGGCTGCTCTACCGCACCGCCGAGGACTTCAAGGTCTCCGCGACCCTCGACCCCAAGCCGGTCAAGGGCGACTGGAACGGCGCGGGCGCCCACACCAACTTCTCCACCAGGGCGATGCGCGAGGGCTACGCCCCGATCATCACCGCCTGCGAGTCCCTCGGCGAGGGCTCCAAGCCGATGGACCACGTCAAGAACTACGGCGCGGGCATCGACGACCGCCTCACCGGTCTGCACGAGACCGCGCCCTGGGACGAGTACAAGTACGGCGTCTCCGACCGCGGCGCCTCGGTGCGCATCCCGTGGCAGGTCGAGGTGGAGCAGAAGGGCTACATCGAGGACCGCCGCCCGAACGCGAACGTCGACCCGTACGTCGTGACGCGGCTGCTCGTCGACACGTGCTGCACCGCCCTTGAGAAGGCAGGCCAGGTCTGATCCCGTGCGACCGCCGTCGACGGGGGCGCCCACCGGTTCTGGTGGGCGCCCCCGTCGCCATCTGATTCAATGGAGCCATGGGCAGCCACCGGATCACCGCGACAGGTCGTCATGACCTCGAGCCCTTCTGGCCCTCCCGGCAGCATCACGACTTCGACCGGGTGTGTTGCCGCGCGATGAACGCGCGGGCCCTCTAAAGCCGTTCACCGGCCTTCGCCTGACGCGCACGACGTACGTCTCGTTCTCGACGACTCCTTCGCGCGAAAGAGCTGATCCCACCATGGCGAACACCCGATCCTTCTCCGCCACCGCCCCCACCGCCCTCACCCCTCCCCCGGCGCCGGGCCGCGGCCGCCTGCGGGCCGTCGCCCCCGACGAGGTGGCGCAGATCTCCGACTTCCTGCCGCCGGGCACCACGTGGCTGCCCGCGCCGCAGCACACCCTGCCGACCCTGCCGGGGCAGCCCCCGATGGTCGGCTACCTCGTCCTCGTACCGGCGGGCCAGGAGCCCGTCACCGCCGCTCCCGCCCCGCCCGAGCCCCGGCCCGCCCCCGCCGCGGGGCCGGTCAGGATCGACGCGGGACAGCGCGCCGCCGAGGTCGACGGGCGCCCCCTCGACCTCACGTACCTGGAGTTCGAGCTGCTCGCGCACCTCGTCGCGCACCCCCACCGGGTGCACACCCGCGACCAGTTGGTGACCACGGTGTGGGGGTACGGGCACGTGGGCGACGGCCGGACCGTCGACGTCCACATCGCCCGGCTGCGCCGCAAGCTCGGCGCGGAGCACCGCAGGACGATCCAGACGGTGCGCCGGGTCGGCTACAAGTACGCGCCGCCCACTCCGCGCTGACCTGGGGCGCGGTACGGAACCTGGCTCTGCCGGGAGCAGAACCCGGTTTCCCCGGCGCGGGTTGTCGGGGCAGAGTCGCCCTCATGAGACTTCTGATGCTGGGCGGTACCGAGTTCGTGGGACGTGCGGTCACCGAGGCGGCCCTCGCCCGGGGCTGGGAGGTGACCGTCTTCCACCGCGGCCACCACGCGGCGCCCGAGGGGGCCACGGCCGTGCACGGCGACCGCACCGCCGAAGGCGGCCTCGCGGGGCTCGCCGAGGGCGAGTGGGACGTGGTGGTCGACACCTGGTCGGCCGCGCCCCGGGTGGTGCGGGAGTCGGCCCGGCTGCTCGCGGGGCGGGCCGGCCGGTACGTCTACGTGTCCAGCGGTTCCGTGTACAGCTACCCGGGCGAGGCCGGGTCCGACGAGAACTTCCGCCTGGTGGACGGCGATCCGGACGCGGAGGCCGTGAACTACGAGGTGGACAAGCGGGGCGGAGAGCTCGCCGCCCTCGCCGAGTTCGGAGCCGAGCGGACGCTGCTCGCGCGGGCCGGTCTCATCCTCGGCCCGTACGAGAACATCGGGCGGCTGCCGTGGTGGCTGAACCGGGTCGCGCGGGGCGGGCCCGTGCTCGCCCCCGGCCCCCGCGACCTGGAGATCCAGTACGTCGACGTGCGGGACCTCGCCGAGTGGATCCTGCACGCGGCGAGTGCCGGGCTGCACGGCCCGTACAACCTGGTCAGCCCGATGGGGCGGTTCACGATGGGGGAACTGCTCGACGCCTGCGTGGACGTGGCGGGGCCGGACGCGTCGCTGCGCTGGACCGCTCCGGAGACGGTGCTCGCCGCGGGCATCGAGCCGTGGACGGAACTGCCGGTGTGGCTGGCCCCCGGCGAGCTGCACGACACCATTCACCGGACGTCCTCGCACAAGGCGATCGACGCGGGGCTCGGGGCGCGGCCGGTGGCCGACACGGTGCGGGACACCTGGGAGTGGCTCCGGTCCATCGGCGGCGCGGCGCCGCAGCGGCCGGACCGTCCGGTGATCGGGCTGGCCCCCGAGAAGGAGGCGAAGGCGCTGGGCCTGTAGCGACGGCCGGGGCCCCGGTGCGGACGTTCCGCACCGGGGCCGCTTCGCGCCGGGCCGTCTTCGTCAACGGGCGCTGGACACCGGGGCGTTGGGCCGTCCGGGCCGCTGAGGGGCGGCCGGGGCTTCCTCCTCGTGGGAGACGGCCGGGAGCCGGCGCAGGGCGCGGGGCGTGTGCCAGTTGCGCTCGCCGAGGAGGCTCATCAGGGAGGGCAGCAGGATCATCCGGACCACCGTCGCGTCCAGGAGGACCGCCACGCCCAGGCCCACGCCCATCTGCTGCATGTCCTGCATGGACAGCGTGCCGAAGACCGCGAAGACCGCCACCATGATCACGGCCGCGCCGGTGACCGCGCCCGCCGTGCGCGTGATGCCCTCGCGGATCGCCGAGCGGTTGTCCATGCCCCGGTCGCGGAACTCGCGGATCCGGGAGACCACGAACACGTGGTAGTCCATGGACAGGCCGAAGAGGACGACGAGGACGAAGAGCGGCATCCAGTTCTCGATCGCGCCGGCCTTCTCCGAGCCGATCAGCTCCGCGCCCCAGCCGTACTGGAAGACGGCGGTCATGACGCCGTAGGCGGCGCCCACCGACAGCAGGTTCAGCGCGATCGACGTCACCGCGATCACCACCGAGCGGAAGCTGAAGAGCATCAGGAGGAACGTCACCGCGGTGATGAAGGCGAAGACCGGCACGATGCCCTTGCCGAGCTGGTCGCCGAAGTCCTCGGAGGCCGCCAGGTCCCCGCCCACGTACGCCTGGGCGTCCACCCCGTCGAAGGCCGCGGGCACCGTGTCGTCCCGCAGTTCGCGCAGGGCCTTCTTCGCCTCGGCGTCGGTGCCGTCGCCCGGCAGCGGTACGGCGATCTCCGCGACGCCCGCCGCCTTGTGGACGGTGAGTTCGGCGCCGTCGCCCGCCTTCCGCGTCAGCGAGCCGAGGGCGTCCCGCACCGGCCCGGCGTCGATGTCGTCGGCCTTCACGACCACCCGGGCGGGGGCCGGGCCGCCGGGGAACTTCTCGGTGATCTTCTTGTACGAGACGGAGAGCGGGGCGTCGGAGCCGAACTGCTTCTCCAGGCCGAGCTGTTCGGTCTTCATGCCGAGCGCGGGCGCGGCGAGGGCGAGCAGCAGGACGGCGGCGCCGACGGCGAAGAACTTCGGGCGGGCGAGGACGGGCTTCAGGACGGTGCCCGCGAAGCCGCCACCGGCGCGCACGCCCTTCTTGGCGCGGCGGCCCAGGAACGGGATGCGGCCGGCGTCGATCCGGTCGCCGAGCCCGGCGAGCAGCGCGGGCAGCACGGTGACCGAGCCGAGCATCGCCACGCAGACCACCAGGATCGTGGCGACGGCGAAGCCCTTGAAGAGGAGCAGACCGGACAGGAACATGCCCGCCATCGCGACCATCACCGTGAGGCCGGAGACCAGCACGGCGCGCCCGCTGGTGGCCGCGGCGATCCGCAGCGCCGTCTCGGCGTCCCGGCCCGCGGCGCGCTCGTCCCGCTCGCGCCGCAGGTAGAAGAGGCAGTAGTCGACGCCGACCGCGAGGCCCATCAGGAACATCACCGAGTACGTCGTCTCGAAGAGGTGCAGCTGATGGCTGGCCAGCGAGAGCAGCCCGAAGGCGGCCACGCACGCGGTGAGGGCGAGGCCCACCGGGAGCAGCCCGGCGACCACGGCGCCGAAGGCGACCAGGAGAATGCCGAGCGCCAGCGGCACCGCGGTGAACTCGGCCTTCTTGAAGTCGTCGGCGAGCAGGTCGGAGAGGCGCTTCTCGGAGCTCGCGTCGCCGAACTGGTGGACGGCGACGCCGTGTCCTGCCCCGTCCCGCGACGCCTTCGCCACGGCGTCGAGGACCGGCTGGACCCGGTCCGCCGCGTCCTTGGAGTCGCCCTTGATCTGGAAGCGCAGCAGTGCGTCCCTGCCGTCCTCGGAGGGCAGCGGCGCCTTGAGCCCCCGTACGTCACCGGTCGCCGTCAGCGCCTTCGACAGGCCGGCGGCCGCGTCCCGCCATCCGTCGGGGGCCTTGGCGGTGACCATGACCAACTCGCCCGCGGGTTCGTCGATGTCCGCGTCGTCGAGGATCTTCGTGGCGCGGGCCGAGTCGCCGACGCCCATCTCGTCGTCGGACGCGGTGACCATGCCGCAGGCTCCGCCGATGACCGTGGCGAGCACCACGAAAACCAGCCAGCCGATGACGGCCGCCTTCCGGTGGTGTGCGCTCCACACCCCGAGTCGTGCCGCGAGGTTCCGCCTCATGGCGATTCGCCCCCATCAAGTCTGCGTGTACGCGTCGGATAAGACGTGCTCCACGCTAGAAATCGGCGACCGCCCGCCCCAGCCGCCGGAGCCCCCTCTCGCCGGGGCACAGGGCGAGGCCCGGGGGTGTCGTCAGGTACACCCCCACTCGGGTGCGGGACCCAGTGCTCCGCACCGGCGCGACCAGCGAGAATGAGGGGGTGCCGGACGCGGGGAGCGGCCGGGCGACCTGACGAGAGGGGCTCACGGCCATGACGAGGCTACGGAACGCGGTGATCGCCGGAGGGCGGGGACTCTATCTGGCGATCGTCTCGATCGCGGGCTCGGTCACCCTCTTCGTCCTCACCGTCCTCTCGCTCGCCTTCATCCTGCTCGGCATCGGGGTGTTCACCACGCCTGTGATGCTCACGGCGGTCCGCGGCTGGGCGACCCTGCGGCGCCATCAGGCCCTGCGGTGGTCGGACGTCCGGATTCCGGTCCCCTACCGGACCCTCCCCGCCGACCTGCGCACCGGCGTCACCGGGCAGGTGGAGCGCTGCTCCCTGATGCTCAAGGACCCGGCGACCTGGCGCGATGTGCAGTGGCTGCTCGTCGACATGACCGGCGGCGTGATCACCTCGATCTTCGCCCCCGCGCTGCTGCTCTACTGGCTGTACGGCTGGGTCCTCGCCCTCGGCGTCTGGAAGCCGATCTACGACGCGGGCGGCGGCGAGTGGTACGGCTTCATCCACGTCACCTCGCAGTCCACGGCCAACCAGGCCGCGGCCCTCGGCACGGCGCTCCTGGTGCTCGGCGTGTTCGTCAACCCGGCCCTGATCCGCGGCCACTTCCTGCTCGCCCGTACGCTCCTCGCACCCACCACGAGCATGCGCGAGCGCGAACTGGCGCTGCGCGTGGACCGGCTGACCGAGACGCGGCACGACGCCGTGGACAACTCCGCCGCCGAACTGCGCCGCATCGAGCGCGACCTGCACGACGGCGCGCAGGCCCGGCTTGTCGCCATGGGCATGGACCTCGGCACCGTCGAAGCGCTCGTCGACGCGGACCCCGCCAAGGCCAAGGAACTGCTCGCCAAGGCCCGGCAGAACTCCGGCGAGGCGCTCACCGAGCTGCGCGACCTGGTCCGCGGCATCCACCCGCCGGTCCTCGCCGAACGGGGCCTCGGCGACGCGGTGAAGGCCCTCGCGCTGCGGCTTCCGGTCGCCACCGAGGTCGACGTGGAGCTGCCCGCCCGCGCGCCGGCGCCGGTCGAGTCGGCCGCGTACTTCGCGGTCAGCGAGACCCTGACCAACGCGATCAAGCACGCGGGCGCCGACCGCGTCTGGGTGGACGTGCACCACACCGACGGCATGCTGCGCATCGCCGTCACCGACAACGGCAAGGGCGGGGCGGTCGTGGGGGCGGGGTCCGGGCTGACCGGTGTCGAACGCCGACTCGGTACATTCGACGGCGTACTGGCCGTCAGCAGCCCCGCGGGCGGCCCGACCATGGTGACCATGGAGATCCCTTGCGAGTTGTCCTAGCCGAAGACCTCTTCCTGCTGCGCGACGGCCTGGTGCGGATGCTGGAGGCGTTCGACTTCGAGATCGCGGCGGCCGTGGAAAGCGGGCCCGAACTGACCAAGGCCCTCGCGGAGTTGCAGCCGGACGTCGCCGTCGTCGACGTCCGGCTCCCGCCGTCCCACACGGACGAGGGCCTGCAGTGCGCGCTTGCCGCCCGCCGGGCCCGGCCCGGACTGCCCGTCCTCGTCCTCTCGCAGCACGTGGAGCAGCTGTACGCGCGCGAGCTCCTGGCCGACGGCAACGGCGGCGTCGGCTATCTCCTGAAGGACCGGGTGTTCGACGCCGCGCAGTTCATCGACGCCGTACGCAGGGTCGCGGGCGGCGGCACCGCGATGGACCCGCAGGTGATCCAGCAGCTCCTCTCGCGGCACTCCGCGAAGGAGCCGCTCGGCGCGCTCACCCCGCGCGAGCGCGAGGTCCTCGAACTCATGGCGCAGGGCCGGTCGAACGCGGCCATCGCGGCGCAGCTGGTCGTCACCGAGCGGGCCATCGCCAAGCACACCTCCAACATCTTCGGAAAGCTGGACCTGGCGGTCTCCGACGACGACAACCGGCGGGTGCTCGCGGTCCTCGCCTATTTGGACCAGGGGCGCTGAAAGGGATCGAGGGGGCGCTGAACACGCCGGGCCACTGATGCGTATGTAGCCCCATGGGACGCACTTCACGAAAACGATCGAAGCTCGCGCGGCGCGTGGTCGCCGCCTGTGCGGCGTTGCTGCTGGGCGGCGGCGGTCTCGTCGCCGTGAACGTCTACGCGAACGCCGGGGAAGGCACGGACCGGCCGCCTCCGCAGAACGCCGCTCAGCAGGTGTCCACCATCAGCTGTCCGGACGTGGGCAACCAGCTCCCCGAGGTGCCGCGGGCGGCGCGCAGTGAGGTGGACCGCAGACTCGCCGAGCTGGACACCCAGATCACCCGGGCCTACACCCGGTTCGGCCGGGTCCAGGACAAGGAATCCGTCCTGCCCCCGCTGGAGGAGCAGCGGCGGGGGACCATCGGCCGGATCGGCGACGTGCTGGAGCAAGCCGGTGACCGGCCCGAGTCCATCGACAGCATGGCGCCGTGCACCCTGCGCGCCGACGACCAGCAGCCCGGCGAGCAGCCCGGCCAGGAACCGGGGCAGGACCAGGGGCAGGGGCAGGACCAGGAGCAAGGGCAGGACCAGGGCAGGGGCGGCAATGGCCCCGAGGCCGGTGACTTCGTGCGCATCCAGTCCGTCCGGCCCAACGTGGACCGCCCCCGCAACGGCCGCAACGCCTCCCGCGGCACCTTCACCACGAGCTGCGGCCGGAACGAGAACGGCAAGTTCAACCCGGACAACGTCATCGCCGCGCCCGGCGTGCGCAACGGCGCGCACCACATGCACGACTACGTGGGCAATCAGGCGACGGACGCCTTCGCCGACGACGACGACCTCGCGGCCGGCCGGACCACCTGCCGGAACCAGGGCGACAAGTCGACGTACTACTGGCCCGTCCTGCGGCTGCGGAACGGCAAGGACGAGAACGACGCGCAGGCCGACGGCGGCGGCAAGGACCAGAACGTCGGGGAGATCCAGACCCCCGCGTCCGTCACGCTGAAGTTCGCCGGGAACCCGGTGAGCAAGGTCTCGGCGATGCCGCGTTTCCTGCGCGTCATCACCGGCGACGCCAAGGCCTTCACCAACGGCGACGCGAACGCCAACGCCTCCTGGAGCTGCACCGGATTCGAGAACCGGCAGCTGAAGGACAAGTACCCGATCTGCCCCGAGGGCAGCAAGGTCGTCCGGACGTTCCGGTTCCAGAGCTGCTGGGACGGCCGCAACACCGACAGCGCGAACCACCGCACCCACGTCGCCTTCGCGGACCCGCGCACCGGCGCCTGCCCGCAGGGCTTCCGCGCCGTCCCGCAGCTCGTGCAGCGCATCGTGTACGACGTGCCGCCGGGCCCCGGCTTCGCCGTCGACTCGTTCCCCGAGCAGCTGCACAAGCCCGTGACCGACCACGGCGACTTCATCAACGTCTTCGACGAGCGCCTGATGCGGCGCGTCGCGAAGTGCGTCAACGCCGGACAGCGCTGCACCTGACGCCGCGTCCGGCCCCGCGGCCGTTCAAAGACGGGCTCTCAGCCCATGCGGTGACCGTGGTGGCCCCCGCCGTGCCTTCCCGCGGCGTCCACCACGGTCCCGCCGAGCCGGCCGCGCAGCGCCGCGATGTCACCGGGGCCGCCGACCGCCACCCAGGTCCCGCCGACGAGGTACGTACCCCCGTAGTCGTTCGCCTCGTCGAGCCATTCGGCCTGGCCACGGCTGTTTGTAAAGGTTACGAGGAGGTAGCGCCGGGCACCGTTCTCACAGGTGGCCTGGCGCAGTTCGGCCGCGTCCGTCTGGACGTCGGGCCTGCACCCCGCCTCCGCCGCCAGCTGCTCCAGGCTGCCGCTCGCCGTCTTCGGCGGGTCGTCACTCCCCGAGCCGCACCCCATCACCGCCAGCATCAGCACCCCACCCACAGCCATGCCCGAAAACGCGCTCCGTGCTGCCCTCATCGTCACACCAGCCTCACCCGGCGACTTGAACACGCCATCTCCCTCTTCACCGTTGAGCACGGGGTGCGGCACGGATACCGTGCGCCGCAGCCTTCACCTCAGGGGGTACACATGTCCGAACTGTCCCGACGTTCCGTGCTCGGCACCGCCGGCGCGCTCAGCCTCGGCGCCGCCGTCGGCGGGGTGCCGCTGCCGGCCCACGCCGCCGACGGCCCCACCGGCCCCACGGAGACCACCGGGGGCCCCGCCTTCGATACGGATTCCGCGCGCTCGGCGCTCAACAGACTCCTGCCGCATCACGCGGAGCAGATCCGTCTCAGACTCGTCCCGGTGCGGGACGGCGAGGACCGCTTCCGGGTCACCGGCACCACCGGACGGATCCAGGTATCCGGCACGACGCCCGCCGTGCTGCTCACCGGTGTCCACTGGTACCTGAAGTACGTGTGCGGGGCCCACATCACCTGGAACGGCAGCCAGTTGGACCTGCCGCGCAGGCTGCCCGCACCGGCCCGCCCGCTGGAGCGGTCCACCTCGCTCCCCCACCGGTTCGCCCTCAACGACACCAACGACGGGTACACCGCGCCGTACGCCGACTGGGCCTACTGGGAGCGGATGATCGACGTGCTCGCGCTGCACGGCTGCAACGAGGTCATGGTGATCGCGGGCGCGGAAGCCGTGTACCACCGGGTACTTCAGGAGTTCGGCTACTCCGACGCGGAGGCCAGGGCCTGGCTGCCCGCCCCCTCCCACCAGCCCTGGTGGCTGCTGCAGAACCTCTCCGGGTACGGCGGCCCCCTCTCGCACCAACTCATCGACGATCGCGTGCGGTTGGGCCGTCGCATCGTGGACCGGCTGCGCGGTCTCGGCATCGCACCGGTCTTCCCCGGCTACTACGGCCACGTGCCCGACGGCTTCGTGGAGCGCAACGGCGGCGACGCCAGGGTCGTGCCGCAGGGCGTCTGGCACGGCTTCCCGCGGCCCGACTGGCTCGACCCCCGCACCACCGCTTTCGCGAAGGTCGCCGCCTCCTTCTACCGGCACCAGGAGGACCTCTTCGGCCCGGCCGGCCACTTCAAGATGGACCTCCTGCACGAGGGCGGAACCGCGGGCGACGTGCCCGTGCCCGCGGCCGCCCGAGGCGTGGAAGCCGCCCTGCAGAAGGCCCGGCCCGGGGCCACCTGGGTGATTCTCGGCTGGGAAGCCAATCCGCTGCCCGAGCTCCTCGACGCCGTCGACAAGAAGCGGATGCTGATCGTCGACGGCGTCTCGGACCGGTTCAAGGGCGTGACGGACCGGGAGAAGGACTGGGGCGGCACCCCGTACGCGTTCGGCACCATCCCCAACTTCGGCGGCCGCACGACGATCGGGGCGCGCACCCACATCTGGAACGAGAAGTTCTTCGCCTGGCGCGACAAGGAGAACAGCGCGCTGACCGGCACCGCCTTCCTGCCGGAGGCCACCGACCGGGACCCGGCCGCCTTCGAGCTCTTCTCGGAGCTGGCCTGGACGCAGGGCCCCGTGGACCGGTCCTCGTGGTTCACCTCGTACGCCGACTTCCGCTACGGCGGCCGCGACCGCGACGCGCGGGCCGCCTGGCAGGCGCTGAACGCCACCGCCTACCAGCACACCGCCGTCGAGCGCAGCGACCCGCACGACTCCCTGTTCGCCGCACGGCCCGACCTCGCGGCCGCCCGCGCCGCCGACTTCGCGCCGCGCGCCCTCACCTACGACCCCGCCCGCTTCGACGCCGCGCTCACCGGGCTGCTCGGCGTGGGCAGCGCGCTGCGGGCGAGCGCCGCCTACCGGTACGACCTGGTGGACGTCGCCCGGCAGGCCCTCGCGCACCGCAGCCGCCAGCTCCTGCCGCAGCTGCGGGCGGCCTACGCCCGCAAGGACCGGGAGACCTTCGCCGCCCTGTCGACGCTGTGGCTGCGGCTCATGCGGCTCTCGGACGACGTGACGGGCACCGACCCGGCGTTCCTCCTCGGGCCGTGGGTCGAGGCCGCCCGGCGGATGGGCACGAGCGAGGCCGAGGCCGCCGAGTTCGAGCGGACCGCCAAGGTGCTGATCACCGTGTGGGGGGAGCGCGCCACGGCCGACGCGGGCCGGCTGCGCGACTACGGCAACCGCGAATGGCACGGCCTCATGAGCGACTTCTACGTGCCCCGCTGGCAGACGTGGCTGGACGAGCTGGCCGACGCGCTGGCCGCGGGACGCGCGCCGAAGCCCGTCGACTGGTTCGCGTTCGAACAGCCGTGGACCCGGGAGCGCAAGGACTACCCGCTGCGGCCCGTCGGCTCCGCCTACCGCACCGCGTCCCGCGTCCATGACGTCCTGGCCCGCGCGCCCTACCAGGGCGACCTCACGGTCACCGCGGAGCCGCCCGCTCTCCCGCCGGGCGGCCACGCCCGCCTTGAGGCCGTCTTCCGCAACGTCAACGGGCTGCGCGCCACGGGCCGCGTCGACTTCACGTTGACCGGCATCGACGCGGAGCCGACGGGACCCGTGTCGCTGCCGAGGGTCCCGCCCGCGGGCACGGCGAAGGCCCGGTGGCGGGCCGACGCGCCGGACACGCCCCTGGACCGGCCGCTGCGCCCGCTGCCGTACGAGATCACCGTGAAGTACGGCCCCGCGGGCGAGCGACGGGTGCGGTCCGTCCACGAAGGCACCCTGTACGAGGCCGGTCCGGTGAGCGGTGCGTGGCGGACGTACACGAACAGCGGCGCCGTCTTCGGAGAGCTGGACGGGCGGTACGCGATCGACGGCGGCGGCGCGGACCTGTGGAAGGGGACGACGGAATTCGGTGCGCTGTACCGGGACGCGGCGCTGCGGGACGGGGTGTCGGTGACGGTGCGGGTCGACTCCCAGACGGTCTCGGGGCCGTGGGCGCGGGCGGGCATCATCAGCCGCGCGGCGCTGGGCACGCCCGGTTCGCGCGGGATCGTGAACCTCGCCGTCACACCGGCCAACGGCGTCGTCCTGTCGTACGACACGAACGGCGACGGCACCCTGGACACGTACAAGCGGCTCACCGGGATCAAGGCGCCGGTGCTGCTGAGGCTTTCGCGCGCGGGGGACTCCTTCACGGGGGCCTGCTCCACGGACGACGGCGCCTCCTGGCGGACCGTGGCGACGGTGACCGTGGCCGGAGCGGTGGCGGCGCAGGACGTGGGGATGTTCATGAGCGCCACGAACGGGGGCGACGGCGGGCGCGGGACGGTGGAGTTCAGCGGCTGGAAGGTCGACGCGTAGCGCCGCGCGGTCGCGGGCCGCTACGCGTAAAGGGAGTGACGTGAGGGGGCCCGCGGTGCGAGGGTGAGGGAATGGATGACGACTGGGAGAAGCGGCTCGCGGCGACGTGGGACACACTGGACGCCTACGGCGAGGAGAACGCCGGGGAGTTCCGCGCCGCCATCGACGAACTCGCCGCCGAACTCCCCGAAGGGGACCCCGTCGGCCTCTTCGAGCGGGCCTGCGCCTTCGACTCCACCGGCCACTCCGACCGCGCCGTGCCCCTTTATCAGGAAGCGCTGGAGCGCGGGCTGCCGCCGTACCGCAGGCGGCGGACCGCCGTGCAGCTGGCCAGCTCCCTGCGGAACACCGGGCGGGCCGAGGAAGGCGTCGCCCTCCTCACCCCGGAACTCCTCGCTCCGAGCGACGAGTTGGACGACGCCGTGCGGGCCTGTCTTGCGCTGTGCCTGGCGAGCCTCGGGCGCGAGCGCGAGGGGCTCGCCCTGGCGCTCGGCGCCCTCGCTCCCCACCTGCCGCGCTACCAGCGGTCGATGGCCAACTACGCCCGCGCGCTCGTGGAGGACACCCCGGCATGAGGTGACCATCCGACGATTCGCTCGTTTTGCTGAACGTGTCGTCGAATGTGCAGTCTCACCCGAAGCCCCCGACCCCCAGCGGTCCCGCGGCCGTCGTCGACGTGGAGCAGGCCGAGGCCGCCCTCGTCGAGCACTACCCGCGGCTCGTCCGGCTGGCCTACCTGGTGCTGCCGCCGAGCCTCGGCCGCAACCGCCGGGTCCTGACCGCCCACGCCCTCACCCAGCGCGCCCTGCCGCGCAGCCGCAAGAGCGCCGACGCGGCCCTCGTCCCGGCGCAGCGCGGCTCCGGCCCCCACGCTGACCCCGGGTACGCGTACGTACGCCTGCGGGTGCTGCGCAGCGCCCTGGAGGCCGGGCAGCCCCTGCGGTGGACCTCCTGGCCCAAGCGGGCCCAGCTGCCGCCGCTGTTTCCGCAGGTGAGAGGGTTGCGGCTGTTCCCGCGCTCGGGTGGCGCCGACGAACTCGCCCTCGACCAGCGGATGTCCGCCCTGTCCGGCGCCGCGCGCGCCGCCTACGTACTGCGCGGCCTTGAGGAACTCGACGACACGGCCGTGGCCGCCGTGCTCGCCGCCGCCGGATGCGACGACCCCGAGGACGCCCTGGACGAGGCCGACGACGTCGAGGAGCGGTACGACCTGCTCGCGTCGCCCGAGTTCGACCCCTGCTCCCTGCAGGCCAGGCCGACCGATCTGATGCGGCGCAGGCAGCACATGAAGGCGGCGGGCGTCGCGGCCGTCGCCGCGCTGGTCTGCGGAGCGCTGCTCGGGCTGCCGGGCGAGGGCTGGGGGCCCGACGGCGCCGCCGCTCCCCCGTACGCGCAGAACCCGGCGGGCCGGGCCGCCCTCGACCCGGGCCAGTTGACGGTGGCCACGGCCTCGGCCTGGAAGCGGTCCCCGCGCACCGACTTCTCCGTGTGGCCCGCCCGCGGCAACCTCATCGGCGACCGGGCGCTGCTGCGCCGCGCCCTCGCCGTCTGGGCGCGGCCCGGTGAGTCCGTGCGGGTCTCCGCGACCCCGGGCTCCCCGTCCGGGGCGCCGCCCGGCCCCGCCCAGCTGCTCTTCGCCGGTGACGTCGACTCCGCGCGCGTGGTGCTGCTCTACGACGGCCTGCGCATCGTGCGGTACGCCGAGCCGAGGGAGGGCGCGAGTGGCGCGGCCCTCGACTTCGCGCGGGTGGACGGCGCCGGCGGCACCGAGGCGAACGCCGTCGTCGTGGACCGCGCCGACGGCAACATCCGCTATCTGACCGCCCCGTGGGTCAGGTCCGTCTCGGTGCAGGACCTGCTCAAGCCCGCCGCGGAGGCGGTCGCCCTGCACCGCTCGGACGACGGTGTCACCGACCCGTTCGCCGGGCCCGCGCAGAGCGGGCAGTGCACGTCGTGGAACGCGCTGCTGCTGCGTGACGAGTCCGGCGCGGTGCGCATGTCGTCCGACCTCGGCGAGCTCGTCCCCGCCCATCTGACCGCGGGCCGCCCCGAGGCCCCGCGCGAGGCCACGCCCGCCCAGTGGTCGAAGTCCGCGTGCTCCCTGGCCTCGGTGCGCTCGAACGGCGTCCGGGCCGTGAACTCATGGGCGTACGCGCGCCAGACGCTGCCCGAGGGCAACGGCACGGCGCAATGGGTCTGCACCCGCGCCGATACCTGGCGGGGCGCCGGCAGCCGGATCCTCGCCCAGTTCCAGACGGCCGACGGGCCCGCGGGCGCGGTCGCCGCCAAGGCCGAGGACTCCGCGACGTGCGGCAGCCGCGATCCCCACGTCCTCGCGGGGGTCCGCTGGAAGTCGCGCGGGGGCACCTGGTACCTGCTCGCCGCCGGCAGCAAGGACGTGGCGTCCCTCACCGCGACGGGCGGCGCGCGGGTGCCGGGCCATGTCCTTGCGAGGAGGACGGAGCGGGACGCCGAGCTCAGTCTGACCGGCACGTTGCCGGGCGGCAGGAAGCTGAGCCCGCCCCGGTAGCCGCCGAAGTTCCTTCCGCAGACCCCTGTACCGCCGAACTACCGCTCAGTACATTGACGCCATGTCTAATACGCAGAGCCGGGTGCCCGAGCCCGTCGCGTCCGAGCACATACCGCTCAAGGCACGCAACGTCTCCTTCTCCTGGGAGAACACCCCGCTCCACTGGCTCCCGGACGACCCGTTCACCACGCACACCATCAACGTGCTGCACCTGCTGCTGCCCGCCGGTGAGCGCTGGTTCGTGCACGTCTACAAGCAGGTCCTGCCGCTCATCCGGGACGAGAGACTGCGCGAGGACGTCATCGGTTTCATCGGCCAGGAGGCCATGCACTCGCAGGCCCACGACGAGGTCCTGCCGCACCTCAAGGAACAGGGGCTCGACCCGACGCCGTACACCGCGCAGGTCGACTGGCTCTTCGAGAAGCTGCTCGGCGACCGGACGCTGCCGCCCGGCAAGGCGCGCCGCTGGTGGCTGATGGAGCGCGTCGCGATGATCGCCGCCATCGAGCACTACACCGCCTTCCTCGGCGACTGGGTGCTCAACGCCGAGGAGCTGGACCGCAGGGGCGCCGACCCGACGATGCTGGACCTGCTCCGCTGGCACGGCGCGGAGGAGGTCGAGCACCGCTCCGTCGCCTTCGACCTGTTCATGCACGTCGACGGCGGCTACCGGCGCCGGGCCAGGACCTGGGCGACCGCGTTCAGCGCCCTGGTCTTCCTCTGGCAGCGCGGGACGCGGTTCTTCATGGAGAACGACCCGACGCTCGCCGACGGCAAGGCGTCCTTCAAGGACTTCTACCGCAGCGGCAAGGCGGGGACGCTGCCCACCGCCGGGGACATGATCCGCTCCATCCCCCGCTACCTCAGCCGGGACTACCACCCCTCGCAGGAGGGCAGCACGGCACAGGCCGTCGCCTACCTCGCCTCCTCGCCCGCGGCCGTCGCCGCGCTCGCCGCCGGGAAGGGAGCCGCCTGACATGCCCCGCATCCGCACCGTCGCCCTCGTCGCGGGCGTCGCCCTGCTCACCAGGCGAGCCCTGCGCCGCCGCATCGAGACCTCCCCGCTGTGGCCGCTGCCCGCCCTGGAGGAGCCGGTCTCCGGGCGGCCGCGCTCCCGGGCGCTCAGGCTCACCGTCGCCCGGCACGAGCGCGTCGCCGACGGCGTCGTCCAACTGCGCCTGGAAGGACGCGACTTGCCGAAGTGGGAGCCGGGCGCCCACCTCGACGTCGTGCTGCCCTCGGGGCTCGTACGGCAGTACTCGCTCTGCGGCGACCCCGAGGACTCCTCCTCGTACACCGTCGCGACCCGCCTGATCGGCGCCGAACAGGGCGGCAGAGGCGGCTCGCGCGAGGTGCACGAGCGGCTCGGGGAGGGCGTCGAGGTCGAGGTGCGCGGACCCCGCAACCGCTTCCCGCTCGCCGACGCCCCGTCCTACGCCTTCGTGGCGGGCGGCATCGGGATCACGCCGATCCTGCCGATGCTGCGGGCTGTCGAGGCGTCCGGGGCGGACTGGCGGCTGCTGTACGGGGGCCGTTCGCGCGGCTCGATGCCGTTCCTCGAAGAGATCGAGAAGCTCGGCGGCGCCGGGCGGCAGCGGGTCACCGTCGTCGCCGAGGACGAGGCCGGGCTGCCGGACCCCGCCGCCTTCCTGGCCGGCACACCGCGTGGCACCGCCGTCCACGTGTGCGGCCCCGAGGCCCTGATGGACGCCGTCGAAGCCGCGCTGCCCGAGGGGTGCACGCTGCACCTGGAGCGGTTCTCGCCCCGCACCTGCCTCGACGGCAACGCCCCCTTCGAGGTCGAACTGCGGCGCAGCGGGCGCACGGTGGCGGTCGCCGCGGACACCACGGTGCTCGCCGCCGTCCGCGCCGAGCTGCCCGACACCCCGTACAGCTGCGAGCAGGGTTTCTGCGGAACGTGCCAACAGCGCGTCGTGGAAGGGGAGATCGACCACCGCGACGAGCTCCTTGACGACGGCGAGCGGGCCGCGTCCATGCTCCTCTGCGTCTCGCGGGCGCGCGGCGAGCGGCTCGTGCTCGACATGTGAGACGAGTGGCCCGCCCTGACACCGGCAGGCACGGACCGGCCCGCCGAAGGGCCGGTTCTGCTCGGTAAGGTGTTCGCATGACAACCGGGGTGCGCCGCAGGATGGGTGTCGAAGAGCGGCGGGAGCAGTTGATCGGGGTCGCGCTCGAACTGTTCAGCCACCGCTCGCCGGACGACGTCTCCATCGACGAGATAGCAGCGGCCGCGGGCATCTCGCGCCCGCTGGTCTACCACTACTTCCCCGGCAAACTCAGCCTGTACGAGGCGGCGTTGCGCCGGGCGGCGGAGGATCTGGCCGGCCGGTTCGTGGAGCCGCGCGAAGGGCCGCTCGGCGCCCGGCTGCAGCGCGTGATGCGCCGCTTCCTCGACTTCGTCGACGAGCACGGGCCCGGCTTCTCCGCGCTGATGCGGGGCGGCCCCGCGGTCTCCGCGGGCGGCGCCTACGCGCACGAGGCCGTCTCGACGACGAACGCGCTGATCGACTCGGTGCGCCAGGCCGCGTACGACCAGATCCTCGCGCATCTGGGCATCACCGACCCGCCCGCCCGGCTCGAACTCGTGGTGCGCTCCTGGATCTCGCTCGCCGAGTCCACGGCGCTGATCTGGCTGGACGGCCGCCGCATCCCCCGCGCGGAGCTGGAGTTGCAGCTGGTGCACGACTTCGCGGCGCTGACCGCGGTGAGCGCCGCGTACGACCCGGAGATGGCGTCGCTGCTGCGCGGCATCCTCGCCGCGGAACCACCCGACGGCCCGTTCGCCGCCCTGATCGAACGGCTGGTCGCGCTCGCCCCATGACCACCGCCGGGCCGGGAACTCCTCGCGGACGCCGAGCGGCGCGTCGCCGCCGCGGGCCGCGGCCGGGGGCGGTCAGGTGCCGGCCTCGCGCAGGCGCATCACGAGCAGCGCGATGTCGTCGTCGCGGTCGTGGCCGAGGCAGGTGAGCAGCGTGTCGCAGAGGGCCGTGACGCCGGGCGGTCCGTCGGCCGCGACCGTGCGCAGGTGCTCCATGGAGACCGCGAGGTCGGTGCCGCGGGTCTCGATGAGCCCGTCGGTGACCATGAGGAGCCGGTCGGTGGGGAGCAGGACCGTCTCGGTGGGCTCGGGCCGGGGCAGGCCGAGGCCGAGCAGCGGGCCGCTCGCCCTGAGGTAGGCGGCGGTGCCGTCGTCGCCGATGATCAGGGGCGGGATGTGTCCGGCGTTGGCGACGCGGGTGCGTCCGTCGGAGGGGTCCGTGAGCGCCAGGCAGAGGGTGGCCGTCACCTCGGGGTGGTAGCGCTGCAGCATCCTGTCGAGGCGGCTCGCGAGCCTGCCCGGGTCGGGGTCCTCGACGCAGTACGCGCGCAGCGCGTGCCGGATCTCGACCATCACGGTGGCGGCCTCCAGGGAGTGGCCGACGACGTCGCCGATGGCGGTGAGCAGGCCCTGGGAGGTGCCGAGCGCGGCGTAGAAGTCGCCGCCGATCTCCGTGTCGCGGGAGGCGGGTTCGTAGCGGACGACGACTTCGGTGCCGGGTGTCTGGGGGACGTGCGCCGGCAGGAAGCTGCGCTGCAGGGTCAGGGCGATGTGGCGCTCCATCTCGTACATGAGCAGTCGTTCGGCGGCGACCGCCGTGGCGTTGGCCAGCCGTGCCACGAGGTGTCCGGTGCCGGGCCGCAGCCCCCGGGCGTACGCGGGGGTGGCGAGGGCGACGGGTGCGCAGCCCTCGCGGGCGCGGGCCAGGGTCAGCCGGGCGCCCTCGGGGAGCCGGGCGCCCCCGGACGGCTCGGTGTGGAAGAAGCCGGGCGGCCACAGGGGCTCGGGCACGACGGTCTCGCGCACGCCCGTACGGCCTGCCATGCCGCGCTGGATCAGGCGGACGACCGCCGCGTGGGCGCCGTCGTCGGGCAGCGCGACGGCGGCCTTGCGCGGGGACAGGCCCCGGTGGAGCTCGCCGTCGTCGCCGAGGACGAACGCGGCCGCCGGGCCGTGGGTGAGGCGGGCCGTGCCGGCCGCGGCGGCCTCGGCGAGCTCGCGCGGGCAGCGGGCCGACTGCACGTCGAGGGTGGTCTCCGCGAGCCGGGTCAGGTGCCCGGCCTGGGCCTCGGCGTCGCAGCGGTGGCGCGCGCCGCGGGCGGCCGCGCGCACGACAGCCTGGATCTCCTCCGGCTCGGCGGGCACCGTCAGATACGCTTCGCCGCCCGCGTCGAGGCCGCGGCACCGGTCGGCGGGCGCGGTCCTGGCGGCCGAGAAGTGCACGACGGGCAGGGCGGCGAAGGGCGGCGTCTCCTTCATGCGGCGGCACAGTTCGAAGCCGCTCATGTCGGGCAGCCCGACGTCGACGAGCGCCACGTCGGGCAGTTGCCCGGCCCGCCCGCGCACGTCGAGCTCGATGAGGGCCTCGCCGGCGCTGGCGGCGAGGACGACGCGGTGGCCGTCCCTGCGCAGGACCGCGCCCAGTGCGTATCGGCTGGCGGCGACGTCGTCTACCACCAGAATCGTGGTGCCTGCCTTGCCGTTGACGCTCACGCGGGGCCCCTTGGAGCTGGTGGGACAGACCCCCGTTGGGCCTGCCGACCAAATTAGCGCTCCGCGGGGCGCTCCGGGAGTCGGCGAGGCCGCTGCGACCGGGACCAGTGAAGATCCCGGAACTTTCGCCGTGGGCCGTGTGCTTGGCGATAGGATCTGCGCCCGTGGCGCCGGGTACGGGCGCCCCGGCGGCCCGCGCGCCCGACGGGCCCCGGCCACCGCCGGGGCGGCGGACACGTTCGTGACCTTCGCGTTCCGCACGGCGTTCACCAGCGTGTGCCGGTCCGCCACCGGCACCGCCCACGGCATCGAGCCCCGCAACGGACCCCGGACGCCTCCGGCCCCCCAGCCCACGTAACTCCCCGCACCTCCGAGGGACTTCATGACGCAGCACGTGACCGCCGCGCCCGCCGCCACCGACTCCGCGCCCGTACCGCAGTGGTGGCGCGACGCCGTCATCTACCAGGTCTATCCACGCAGCTTCGCCGACGGGAACGGCGACGGCATGGGCGACCTGCCCGGCATCGCGGCCCGCCTGCCGCACCTGCGCGACCTGGGCGTGGACGCCGTCTGGCTCTCGCCCTTCTACGCGTCGCCGCAGGCCGACGCGGGTTACGACGTGGCGGACTACCGCGCCGTCGACCCGATGTTCGGCACTCTCACCGACGCCGACGGTCTCATCCGCGAGGCGCACGCCCTCGGCCTGCGCGTCATCTTCGACATCGTGCCCAATCACTGTTCGGACCGGCACGAGTGGTTCCAGGAGGCGCTGCGGGAGGGCCCCGGAGCTCCGGCCCGCGACCGTTTCCACTTCCGCCCCGGCACCGGCCCCGACGGTGAACTCCCCCCGAACGACTGGGAGTCCGTCTTCGGAGGCCCCGCCTGGACCCGCGTCGAGGACGGCGAGTGGTACCTCCACCTCTTCGCGCCCGAGCAGCCGGACTTCAACTGGGACCATCCCGCGGTCCACGAGGAGTTCCGCTCCGTACTGCGCTTCTGGCTCGACCTCGGCGTCGACGGATTCCGCATCGACGTCGCCCACGGCCTGGTCAAGGCGTCGGGCCTGCCGGACATCGGCCACGGCGAGCAGGTCAAACTGCTCGGCAAGCAGGAGGTGCCGTACTTCGACCAGGACGGCGTGCACGCCATCTACCGCGACTGGCGCCGCATCCTCCAGGAGTACGGCGCGGAGCGCATCGCCGTCGCCGAGGCGTGGACCCCGACGGTCGAGCGCAGCGCCCGGTACCTGCGCCACGACGAGCTGCACCAGGCGTTCAACTTCGAGTACCTGACGACGGGCTGGGACGCCGCCGCGCTGCGCGACGTCATCGACCGCTCCCTCACCGCGATGAACGCCGTGGGCGCGCCCGCCACCTGGGTGCTCTCCAACCACGACGTCGTACGGCACGCCACGCGTTTCGCCGACGGCGACGCGGCCCGCGGCCTGCGCCGGGCGCGGGCGGCCACGCTGCTGATGCTGGCGCTGCCCGGCTCCGCCTACCTCTACCAGGGCGAGGAGCTCGGCCTGCCCGAGGTCACCGAGCTGCCCGACGAGGTGCGTCAGGACCCGGCGTTCTTCCGCGGCGCCGGGCAGGAGGGCACGCGGGACGGGTGCCGGGTGCCGCTGCCGTGGTCCGGGCGGCGGGCGCCGTTCGGCTTCGGGCCCGCCGATGGCGGTCCGAGCTGGCTGCCGCAGCCGGACTCCTGGCGGGACCTCTCGGTGGCGGCGCAGACCGGCGATCCGGATTCCACGCTGGAGTTCTACCGGCGCGCGCTCGCCGTGCGGCGCGCCCACCCGGCCCTCGGCGCGGGCCGCGACATCGCGTGGCTGCCGTCGCCCGATGGCGTGCTCGCCTTCCGGCGCACCGGCCGCGGCGGCTCGTTCGTCTGTACGGTAAACCTCACCGCGTCGCCCGTGGCGCTGCCCACCCCCGGTACCCTGCTGCTGGCGAGCGCGGACGTCGGTCCTGGCGCCGGCAGGACCGTGCTCCCCGCCGACACGGCGGTCTGGTGGGCCGCCTGATACCGGCCGGTACGGTCCTGTTCCGTGGCCGCACGGCCATCGGTCTCCGGTTCGGGATTCAACGGCCTTGGGGCCCAGGCGCCCCAAGGGCCACACGCGTACGGCGGCCTCGTCCCCGTGGCGTAGAGAATGCGGCCCGAACCCGACCAGGGGATGATCGGTCGAAGGGTGTGGATCTGGCAGACTCTGTCCCTATGGGTGAGACGACTGTGACGACACTTGAGGGCGGGCAGAGGCCCGCTTCATCACCCAGCGCGGGCGAGCACGACACCCGCAATGGGCGCGGTCCCGCACGTCGTCTCAGCCGTCTGCGCACCCCTCGCCGCCCCCGCCTCTGGTTCGAGATCCTGCTGATCGCGGTGAGTTACTGGACGTACTCACTGATCCGCAACGCCGTGCCGGAACAGAAGTCGCAGGCGCTGCGCAACGCCGACTGGATCTGGCGCGTCGAGGGCCATCTGGGCATAGCGGTCGAGCAGAGCGTCAACCATGCCGTGGACTCGGTGACATGGCTCATCACCGGCATGAACTACTACTACGCGACGCTGCATTTCGTGGTGACGCTCGGCGTCCTGGTCTGGCTCTTCCGCAAGCACCCCGGGCGGTACGCGGCCACCCGCCTGGTGCTCTTCGCGACGACGGCGGTGGCCCTGGTCGGCTACTACCTGTATCCGCTGGCACCGCCGCGCCTGATGAACGGCACGCACTTCATCGACACCGTGGTCGTCCACCAGACGTGGGGCTCGATGGCGTCGGGCGACCTCAAGAGCATGTCGAACCAGTACGCGGCGATGCCGTCGATGCACATCGGCTGGTCCCTCTGGTGCGGCCTGACCATCTTCGCCCTGGCGTCGGTGCCGTGGGTGAAGGTCCTCGGCCTGCTCTACCCCACCGCGACGCTCGTCGTGATCGTGGCCACGGCCAACCACTTCTGGCTGGACGCGGTCGGCGGCATGATCTGCCTGGCCTTCGGGTTCCTGGTGGCCCGCCTCTGGTACGGCGCGATGCCGTACGCGCTGGCGCGCGAGGTGGCTGTCGAGGGCGAGCGGGACCTGCCGCCGGTCAAGGCGTAGCGGTTTTTTTCGGACGGCCAGGGCTAGCCGAACGACTCGTCGCCGTCCCACTTCACGTGCACGACGTCCGGGACGAGGCCGTGGACGACCGCGCGGCCCACGTCGTTCTTGAAGTCGTCGATCATGCCCTGCATGCCCCCGAGCGGGTACTTGGCCTCCAGCGCGGCGATCAGCGCCTCCGCCGAGACGCCGACGCTGCGCGCGAGCTCCGCGGTGTTGCCGGGCCGGTTGTTCCAGCCCTTGGCGTTGTTGCGGCCGACGTGGATGGACTCCTCCGCGGTGAGCTGGGAGGCGCCGCTCTGGTTGATCCGGGCCTGGCCCTCGTCCGGGCGGGCCGTCAGGTGGAAGAGCGAACCCTTGATCGTGGCCGTGGACTCGCCCGTCCTGCGGTCCCTGACCTCGCCGCCGCTGGTGAGCATGACGTTGAGGTGGACGGCCAGTTTGGCCGTCGTGCCGCCGTCGCTCACGGTCACCGTGACGGCCCGGGAGATGAGGTTGTTGCCACCGTTGTTGCGGCAGTCGGTGCCGAACTGGAACCCGCCGAGGCTGCGGTCCCGGCCGACGATGATGTTCAGCAACTGGTCCCAGTCGACCCGGGGCCCGGCGTCGGTGCCGTTGACGCGCTGGACCGCGGTCGCGCGCTGCACGTCGGGCGCGTGCGAGGCGCCGGTGGCGCGCTGCGCCGTCACCGGCCCGTGGGCCTCGGGCGCCGGTCCGGACAGGACCCGGTGGGCGTTGGCCTCGGCCTCGCGCTCGAAGCGGTCGGAGGGGTCGGAAACCCTGAGCCCCGCTCCGTTGTCGGTGCCCGCGACCGGCCCCTGGCGCTGCTGGATGACGTGCGTCAGCTCGTGGGCGAGGGTGTGCCGGTCGGCGCCGCCGTCGCCGATGACGACGTGGCTGCCGGAGGTGTAGGCGCGGGCGCCGACCTCGGCGGCGGAGTCCTTCGCGGCGCTGTCGTCGTGGATGCGGACGTCGGAGAAGTCCGCGCCCAGACGGGCTTCCATGTCGCTGCGGGTGGCGCTGTCGAGCGGCCGGCCGCCGCCGCGGAGCACGTCGTGGACGGCGGAGCGCTGCACGGCCTCGACGACGGCGGCGTTGCCCGCCGTGCGCTGCAGCGCACGGACCTCCTGGGCGGACAGGCCACCCACGCTCGCCGGGGCCCCGGCGGAACGGGCCGGTACGCGGCCGACCCTGTCCCCATCAGCAGGTCGGGCGGTTTCGCGGGCACGCATGGAGGCCTCCAGGCAGACGGACTCGAACTCTTCCTGGATACGCCACGGAGCGGGTGCCGGGCCAGGTGCGCGAGGGCAGCGTTCGGTGCCCGATGGGGCAGCCGGGGCGCCGATCGGCCCTGGGGCGGGCTCACACCGCCCCGTAGAACCGCTCCTCCACCACCGCACGAGCCCGCCGCGTGATCCGCCGGTAGTCGTCGAGCATGTCACCGACGTGCCCCGTGTCGTAGCCCAAGTACCGCGCGACGGCGGCCAGTTCACGCCCGTCCGAGGGGAACGTGTCACCCGCGCGGCCGCGCACCAGCATCACCGCGTTGCGCACCCGCGCGGCGAGGACCCACGCCTCGTCGAGGATCGCCGCGTCGTCCGTCGGGATCAGCCCGGCCGCGCACGCCGCCGCGAGGGCCTCGCGGGTGCGGGTCGTGCGCAGCCCCGGCTCGGCCCAGCCGTGCTCCAACTGCAGGAGCTGGACGGTCCACTCGACGTCGGAGAGGCCGCCGCGGCCCAGCTTGGCGTGGAGCGTCGGGTCCGAACCGCGCGGCATCCGCTCCGCCTCCATCCTGGCCTTGAGGCGGCGGATCTCGCGGACCGCGTCCTCACCGAGTCCTTCCACGGGGTAGCGCAGGGGGTCGACGAGGTCGATGAAGGCGCGCCCCAGCTCCTCGTCGCCCGCGACCGGTTCGGCCCGCAGCAGTGCCTGGGACTCCCAGACGAGGGACCAGCGGCGGTAGTACGCCTCGTACGAGCCCAGGGTGCGGACGAGCGGGCCGCTCCTGCCCTCCGGACGCAGATCCGCGTCGATGAGCAACGGCGGGTCGGCGGAGGGGAGTTGGAGCAGACGGCTCATCTCGGCGACGACCTTGGCCGCGGCCTTCGCCGCCTCCTGCTCGTCGGCGCCCTCGCGCGGCTCGTGCACGAAAAGGACGTCCGCGTCCGAGCCGTAGCTCAGCTCGTGGCCGCCGAAGCGGCCCATGCCGATGACCGCGAAGCGGGTGGGGAGCGTGTCGCCCCAGCCCTCCCGGACGACCGCGCGCAGCGTGCCCGCGATGGTGGCGGCCGTCAGGTCCGAGACCGCGTCGCCCACCCGGTCGACCAGCGCGCCGGGATCGGCCTCGGCGGGGCTCTCCTCCGTGCCGTAGGAGCCGATGATGTCCCCCGCGACCGTACGGAACAGCTCCCGGCGGCGCACGCCGCGCGCCGCCGTCACGGCCTGCCCGGCACCGTCCGCGCGGCGCACCGCCGCCAGGACCTCCTGCTCCAGGGCGGCGCGGCCGCGGGGTTCGAGGCCACGGGAGTCGCCGAGCAGAGCGACCGCCTCGGGGGCGCGGAGCAGCAGGTCGGGGGCGAGGCGTCCGGCGGAGAGGACGCGGGCGAGGTTCTCTGCCGCCGCGCCCTCGTCCCTGAGCAGCCGCAGGTACCAGGGGGTCTTGCCCAGCGCGTCGGAGACCTTGCGGAAGCCGAGGAGGCCCGCGTCCGGGTCGGCGGAGTCGGCGAACCAGCCGAGCAGGACGGGCAGCAGGGTGCGCTGGATGGCCGCCTTGCGGGAGACCCCGGACGCCAGCGCCTCCAGGTGCCTGAGCGCCGCGCTCGGGTCCGCGTAGCCGAGGGCGACCAGGCGCTCGCGGGCCGCCGCCGTGCTCAACCGCGCCTCGCCCGGGGCGAGTTGGGCGACGGCGTCGAGCAGCGGGCGGTAGAAGAGCTTCTCGTGCAGGCGGCGCACCACGGAGGTGTGCCGCTTCCAGGCCCGGCTGAGCTCGGTGATCGGCTCGGTGCGCATGCCCAGGGAGCGGCCGATGCGCCGCAGGTCCGCGTCGCCCTCCGGGACGAGGTGGGTGCGGCGCAAGCGGTAGAGCTGGATGCGGTGTTCGAGGGAGCGCAGGAAGCGGTACGCGTCGTCGAGCTGGGCGGCGTCCACACGCCCCACGTAACCGCCCGCGCCGAGCGCCTGCAGCGCCACCAGCGTGGACCCGCTCCGGATCGAGGGGTCACTGCGCCCATGCACCAACTGCAGCATCTGGACGGCGAATTCGACGTCCCGCAGCCCGCCGGGGCCGAGCTTGAGCTCCCGGTCGATCTCCCCCACCGGGATGTTCTCGATGACCCTGCGGCGCATCTTCTGCACGTCGGGCACGAAGTTCTCGCGCTCGGCGGCGTGCCAGACGAGGGGGGCGAGCGTGGCGACGTACTCCTCGCCGAGCGCGAGGTCGCCCGCGACCGGGCGGGCCTTGAGCAGCGCCTGGAACTCCCAGGTCTTCGCCCAGCGCTGGTAGTAGGCGAGATGGCTGGAGAGGGTGCGCACCAGAGGGCCGTTCCTGCCCTCGGGGCGGAGGTTCGCGTCGACGGGCCAGATCGTGCCCTCCACGTTCGTCTCGGAGCAGATCCGCATCATGTGCGAGGCCAGCCGGGTGGCGGCCCGCACCGCCTTGTCCTCGTCGGCGCCGTCGACCGCCTCGCCGACGAAGATGACGTCGACGTCGGAGACGTAGTTCAGCTCGTGCCCGCCGCACTTGCCCATCGCGAGCACCGCGAGCCTGCACTGCGCCGCGTCGCCGGGCGCCGCCGCGCGGGCCATGGCGAGCGCCGCCCGCAGCGTCGCCGTCGCGAGGTCCGCGAGCTCGGCCGCCGCCTCGGCGACGTCCGTCGTGCCGCAGACGTCGCGCGCCGCGATGGAGAGCAGGCAGCGGCGGTAGGCGACGCGCAGCGAGACCGGGTCGGTGGCGTCGCCGAGGCCCCGCTCGAACTCCTCCACACCGGGGTGCAGATCGGCCGATTCGTACGTGGCGAGGGCCTGCCAGTCGCGGGGGTGCCTGGCCAGATGGTCGGCGAGCGCCTCGGAGGCGCCGAGGACGGCGAGGAGGCGGTCGCGCAAGGGCTTCGCGGTGACGAGGGTGTCGAGCAGCTCCCGCCGACTGAGGTCGCTCTCCTGGCCCTCCACGAGCCGGACGAGGCCGATCAGCGCCAGGTCGGGGTCGGCGGTGGCGCCGAGCGCGTCGAGGAGCAGCGGGTCGTCGCGCACGGCGCTCAGCGCCGGGTCGTCGAGGAGCCGCTCCGCGGTGGACGGGTCGGTGAAGCCGTGCCGCAGCAGCCGGGTGAACGTGCTGCTCCGTCGTCCTTGCGGCACCGTCATGCCGAGCCTCCGTTCGATCACTCCTCGGCCCGAGCCTACGGCCTGACCGGCGCACCCGGCGCGCGCGGAGCCGCCCTCGTGGAGGGACACCGCGCCGGGGGCACTGACAGGGGCCCCGCGCCCTGGTGTACTGCGGGTCATGGAATACACACTCGAAGTGATCCCGCTGCCCATCAGCGACATCGACCGGTCCATGGAGTTCTACCGCGACAAGCTGGGCTTCCACGTCGACATCGACACCGAGATCATGCCGGGCATGCGCATCGTCCAGCTGACCCCGCCGGGTTCGGGCTGTTCCATCGCCCTGGGCGACACGATCTGGGAGTCGGTCCGCGGGCCGCGCCCGGCCGCCGGGAGCTACCAGGGCCTGCAGCTGTGCGTGCCCGACGCCAAGGCCGCGCACGCCGAGCTCGTCGCCCGCGGCCTGGACATCACCGAGCCGGTCGAGCACGCCCCGCAGGACGGCGCCACGTTCATGTACTTCTCGGACCCGGACGGCAACGGCTGGTCGATCCAGGAGTACCGGGTCCGCGCGACGACACCGCTGCGTGAGGCGATCGTGCCGAAGCTCTGATCCGCCCGTACGACGTGGCGCCCCCGCTTCTCCCCCGGAAGCGGGGGCGCTGTCGTGGAGCGTGCTCAAGGCGGCGGCCGGCCGTCCCCCGTGGGACGGTTCCGTGGCATCGCGAGGCCCACAGAGGGATACGGAAGGCTCCGGGGCTCCGCAGGGGTCGCGGGGCTCCGGTGCGCGGGGTCCTGGTCGCGGGCGCTGCGACGGCTGCGCGCCGACGCCTCGTGCAGCCGGGCCAGCCGCCGCGCCATCCGCTCCACCTCCCGATGCCGGTGGGCCCGGTGCCAGGCGCTGCGCCATCGCCCCCATTCGACGCCGTCGGTCACATCGCACACCCGCAGGAAGGCCACGAGCTGGGGGAGTTCGAACATGGACTTGCCCGACAGCATCCGCAGCACCGTGCTGTGCGGCAGTTCTCCGTGCGCACCGGCCCGGCGCTCCATCTCGTCCACGGGTATCGCCCCCGCCTTGTAATAGAGCTCCTGCAGCGCGCGGTTCAGCCCGTCCCTGTCATAGACCCGGTCCGGCCTCGGCACTCCCGCCCTCGGATACCTCCGCCGGTGCTCGGCGTACCGGGCGGCCTGCCACAGCCGCCGCGCCTGGCCGACCGGTGCCCCGCAGGTCCGTGCGTACGCCTCCACCACCGGCAGGCGCGGGACCTGGTTCCCGCTCGCGGCACGGGAGTACGTGGTGGCGGAGAAGTCGTACCCGGACCTCTCCGCCATCTCCCGGTGGGTCAGACCCGCCGCCCTGCGGTGGGCACGCAGCCACTCCGCGAGCTTCGCCAGGCCCGGGTTGGAGGTGGAGACCGGCTGTTCCGGGCGCGCCACGGCCCGCCCGGTCACATTCCCTCGGGCGCGGACGGAACGCGGCGAGCCAGCCGGACGCCGATCAGACCGCAGGCCGTCAGGGTCTCGGCCAGGACGACGACGGGCATTCCGGTGAGCGCCAGTGCGGCGCCGAGGACGAGCACCACGATGACGACGACGGTCTGGTGGCCGTCCGGACGGATGGCGGGCTTCGGCGTGGCACAGGGCAGCCGACGGTGTGTGCGCATGAGGTACCTCTGGATCTCGAAGTGCCCGGGACGTCGCGCCCGGTACAGTCACGGACTGCGGGTCAACTGGGCCTCGGCAAGCGCCCGTTGAGACATCGTGGCACTAGATCCGAGGTCCCCCGCGGGGTTGATGCACCCCCACCCCACTCACGCGGTTCCGCCGTGGTTCAGCCTCGGCCGAGGCCGCTCCGGAGCCCCGTCCCACCTGCACCGACACCGAGCGCCCGAACGCGTGTGCCGCCCGAGGGCGACCGTTGATGCACGCCTGCCCGACCCTGGTCAACTGCGCCTTCTCCTTCTGCTGGGACCGATGGTTCGCCCCACCCGGCCCGGTGGACGCCGCCGCGCCGGCCCCGTGTCCCACCGAGGGGCAAGAGAGGGGGCCTGCCCGCTTCCCACCAGCATCAACAGCCCTGCTGGCCCAGGGCTTTACGGCGATCCGTTCCTGGCTCGCCCCGCCGTCACCCTCAATCGATGGTGGCGTGCAGCAGGCCGCTCTCAGCACGCGGGGCCTGGGTGCGGTCGTGGCGGCGCATCTCCATCTCGCCGTCGCGCCGCGAAGCGGCCCGTTCTTCACGTCCTGACACCAACAGGGTGACTCAACTCCCGAGGACCCCATGAGCCGACCCAGTTCCGCTCAACCCGACCCCCGCGGCACGCTCCGCGGCGGCCTGCCCGATCGGTACCTCACCCCCGACGACATCGCCGAGATCTTCGAGGTGCCCAAGGAAACCGTCTACCAGTGGCGCAAGAAGCGCACCGGACCGACCGGATTCCGCATCGGCAAGCACACCGCTACGACCCCGCAGACGTACACGCGTACGTCACCGAACGTCGGCGCATGGACACCGACGCCGCCTGACGTCACCAGCAAAAGCCGCTGTTCAACTCCCAGGGAGGGCCACCTTGTGGCCCTCCCTGCTTGCTGTCGAGAAGGGACCGCGCCCCATGGCAGGCCACATCCAAGACCGCTGGTTCAAGACCGAGATCTCCACCACCGGCAAGACCGTCCGCACCAAGACCGACCGCCACGGCACCGGCCTGCGCTACCGCGCCCGCTGCATCGGCCCCGACGCAACCGAGAAGTCCCAGATCTTCCCCGACGGCAAGAAGCGACTTGCCGAGAAGTGGCTGACGAAGATCGAGCCGATATGGACAGTGGCCGATACGTCAATCCCAGAGCAAGCCGGAGCACATTCGGGAGCGACTCGCAGAGCTGAACGAGCAGTACCCGCGTCGTCGTACCGCCGGGTCATCTTCGCGAGCGTCTCGGCTGTGTTCACGGTGGCCGTGGAGGACGACCACCTCCACCGAAACCCCTGCAAGGCGAGCACCTACCCGGGACACACCGATACCGGTTT
This sequence comes from Streptomyces sp. NPDC058308, assembly GCF_042880275.1. Classification (NCBI taxonomy): domain Bacteria; kingdom Bacillati; phylum Actinomycetota; class Actinomycetes; order Kitasatosporales; family Streptomycetaceae; genus Streptomyces; species Streptomyces sp. NPDC058308. The sequence continues at coordinate 545,579 of NZ_JBHVZA010000002.1, forward strand.
CACGCTCCGCGTGTACACGCACCTCTTGCCAAGCAGCGAGGGGCGGAGCCGAAGGGCCGTGGACTCCGTCTTCCAGCGGCCCGGCTCGGCGCCGGACGGCCCACAGACGGCCCAAGGGTAGGCAGACAGCCGGAGGGGCCCACGGTCCAAGACCGTGGGCCCCTCCCGAACGACAGGTGAAAAGCTCTCTGACCTGCGCCTACAGCACCGGCAGGTTCTTCCGCAGCTCGAAGGCCGTGACCTCGCTCCGGTACTCCTCCCACTCCTGCTTCTTGTTGCGCAGGAAGAAGTCGTAGACGTGCTCGCCGAGCGTCTCGGCGACCAGTTCGGACTTCTCCATGAGGGCGATGGCCTCGCCCAGGTTCTGCGGCAGCGGCTCGATGCCGAGGGCGCGGCGCTCCGCGTCCCGCAGCGCCCACACGTCGTCGTCGGCGCCGGGCGGGAGTTCGTAGCCCTCCTCGATGCCCTTGAGGCCGGCGGCGAGCAGCACCGCGTAGGTCAGGTAGGGGTTGGCGCCGGAGTCGATGGAGCGGACCTCGACGCGGGCCGAGCCGGTCTTGCCGGGCTTGTACATCGGGACGCGGATCAGCGCGGAGCGGTTGTTGTGGCCCCAGCAGATGTACGAGGGGGCCTCGCCGCCCGCGCCCGCCGTGCGCTCGGAGCCGCCCCAGATGCGCTTGTAGGAGTTCACCCACTGGTTGGTGACGGCGGAGATCTCCGCGGCGTGCTTGAGCAGGCCCGCGATGAAGGAGCGGCCGACCTTGGAGAGCTGGTACTCGGCGCCCGACTCGTAGAACGCGTTGCGGTCGCCCTCGAAGAGGGAGAGGTGCGTGTGCATGCCGGAGCCGGGGTGCTCGGAGAACGGCTTCGGCATGAAGGTCGCGTTGACCCCCTGCTCCAGCGCGACCTGCTTCATGACCAGGCGGAACGTCATGATGTTGTCGGCGGTGGAGAGCGCGTCCGCGTAACGGAGGTCGATCTCCTGCTGGCCCGGCGCGCCCTCGTGGTGACTGAACTCGACCGAGATGCCCATGGATTCGAGCATCGTGATGGCCTGGCGGCGGAAGTCCATGCCCACGTTCTGCGGGGTGTGGTCGAAGTAGCCGGAGTTGTCGGCGGGGGTGGGACGCGAGCCGTCCAGCGGCTTGTCCTTCAGGAGGAAGAACTCGATCTCGGGGTGGGTGTAGAAGGTGAAGCCCAGGTCGGAGGTCTTGGCCAGGGCGCGCTTGAGGACGTAGCGCGGGTCGGCGAAGGACGGGGAGCCGTCCGGCATCAGGATGTCGCAGAACATGCGGGCGGTGCCGGGGGCCTCCGCGCGCCAGGGCAGCACCTGGAACGTCGACGGGTCCGGCTTGGCGATCATGTCCGATTCGTACACCCGGGCGAATCCCTCGATCGCCGAGCCGTCGAAGCCGATGCCCTCGTCGAAGGCCTGCTCCAGCTCGGCCGGGGCCACGGCCACCGACTTCAGGAAGCCGAGGACATCCGTGAACCACAGGCGTACGAACCGGATGTCGCGCTCCTCCAACGTACGGAGCACGAATTCCTGCTGCTTGTCCATCTTCCGCTTCCACCCATCCTTGCTGGTCAGGCCACCTGCACCCGGCTCCCGGGACGCACCGGGCACACGAGCATCCCATTACTCGGTTTCGCGCACGTTGCGGATCCCGTACCGCGGCGCTCCGAGCCGTACCGCGGCGTTCCGAGCCGTGCCGCTCGCCGCTCTCTGCCCATAGTGCCTGCTCGACGGCCCGGCCGTAACGGCGGCGGGTGCCTCGTCCGGTCCGCGCCCCGGCCACCCCCCTCGCTATAACTTGCATTTCAGATGCTAATTTGGGGCTCGAAACAGACAAGGGGGGCGCAAACCCCCCGTACCTCTTCGTCCTTGAGGAGTCCCGTTGCTGTCCGAGCAGTCAGCCGCGACCGTCCGCGCCACGCTTCCCGTCGTCGGAGCGGCCATCGGCGAAATCACCGAGCGCTTCTACGACCGGCTCTTCACGGCCCGCCCTGAGCTCCTCAAGGACCTGTTCAACCGCGGCAACCAGGCCGCGGGGACCCAGCGCAGGGCCCTGGCGGGGTCGATCGCCGCCTTCGCCACCCACCTGGTGGAACGCCCGGACGAGCGGCCCGACGTGCTGCTGAACCGCATCGCGCACAAGCACGCCTCGCTCGGCGTGGCCCCCGGCCAGTACGAGACCGTGCGCCACCACCTCTTCGCGGCCATCGCCGAGGTGCTCGGCGACGCGGTCACGCCCGAGGTGGCCGCCGCCTGGGACGACGTCTACTGGCTCATGGCCAACGCCCTCATCGCCATCGAGGCGCGGCTCTACGCCGCGCAGGGCGTCACGGCGGGCGACGGCGGCTGGCGGGAGTGGGAGGTCGTCGAACGTGTCGAGGAGACCGCGGACATCGCCACCTTCCGGCTGCGCCCCCTCGACGGGGTCCCCGCGCCGGACTGCCGCGCCGGGCAGTACGTCTCCGTACAGGTCCAACTGGACGACGGGGCACGGCAGATACGGCAGTACAGCCTGTCCGGTGGTGTCGGTCCCGCGGGCCGGGGGCACGGGGTGCGGCAGATCAGCGTGAAGCGGGTGCGGGGGGCCGCCGGGGTCCATGCGGCGCCCGAGGGCGAGGTCTCGAACCACCTCCACGCGCGCGTGCGGCAGGGCGACGTGCTGCGGCTCTCCCCGCCGTACGGGGACCTCGTCCTCGACGCGGCGGACGGCGACGTTCCGCTGCTGCTCGCCTCCGCGGGCATCGGCGTCACCCCGATGGTCGCCATGCTGGAGCAGCTCGCCGCCACCGGGCACCGCGCGCCCGTCACCGTCGTGCACGCCGACCGCTCCCCCGCCGCGCACGCGCTGCGCGCCGAGCACGCGGCGTACACCGCCAAGCTCCCGGGCGCCGGGACCCACTTCTTCTACGAGCAGCCGGACGCGGGGCACCCCGCCGCCCTGACGGGCCGCGTCGACCTGGCGGCGCTCCCGGCGATTCCCGCGGGCACGCGCGCGTACCTGTGCGGGCCGCTGCCCTTCATGCGGGCCGTCCGGTCCCAGCTGATCGGGCGCGGGGTCGCCGCCGCCGACATCCACTACGAGGTGTTCGGGCCCGACCTGTGGCTGGCACAGGAGTAGGCCCGACCTGTGGCTGGCGCAGGAGTAGGCCCGACCTGTGGCTGGCGCAGGAGTAGGAGGAGACGCGGGGCGGGTCCGGCTCAGCCCGTGCCCCGGACCGTGATGTCCAGCAGGAGGCGGCCCGTCGGCGCCGCCACGATGTCCGCCACCGTGAGCGAGTCCAGCGAGGCGTAGAACGCCTCCTGCGCCCTGCGGAGCGCGTCCCGCAGGCGGCACGCCGAGTTCAGCGGGCACGGCGTGCCGCCCTCGCAGTCCACCACGTCACCCGTGCCCTCGAAGGACCGCACAAGCGCGCCCACCGACGCGGTGCGGCCCGCCTCCGTCAGCGCGAGCCCGCCGCCCCTGCCCCGGCGGGCCTCAAGCAGGCCCAGCTTCTGGAGCTCGGCGACCACCTTGGCCTCGTGGGTGTAGGGCACGGCCATGTCGGCGGCCACCTCACGCGTCGTGGGGGCCGCCCCCTCCGCCACGGCCAGGCGCATGAGCGTGCGCAGCGCCAGGTCGGTCGATCGCATGAGCCGCATGCCGTCGAGCGTAGGTAATGCGCATCTGCGCCTCAAATTCTCCGGCTCGGACCCTTCCGGCACCGCCATGGATTCGAAGACGCTCTGTAGTACCGCCCCTCCCTCGCATTACGATCAGCGGACTCGTTCGTCGTCCCGTCCGTCCCTTTCCGCAGAAGGACACACCATGGGTTCCGCCAAGAACACGAGCAACGCTTCCCGCAAGGCCCGGATAGAGGAGATGCGCCGGGCTGACCGCACACGTGACCGCCGGGGCCGGGCCCTGATGATCACCGTCAGCGCGGTCGTCGTCGCGGCGCTCGGCGTGGGCGGCTTCTTCCTCTTCGACAAGGCGTCCGACGACTCCGGCTCTTCGGACGACGCGAAGGGCTGGCCGAAGTACAAGGTCACCTCCGACGGCGAGAAGGTCTGGGGCAAACTCGGCCGTACGCACGTCACCAAGAAGGTGAACTACCCCATGACGCCGCCCGTCGGCGGGGACCACAATCAGGTGTGGATGAACTGCAACGGCGATGTCTACAAGAAGGCGATCCCGGAGGTGAACGCCGTGCACTCCCTGGAGCACGGCGCCGTCTGGGTCACGTACAACGCCAAGGCGAAGCCGGCCGACCTGAAGAAGCTGGCGGCGAAGGTCAAGGCCACGCCGTACTCGCTGATGAGCCCGGTCGAGGACCAGAAGGACCCCGTCATGCTGAGCGCGTGGGCGCACCAGCGGACGGTCTCGGGCGCGGACGACCCGAAGGTCAAGGAGTTCTTCTCCACGTACGTCCAGGGCAAGCAGACGCCGGAGCCGGGGGCGGCGTGCACGAGCGGCCTCGCGCAGTGAGCACGATGGACGCGGTGGGCACGATGGGCGCGGTAGGCGGCGCAGTGGGCGCGGTGAGGTGGGGTGTGACGTGAGGCGGCGTACGAACTGGCTGGTCGGCTGTGTCGCGGCGGCGGTCGTCGCCGCGGGCGGCATCACGGCGGCGGTGGCCGCGACGGACTCCGACTCCGGCGGCTCGCCCGCGACGTCGTCGGCCGACGCGGGCTTCGCGCAGGACATGTCCGTCCACCATCAGCAGGCCGTGGAGATGTCGTACATCGTGCGGGACCGCACCGACGACGAGGAGGTGCGGCGCCTCGCCTACGACATCGCCCAGACCCAGGCCAACCAGCGGGGCATGCTGCTCGGCTGGCTGGACCTGTGGGAGCTGCCGAAGGTCCCCGAGGGCGCGCCCATGGCGTGGATGGGCATGGGCGACATGCCGCCGGGCGAGGACGGGGCGCTGATGCCGGGGATGGCCACGGGCGCGGAGCTCAAGCGGCTCGGGAAGCTGAGCGGCAAGCAGGCGGAGGTGCTGTACCTGCGGTTGATGACGCGGCACCACCGGGGCGGGGTGCACATGGCCCAGGGCTGCGTCGAGCGGTGCGAGGTGTCCGCGGAACGGCGCCTCGCCCGGGGCATGGTGGAGTCGCAGGAGTCCGAGATCGCGCTGATGGCGACGATGCTGAAGGACCGCGGCGCCAAGCCGTGACGCGGCCCCGGGCGCGGACGCCGCGGGCGCGGGCGCGGGCCGCGCTCAGCGCACCGGGAAGCCGAAGGTGTGGCCCTGTTCCTTGAGCCGAGGGATGAGCCGGCGCAGGGCCTCGACGGTCTGGGTGCGCTCGCCGCCCGCGTCGTGGAAGAGGAGCGTGGGTCCGTTGGTCAGTTCCCGCTCGACCGTGGCGACGATCGCGTCCGTGCCCGGGCGCTCGAAGTCCTTGGTGTCCACGTTCCAGCCCAGCGGCCGCATGCCGCGGGAAGCGGCGAGCTTGCGGCTGTAGGGGGTGAAGGCGCCACCGGGGGCCCGGTAGTACATCGGCCGTACGCCACCGGACGCCTTGGTGATCATGCGTTCGGCGTCGAGTATCTGCCGGGACTGGTAGGCGTCGGTGTCCTTGTCCATGCCGGTGTTGTGCGACACCGTGTGGTCGCACAGCCGGTGGCCTTCGGCGACGACCTTCTTCACCATGTCCGGGTGGGCCTGGGCCTGCGTGCCCACCATGCAGAACGTGGCCTTCACGTCGTTCTCCCGCAGCACGTCGAGCACTTGAGGGGTCCATCTCGGGTCGGGGCCGTCGTCGATGGTCAGGTTGATGCCGCCCTCGCCCTTCTCCGAGGCGTGCGCGATGGTCGCCGCGACGGGCTTGGCGGCGCTGCCCGGCGCCGGGGCCGTCACCCCTGAAGGCGCGTCACCCGCGGAACCGGCCTGCGCGGTCCACACGGAGGCTCCGGTGGCGAGCATCGTCACCCCCAGCGCCGCCCCGATCACCTTGCCGTACCAGCCCCGCCCACCGCTGTGCCGTGCCATGCCCCGCCCCTCTCGCCCTGTCCCTCGCCGATCCCCGGTCACTCCGTGACCACCTGGCAGGACGAGAGAGCGGGCTCAGGGGATCCGCCTGTTACAGATCACGGACAATCCCGAGAGAATTCCCGGACAAGGCCTCTGGCCGAGCAGGACATTTCACCCCGTACGAGGCCCAGCGATCGGATCCGTCGGCCGGATCCGTCAGCCGGATCCGTCAGAAGGGCCCTACGCCAGCCGGGCCAGCTCCTCCCGCAGGAGACGCCCCCTCAGCTCCGCCCCCGCCACGAACCGCTCGACCTCCGCCACCGCGTACTCGCCGAGGCGCCGCACCTCGCTCCCCTGCGCCCCCGCGATGTGCGGGGTGACCAGGACGTTCGGCAGGCGCAGCAGCGCGTGGCCGGCCGGCAGCGGCTCGGGGTCCGTCACGTCGAGGAACGCGTCCAGGCGCCCCGCCCCGCACTCCCGCGCCAGCGCCTCCGTGTCGACCAGCGAGCCCCGCGCGGTGTTGATGACGGCCCCGCCGTCGGGGATCAGCTTCAGCATCTGTTCACTCAACAGGCCGCGTGTCTCCGGCAGTTGCGGGGCGTGCACCGTGACGATGCTGCTGCGCTCGCACAGCTCGGCCAGGTCCACGAGCTCCACGCCCAGCGCCGCGGCCCGCTCGGGGTTCACGTAGGGGTCGGTGAGCAGGACGCGGCACCCCGTGTCCGACGCCCGCAGCGCCGCGATCACCCGACGGCCGATCCGGGACGCCCCGATGACGCCGATCGTGCGGGCGTCCGCCCCGGCCCGGCCGGTGAACGGCGGCCATCCGGCCGCGTACCGCGCCGCGGTCGACAGCGCGCCCTTCGCCGCGAAGGTGATCGCGGCGAGCGTGAACGCCACCACCGGGCCTGCGTTGGCGTCCGCCGCCGAGGAGACGACGATGCCGCGGTCCCAGACCGCGTCCGTCACCATCGGTTTGACGGAGCCCGCCGCGTGGACGACCGCGCGCAGGCGGGGCGCTCCGGCGAGGATCTCCGGGGTCAGGGGCGGGCACTCCCAGCCCGTGACCAGGATTTCCGTCTCGGCGAGTACCGCACGGGCCTCGGGCGAGGTGAGCGTTCCCGACAGCGGGAGCGGGGACAACTCCACGCTGCGGGCGAGCCGTTCGCGCAGGTCCGGTGCGAACACGCGGTCCGCGACCTCGATGCCCATGGCCAGGGCCGTGACCGGCGGTCCTGCACTGGCCCGCCCCCGCCGATCCGCTCGCTCCCGCCGATCCACCCGCCCCCGCCGATCCGCCCGCTCTGCCTGATCTGCCACGCGTGACCGTCCCTCGTAGTAACCGGTTACCAACCAGCGCCTGGAGGCTAGGACCAACCCGGGAGCGTGGTCAAGAGACAGCAGGACCAAGGGGGTTGACCGGGCGAAGTAACCGCTTTAGATTCCGGGCACCTTATTCCGACGACGGAGGGGTTGCCGTGCCGACGGTGACGAAGGACCGGGCGGAAACCGAGGCGGTGAAGCCGCCCGGCAGGCGTGAGAACGGGTCAAGTGGTGAGAAATCGGGCCGTGGTGAGCTGTGGAAACGGTTTCAGCGCACGCGCGTCCTGGTCCTGCTCATGGTGCCGGGGCTCGTGTACTTCCTGGTCTTCCACTACGGCGCCTTCGTCGCCAACGCGGTGGCCTTCAAGGAGTACGTCCCCTTCGACGGCCTGTGGGCCAGCCCCTGGGTCGGCACCGAGAACTTCTCGCGGATGTTCGGCGACCCGGACTTCTGGCACGCGACGTGGAACACCCTCCTCATCGCCGTGCTGCAGCTGGTCTTCTTCTTTCCCGCGCCGCTCGCCGTCGCGCTGCTCCTGCACAGCCTGACCTCGGACCTGCTGCGCCGCTTCACGCAGTCCGTGATCTATCTGCCGCACTTCCTGTCATGGGTCGTCGTGGTCGCGCTCTTCCAGCAGGTGCTCAGCGACACCGGGTTGCTGAACACCTTCCTGAGCGACTCCGGGCTGCACACCGTCGACCTCATCGGCAATCCGGAGGCGTACAAGCCGCTCGTCGTCATCGAGGTCATCTGGAAGGACGCCGGCTGGGGGACGATCATCTTCCTCGCCGCCCTGATGCAGGTCGACGAGCAGCTGTACGAGGCCTCGGCGATCGACGGGGCCGGGCCCTGGCGGCGCTTCTGGCACGTCACGCTGCCCAGCATCCGGCCCATCGTCATCCTGCTGCTGATCATGCGGCTCGGCGACATCCTCTCCGTCGGCTTCGAACAGATGCTGCTGCAGCGGCAGTCGGTGGGCCCGGAGGCCGGCGAGGTGCTCGACACCTTCGTCTTCTGGCAGGGCATCGTCGGCGGCGACACCGGATACGCGGCGGCCGCCGGTCTGTTCAAGGGCGTCGTCGGCGCCGTGCTCGTCTTCACCGCCAACCGGATCGCCCACCGGCTCGGCGAACAGGGGGTCTACAAGTGAGTACCGGTCACGTCACCAGGCCCGCCTGGATGGAGAAGCCCCGGTTCGCGACCAAGGCCGCCAAGGCCGTGGCGGTGCTGATCATTCTCGGGCTCGTCCTCATCCCCTTCCTCGTCATCGTCTCGACCTCGCTCGCCTCCAACCGGGAGGTCGTGGACAACGGCGGCTGGGTCCTCTGGCCGAGCGATCCGACCCTGCGCGCCTACCGGACCATCCTCAGCGGCGGCATCGTCACCGAGGCGCTCGGCATCAGCGTCGGCCTCACCGTCGTGGGCACGCTCTTCTCGCTCGCCTGCACCACCTTCCTCGCGTACGCGCTGGCCCGCCCCGGCGTCTTCGGCGGCAAGCCGGTGCTGCTGCTCATCCTGTTCACCTTCCTCTTCCCGCCCGGCATGATCCCCGCGTTCCTGCTGGTCAAGGGGGCGGGGATGCTGGATACGTACGCCGCTCTCATCGCGCCCGTCCTCATCAACGTCTTCAATCTGATCGTGCTGCGCGGCTTCTTCCAGGGGATACCCGAGGAGCTGTACGAGGCCGCCAGGCTGGACGGGGCCGGTGACTGGCACATCCTGTGGCGGATCGTTCTTCCGCTGTCCAAGGCGGCGCTCGCCGTGGTCTCGCTCTTCTACGCCGTGAGCTACTGGAACGCCTGGTTCCACGCCTCGATCTACATGGAGTCCGGCCACTGGCCGCTGTCGCAGGTCCTGCGTACGTACGTGATCGGCGGCTCCCAGATCGCCGACACCGGCCTGAGCGAGGCCGGCCTGGTCTCCGCACCGCAGACGACGCAGATGGCTGTCCTGGTGATCGCCACCGTGCCGATCCTGCTCGTCTACCCCTTCCTGCAGAAGTACTTCACCAAGGGCGTGCTCACCGGCGCCGTCAAGAGCTGAGCTTTCCCCCGACCCGTCCTCCAGAAGGGCTCCTTCACGTGTCCGGTTCCTCGATGTCGCGGCGCACGCTGCTGCGCTCCATAGCCGTCGGCGGCGCCGCCCTGGCCGCCCCGTCCGTCCTGACCGCCTGCTCGACCGACTCCAGCGGCGGCGGCAACGTCTCCAACGCGGGCAGGAAGGTGACGCCCTGGCCGACGTACGCCCCGGCGAAGGGTCCCGCCCCGGACCTCGCGCCGACGGCCGAGGGCGTACAGCCCGGGTACACCAAGTACCCGCAGAAGCTCGTGCGGGCGACGGCCGAGAAGCCGGGCACCGGCAAGCAGAAGATCAAGGTCATGACCATCACCTACGGCACCCCGCCCAAGCCGGTGGGCCGCAACGAGTACTGGCAGGCGGTGAACGAGGCGCTGGGCGTCGAGGTCGAGTTCACCGTCGTGCCGGACGCGGACTTCCGCGCGAAGATGTCGACGCTGATGTCGGGCGACGACCTGCCCGACCTGATCAACTTCGGCGGCGGGTACGTCCTGCCGCGCGAGGCGCAGTTCGTGAAGGCACGGTGCGCCGACCTGAGCGAGCACCTGTCGGGCGACGCGGTCAAGGACTACCCCAACCTCGCCAACATCCCCACGTACGCCTGGGAGGGCATGGGCCGCATCGCCGGGCGCGTCTACGGCGTGCCGATCGAGCGGGCCCAGGTGCAGGGCGCGATGTTCATCAACCGCGAGGCGTTCGACAAGGCCGGGTACAAGCCCGGCATGTCCGCGCCCGACTTCCGGGCGATGGCCGAGGACGCCTCGCAGGGCAGGAAGTCCGCGCTCGGCGCTTCCTCGGTGGGCTTCTTCGGCTACCTCTACCACGCGATGTGGCACGGCGCGCCCAACCAGTGGCAGATCAAGGGCGGGAAGGCCACCGACATGTTCGGGACCGACGCGTTCAAGGCCGCCCTGGAGTACATGGCCACGCTGCGCAAGGACGGCTCGTACAACTCCGACGCCACCTCGGTCTCCCAGGTGGACCTGAAGACGCAGTTCTACAACGGCACCGTCCGCTCCATGACGGACGGCTGGGGCGCCGCCATCTCCAACGCCCAGGGGATCAAGGACGAGTTCACCCTGGACGTCGCCGAGCCCTACGCCGTGGACGGGGTCACCCCCGTCTACCAGCAGAACCGCGGCTGCTTCGGCTACACCGTCATCAAGAAGGCGGCCAAGGACCGCGTCGAGCTGATGCTGCGCGTGCTGAACTGGCTCGCCTCGCCGTTCGGCTCGAAGGAGTACGAGCTGATGCACTACGGAGTCGAGGGCACCCACTTCACGTACAACAAGGACGGCGATCCGGTCGCCACCGAGCTCGGTCTGGTCGACTCCAAGACCAACCTGCCCTTCCCCTACCTCATGGACGCGCCGCAGCCGCTGTACTTCCCCGGCTTCCCCGACCTCACCGAGCGGCTGCACGCCTGGGAGAAGAAGGTCGTCCCGCTCCTCGTGCCGGACGACCACTGGGGCCTGATGTCGCAGACGTACAACCGGCAGGGCGCCATGCTGCAGCAGATCATCGAGGACGGCGTGACGGCGATCGTCTCCGGCCGCAAGAAGCTCTCCGACTGGGACGGCATCCACCAGAAGTGGCAGTCGCAGGGCGGCAAGCGGGCCGCCGAGGAATTCCTGAAGGAGTACGAGGCCGCGCACTGACCCGGGACGCGGGCGCGCGATGATGGTCCGGGGCGGGGTGCCGTGGGGCAACTCCGCCCGGGCATCGGCGGGTTGGCCGCCGGGCGATCAAGGCCGGCCGGTGGCCGGGTGAGGGAGACACAGTGGGTGAGCGGGTCACCATCCGCGAGGTGGCCGCGCGCGCGGGCGTCTCGGTAGCGACCGTCTCGCGGGTCCTCGCGGGCAACTACCCGACGTCCACGGCGTCGCGCGCCAAGGTCCTCCGGGCGGTGAAGGAGCTGGACTACGTCGCCAACGCGCACGCGCGCGCGTTGGCCGGCGCGGGCCGCAAGACGATCGCGGTCCTCATGTACGACGTGGTGGGGGCCTTCTACGCGCAGGTCGCCCAGGGCGTGGAGGTGGAGGCCGCCCAGCGCGGGCGCCTCACGCTGGTCGCGTCCACGGGCAGCGACCCGGCCCGCGAGCTCGCGCTGGTCCAGATGATGCGCGAACAGGCCGCCGAGGCCGTCATGCTGGTGGGCGGCGCCGTCCAGGACGACGAGTACCGCCGGCGGATGGCGCGGTACGCGCAGGCGCTCGCGGCGGCGGGCTCCCGGCTCGTGCTGTGCGGGCGTCCGGCGCCGACGCCCGACATGCCCGCGCTGGTCGTCGAGTACGACAACGAAGCGGGCGCGCACGCCGTCACCAGCCACCTCCTGGGCGCCGGCCACCGGCGGATCGCCCTGCTCGGCTACGAGCCCGGCAACACCACCGGCGAGGACCGTCTCGCCGGCTACCTCCGGGCGCTCGACGACCACGGGGTGCCCCGGAGCGAGGTCATCCTCCACGGGACGGGGTTCGGGCAGAACCACGGCTACCGTGCGATGCGCGAACTGCTCGACGAGGCGGCGGGCAGCCCCCGCTTCACGGCGGTCTTCGCGGGCGACGACCGGGCCGCGGCGGCGGCGATCATCGCCCTGCGGGAGCACGGTCTGCGGGTCCCGGAGGACATGTCGGTGGTCGGCTACAACGACGACCCGGTGGCCGGGGACATCACCCCCGGCCTGACGACCGTCCACATCCCCGCCGAGGAGATGGGCCGCACGGCCGTCCGCCGCGCCCTCTCCGGCGCCCCGCCCACCGGCCAGGAGCGCCATGTCCTGGGCACCCACATCGTGATCCGGGACAGCGTGCGGCCGGTCCGGGGGGCGCAGGGGTAGCCGGGGGGGGGGCCGGGCCGGTTCGGGGCGTCAGGAGGGGGCCCGCGACCCCGCCAGGACCGCCTCCGCCACGTCCTTGGGGCGCTCCCGCATCACCAGGTGCCCCGACGGCCACGTCACGCGGTACGTCCCCGCCAGCCCCGCGGCCAGCTCCCGCTGGCGTTCCAGCCACCGCCGCGAGCCCCCGGCGTACGCGGCGAGCACCGTCACCGGCACCCCCTCGCGCAGGGGCAGGGCCCGCCGCAGCACGGCGAGTTCACGGGCCGCGTCGCCGTACGTCGCGTACTCCATGAGCGCTCCCCGCCAGACCCGGCTGCCTCCGTAGAGCCACGCCCAGGGCGTCGGCGCCGTCAGCCTCCGCAGCGCGGGCCCCACCGCCCTCGGCAGCCCCACGGCGCGCAGCAGCGCCCCGCACGCGCGCGTGCCCGCCACCCGCGCCCCGCGCGGCACGAGCACCCACGGCCGCTCCTCCACACTGGAGTCGACAAGGACGAGACCCGCCGTGCGCCCCGGATACAGCCGCGCGAACGCCTCCGCGTGGAACCCGGCGAGCGAGTGACCGACCACCGTCGCCCGCTCCCCGCCGCGCCCCGCCCCGTCGAGGACGGCGTCCAGGACGCGCAGGATCCGCTCCGCCTCACCCCGCAGAGTGGGCGCCACGCGCGCGTGCCCGCTGAGTCCGGCGCCCGGCCGGTCGAAGCGGACCACCGTCCGGTGCGGGGCGAGGAGCGGCACCACCGGGTCCCAGTCGAACCAGCCCAGTCCGAGCCCGACGCTCAGCACGCACACCGGCCCGCTCCCGGCCACCGTGACGTGGTGCGGCACTCCCCCGACCCGTACGAAGGTCATCCCCGCCCGGCCTCCGGGGAGGGCTCCTGCGCGGGCGGCTCCGCGGCCGTCACCAGCGACCGTGCGAGGACCACGAGCCACACCGCGATGAACAGCACCTGAAGCCGCTGGCCGATCCCGAGGCCCCACGTGCCCCGCCCGGCCTCGAACGCGGCGATGGAGGCCAGCGTCCAGCAGGTGGCGGCCAGTTCGAGGGCGACGACGGCCGGTCCGGTGCGCGCGAGCGACGGCCATGCGGCAGCGTGCCGGCGCGCGACGGCCGTGAGCAACACCATGCCGGTCAGCGCCGCGGTGGCGGCCAGACCGCTGCTGACCACGTGTGCGGAGTGCGTCCAGGGGACGTCGCCCGCCCGCTCCCGCGCGAGGCACCCGGCGTCGGCGGTCGCCACGCAGTGCAGCGGCAGCCGTGAGTCGGCCGCGGTGGCCGCCCCGAACAGCGCGATCCCGGCCCAGCCCGCCGTGGCCCACCGCCCCCGGCGCGGCAGCCACCGCAGCGCGCCCGCCGCGCCCGCGAGGACGAGGAGGCCCGCCAGGAGGTCGGCGGCGCGGAAGAACGTCCCGTAGGGCTGGTCCTCCGCGGCGAGCGCGCTGACGTACACCGTGCGAGGCGGGAGTCCGGTCGCCAGGAAGACCTCGCTCACCCAGGTGGTGTACGCGAGGGCACCGGCCAGCAGGAGGGCCGCCAGGGCACGGACGAGGGCGGGCCGCGGCTCCCTGCGCCGCGGGGGCGGTCGCCGCGAGGCCATGGGCGCGGTTGCCGTCGTCGGGGGCGATGCCGGGTGGGAGACGCTATTCGGGCACATGGGCAGACCGATGCTCGGGATGGATCCAGCCGGGTTTGCGGTACTTGAGGAAGGCCGCGGGCGCCAGGACACCGAGCGCGAGCAGACCGCCGCCGACGATCAGCAGGTAGCGCCACAGCGGGCCCTTGCCGAACTGGTCGGGCGGCACGAAGCCGATGGCAAGGGCTGCGAGCGAGGCGACGAACCCGACGGTCGCGACGAGCGTCACGGCGGGCACCACGAAGCCCCGCTCGACCTCGGGCTGTGACGTCCGCAGCCGCACGACGGCCACGAACATCAGCAGGTACGCGATGAGGTAGATCTGCACGGTGATGACGGAGAACATCCAGTACGCGCTGGAGACGTCGGAGCTGAAGGCGTAGAGGACGCCGATCAGGGTGGTGACGACGCCCTGCGCGACCATGATGTTGCGGGGGACGCCCGCCTTGTTGAGCTTCTGCAGGAAGGGCGGCAGATAGCCCTCCTGCCGGGACAGCGTCACCAGCCCCTTGGCGGGCCCCGCGAGCCAGGTGAGCATGCCGCCGAGCGCCGCCATCACGAGCATGATGCCGACGACCTTCGTCAGCCAGCCGACGTGGAAGTGGTCGAAGAACGCCTGGAAGGCCTGCATCAGACCGGCGGTGAGGCTGAGCTCCTTCGACGGCATGACCCAGCTGATGGCCAGCGCCGGAAGGATGAAGATCAGCAGGACGAGGCCGGTGGCGAGGAAGACCGAGCGCGGGTACTCGGCCCGGGGGTGGCGCAGCGACGACACGTGGACGCCGTTCATCTCCATGCCCGCGTAGGAGAGGAAGTTGTTGACGACGAGGACCAGGCTGGCGAGGCCGGTCCACGGGGGCAGCCAGTGGCCGGGGCTCATGGGCGCGGCGGACGCGTTGCCCTGCCCCAGGAAGACGATGCCGAGGGCGACGAGGACGACGCCCGGGACGAGGGTGCCGATGATCAGCCCCAGGGAGGAGAGCCCGGCGACCGTCCTGGTCCCCCGGCACGTGACCCAGACGCCCGTCCAGTAGATGACGACGATGACGATCGCCACGTAGGGGCCGTTCTCGGCGAGGCTCGGGTGGATGACGTACGCGAACGTCGAGGCCACGTAGGCGAGCAGGCTCGGGTAGTACGCGATGGTCATGGCGAACTGGCACCACACGGCGACGAATCCGAGCGGCTTGCCCAGCGCCTCGCTCACCCACCGGTAGATGCCGCCGGACCACCCGGAGGCGAGCTCCGCGCCGACGAGTGCGGTGGGCAGCAGGAAGACCACGGCGGGCAGGAGGTAGAGGAAGACGGCGGCCAGTCCGTAGATGGCCATCGACGGCGAGGGGCGCAGGCTGGCCACGGACGCCGTGGTCATGAGGGCGAGCGTCACCCAGGAGATGAACTGGCGCGGGATGGCGGGGTCCGGCTCCGGGAGCGGCGCTTCGCCGGTATGGACCGGTACGTCCTTACTCGTCATGCGCTCATGATCGTCGGAGAGCGGGGGGCCCGCACGTCGCCGGATACCCATAGGGGGTAGGCTCCCCCGCATGGCGAGGACGCGGAGCCGCACGGGACACGGGCAGTTGCTGCTGCTCGCCGCGCTGCTCCTCGGGATCGTGACCATGCATACGCTGGGGCACCCGTCGGGGGGCCATGGGAGCGGCAACGACGGCGGGTCCACCGCGGTCGCGGGGCCGGCCCCCGCGTCGGCGCCACTGCGGCACCACACGGGCGCGGCACCCATCGGCCCGCACGACGACGGGGCCACCACGGTGTCCGGGACCGCCGCCGCGTCGGCACCCATGCGGCACCACACGGCCGCGGCACCCACCGCCCCGCACGACGCCGGGGCCACCACGGTCTCCGGGACCGCCACCGCGCCGACACCCATGCGGCACCACACGGCTGCCGCGCCCACCGCCCCGCACGACGGCGGACCTGCCGCGGACCTCCGCCCGGCCGGGCACGACGCGGCCACCGGTACGGAGACGGCCGTGTCCGTCCCTGGGCCGCACGGCGGAATGAGCATGGATCCGCTGTCCGTGTGCCTGGCGGTCCTCGGCGCCATCACCCTCATCCTGCTGGTGCGGGCCGGCCTGCTGCGACCGGGCGGAACCCTCGCCCACCTGCCCGTGCCCGGCCGCCTCCGGCACGCCCCGCGGCCCGAACCGCCCCCGCTCCGGATACTTCTCGCCCGCCTGTCCGTGCTGCGCGTTTAGGCCGCGCACCGGCTGCTTCGCGCTCCCCGCGAAACCCGTGCCGTTCCGTTCCGTTCCAGTGGGAACCCACGGGGCCGAGCGGTGGAGCAGAAGCAGCAGACGCGCCCTCTGCACGCACCACATCGGACGAGGTGTCACTCAGTCATGCGTAAAGAAGCTCCGCACACTCCCGCGCGCCGCACCGTGCTCGGCGCGGCCGCGGCCGTCGCCGGGACGGCAATCCTGACGGCGTGTTCCGGCTCCGCGCCGGGCGGCGGCCACGGCGGCCACGGCGGTCACGGCCGGGACGGCGCGCCCGGCCCCGAGGGCTACGTGGACCCGGCGGGCCCGGAGGTCGCGGCGGCCGAGAAGAAGCGCGCCCGGGGCGGCCGGGTCCGCGAGGTCAGGCTGACGGCCGCGCGGACACGGCTCGACCTCGGCGGCCCCACGGTCAGGACCTGGGCGTACGGGGACCGGCTCCCCGGCGAGGAGGTCCGGGTCACCGCGGGCGACACCCTCGCCCTCACCCTCGCCAACCACCTCCCTCAGGCCACGTCCCTGCACTGGCACGGCATCGCCCTGCGCAACGACATGGACGGCGTCCCCGGACTCACCCAGAAGGACATCGCCCCCGGAGCGGACTTCACCTACCGCTTCGCGGTGCCGGACCCGGGGACGTACTGGTTCCACCCGCACTCCGGCACCCAGCAGGACCGCGGTCTGTACGCCCCCTTGATCGTCGACGACCCGAAGGAGCCCCTGCGGTACGACAAGGAGTGGGTGATCGTCCTCGACGACTGGGTCGACGGAGTGGACGGCTCGACACCGGACGGCGTGCTCGCGGAGCTCAGCAAGGGAATGGCCGACCACGGCGGTGGCGGCCACGACATGGGCCACAGTGGTGGCAGCGGCCACGACATGTCGAGCATGTCACTGCGCACGGACCGCTCCCCGAGCCCGAAGCACCCCTCCGCCTCCGGCGACTCCCGCGGCCCCTCCCGGATGATGATGGGCGCCAGGAGCGACCTGCTCGGCGGCGACGCGGGCGACGTCGCCTACCCGCACCACCTCATCAACGGCCGTACGGCGACGGCGCCTTCGCAGTTCCGCGCCCGCCCCGGCGACCGCATCCGCCTGCGCATCATCAACGCCGGCGGCGACACGGCCTACCGCGTGGCCCTCGGCGGCCACGAGATGACGGTGACGCACACGGACGGCTCCCCCGTACGGCACGCGAAGACGGACGCGCTGCTCCTGGGCATGGGCGAGCGGTACGACGTACTGGTCACCGCCAAGGACGGCGTCTTCCCGCTGACCGCGCTGGCCGAGGGCAAGAAGGCGGCGGGCCTCGCGCTGCTGCGCACGGGTGGCGGCGCGGCGCCGTCCGCGTCGGTCCGCCCCGAGGAGCTGACGGGCCGTCTCCTCACCGCGGACCGCCTCAAGGCGCACGAGTCCGTCGCGCTGCCCGCCCGCAGGCCGGACCGCACGATCAAGCTCCGCCTTACGGGCGGCATGGCCGCGTACGACTGGGCGTTCGACAAGAAGCCCTACTCCCCCGGACAGCGCCACCCCGTCCGCGCGGGCGAGCGGGTCCGCCTCACCTTCGCCAACGCGACCACGATGTGGCACCCCGTCCACCTCCACGGCCACACCTTCACCCTGGCGAACGTGGCGGACGGCCCCCGCAAGGACACCGCCATCGTCCTGCCGAACGGCACCCTGTCGGTGGACTTCGAGGCGGACAACCCGGGCCTGTGGATGATCCACTGCCACAACGTCTACCACGCGGAGGCGGGGATGATGACGGTGCTCGGCTACCGCGGCCAGATGCATTGACCCGCACGGGGCGCCTCGCGTGGGGCGCCCCACACCGTCCCGCAGGACATCGCGTCGCTCTGACGATTACACTGGGCCGCGTGCCTCAACTACGCCTCGCTCTGAATCAGATCGACTCGACCGTCGGCGATCTCGCCGGGAACGCCGAGGCGATCGTCCACTGGACCCGGCACTCCGCCGAGCAGGGAGCGCACCTCGTCGCGTTCCCCGAGATGGTGCTGACCGGCTATCCCGTCGAAGACCTCGCTCTGCGTTCGTCCTTCGTCCAGGCCTCGCGGCAGGCGCTGCGCGCGCTCGCCGTGCGGCTGCGGGACGAGGGGTTCGGGGAGCTGCCGGTCGTCGTCGGCTATCTCGACCGCACCGAGGAGGCCAAGCCGAAGTTCGGCCAGCCCGCCGGCGCCCCGCGCAACGCGGGCGCGGTGCTGCACCGCGGCGAGGCCGTCCTGACCTACTCCAAGCACCATCTCCCCAACTACGGCGTCTTCGACGAGTTCCGCTACTTCGTGCCGGGCGAGACCCTGCCGGTCGTGCGCGTGCACGGCGTCGACGTGGCGCTCGCCATCTGCGAGGACCTCTGGCAGGACGGCGGCCGCGTCCCTGCGACCCGCAGCGCGGGGGCGGGGCTGCTGCTCTCCATCAACGCGTCGCCGTACGAGCAGAACAAGGACGACGAGCGCCTGGAGCTCGTGCGCAAGCGCGCGCAGGAGGCCGGGTGCACCACCGCCTACCTCGCGATGATCGGCGGACAGGACGAGCTGGTCTTCGACGGCGACTCGATCGTCGTCGACAAGGACGGTGAGGTCATCGCGCGCGCCCCGCAGTTCTCCGAGGGCTGCGTCGTGCTCGACCTGGAGCTGCCGGCCGCCGCGCCCGTACCGCCGTCCGGCGTCGTGGACGACGGGCTGCGCATCGAGCACGTCACGCTGTCGGACGAGCCCCTTCCCGCGTACGAGGGCGAGCTCACCGGCGGGTACGCCGAGCGGCTCGACGACGACGAGGAGGTGTACTCGGCGCTCGTCGTGGGGCTGCGCGCGTACGCCGCGAAGAACGGTTTCAGCAGCGTCCTGATCGGCCTCTCCGGAGGCATCGACTCGGCGCTCACCGCCGCCATCGCCTGCGACGCGCTCGGCGCGCAGAACGTGTACGGCGTCGCCATGCCGTCCCGCTACTCCTCCGAGCACTCCATCGGCGACGCGGAGGAGCTGGCCCGGCGCACCGGCCTCAACTTCCGCACCGTGCCGATCGCGCCGATGTTCGACGCGTACATGGGGTCGCTCGGGCTCACCGGGCTCGCCGAGGAGAACCTGCAGTCGCGGCTGCGCGGCACGATGCTGATGGCGCTCTCCAACCAGGAGGGGCACATCGTCCTCGCGCCGGGCAACAAGTCCGAGCTGGCCGTCGGCTACTCGACGCTCTACGGCGACTCCGTCGGCGCGTACGGCCCCATCAAGGACGTCTACAAGACGGCGATCTTCCGGCTCGCGGAGTGGCGCAACCGCGCGGCGCGGGAGCGGGGGCAGACGCCGCCGATCCCGGAGAACTCCATCAGCAAGCCGCCGAGCGCCGAGCTCCGCCCCGACCAGGTCGACACGGACTCGCTGCCCGACTATCCCGTCCTCGACGGGATCCTGGAGCTCTACGTCGACCGGGACCAGGGCGCCGACGCGATCGTGGCCGCGGGTTACGACCGGGAGCTGGTCGTGAAGACGCTGCGGATGGTGGACACCGCCGAGTACAAGCGGCGGCAGTACCCGCCGGGGACGAAGATCTCCGCGAAGGGCTTCGGCAAGGACCGCCGCCTGCCCATCACCAACCGCTGGCGCGAGTCCGCCTCCGGCTGAGGCGGGCGGTGTTCCGTGCCGCGGCTTCGCTGCGGAATTTCTCCCCCCGGCCCCCCACCCGCAGGGCGCCCCTGCGGGTGGGCGGGAAGTTAGGTCAGCGGTCAGTGGTGGACCGGCTCCCGGTGCTCGGGCGACGACGCCACCACCCGCTCCGTACCCGGCACGGGACCGCGCCGCAGGTCCACCGCGTACGCCAGGCCCGCCACCGCGAGGCCGAGCACCGCGAGGACCGCGCCGGTCACCGCCGGTGAGGTCACACCGAAGCCCGCCGCGAGGGCGAGGCCGCCGATCCAGGCGCCGCCCGCGTTGGCGAGGTTGAACGCGCCCTGGTTGGCGGACGAGGCCAGCGAGGGGGCGGCGGCCGCCTTCTCCATGACCATGAGCTGCAGCGGCGAGCCCGTCGTGAACGCCGCCATGCCGAGCAGGAAGACGGCGATCGGCGCGCTCCACCCGGCGCTCATGAGCAGCGGGAAGAAGGCCAGGACGACCGCGAGCGCGGTGAGCCCGCCGAAGAGCGTGCCGCGCAGGGAGTGGTCGGCCAGGCGCCCGCCCAGCAGGTTGCCCGCCGTCGCGCCCACGCCGAACAGCGCCAGGAGCAGCGTGACGCTGGACTCGGCGTAGCCCGCCGCGTCCGTGAGCATCGGCGTGATGTAGCTGTACGCGGAGAAGAGCGCCCCGAAGCCCGCGACGGTCGTGCCGAGCGCCAGCCAGACCGGGACGCTGCGCAGCGCCCGGAGCTCGCCGCGCAGGCCGACCGCGTCGGCGTGGCCGTGGTCGGCGGGGACGAGCAGGGCGAGCGCCGCGATGGCCGCGAGTCCGATCGCGCTCACCGCGAGGAAGGTGGCGCGCCAGCCGAGCTGCTGCCCCATGGCGGTGGCCACCGGCACGCCCACGACGTTGGCGACGGTCAGGCCCAGGAACATCAGGGAGACCGAGCGGGCCTTGCGCTCGGGGGCGACGAGCCCGGTGGCGACGACCGCGCCGACGCCGAAGAAGGCGCCGTGCGGCAGACCGCTGAGGAAGCGCGCGGCCATCAGCAGGTGGTAGTCGGGGGCGGCGGCCGACAGGGCGTTGCCGACCACGAAGAGCACCATCAGGCCGATGAGGACGCGGCGGCGCGGGAGCTTCGCGGTGACGGCGGCGAGCAGCGGGGCGCCGATGACGACGCCGAGCGCGTACGCGGAGACCAGGTGTCCGGCGACGGGGATGGATATGTGCAGGTCGTCGGCGACGTTGGGCAGCAGGCCCATCATCACGAACTCGGTCGTGCCGATGCCGAAGGCGCCCACGGCGAGGGCGAGCAGGGCCAGGGGCATGAAGAAGCACCTTCCACGGAAGCAGGGGGAACGGGGGGCGGGCAGCACAGAGAACCCCGTATGTTCACGTACGGAACAAAGCCGCGCCCACCGAGTATTCCGCGGAGACCGAGTATCGCGTGCGGCCGGAAAGAGTGGGCGACGCGGACGTTACGACGAGAGGTCGACCCGCGCCGCGACCGGCAGGTGATCGCTGCTCGTCTTCGGCAGCGTCCAGGAGGAGACCGGCTCGACGCCCTTGACCATGATCTGGTCGATGCGCGCCATCGGGAACGACGCGGGCCAGCTGAAGCCGAAGCCGTCGCCCGCCGCGCCCTGCGTGGACCGCAGCTGCGCGGTGACGCCGTTCAGGGCGCGGTCGTTCATGGTGCCGTTGAGGTCGCCGAGCAGGACGACCTTGCCGGTCTTCTCGTCGGAGATGGCCTCGCCGAGCGCGTCGGCGCTGTTGTCGCGCTGGTTGGCGGTGAAGCCCGCGTCGAGCTTCACGCGCACGGAGGGCAGGTGCGCGACGTAGAAGGCGACGTCGCCCTTGGGGGTGTGCACCGTGGTGCGCATCGCACGGACCCAGCCCAGCTTGATGTCGACCGGCTTGGTGTCGGCCAGCGGGTACTTGCTCCACAGCCCCACGGTGCCCTTCACCGAGTGGTACTTGTACGTACCGGCCAGGGCCTTCTCGTACGTGGGGACGGCGTTCGCCGTGAGCTCCTCCAGGGCGATCACGTCGGCCCCCGAGGCCGCGACGTCCTGGGCGGTGCCGGTCGGGTCGGGGTTGTCCGCGTTCACGTTGTGCGTGGCCACCGTCAGGTCGCCGCCGGTGGCCGACTTGCCGGTGATCAGGCCGCCGAAGGAGTCGATCCAGATGACCAGGGGCAGCAGCAGGGCGATCAGGGCCGTGGCGGACTTGCGGACCACCGCGATGACGAGCAGCACCGGGATGAAGAGGCCGAGCCAGGGCAGGAAGGTCTCGGTCAGAGAGCCGAGGTTGCCCACGTTGTTGGGGATCTGCGCGTGGAAGAGCATCACCAGCGCGAGGAGGACCGCGACACCCGTGGTGACCAGTCCGCGCCGCCAGATGCCGGGGTCGCCCCGCCAGCCGTCGAGCAGGCGGCGGAGCCGGGACCCCGGACGTTCGGGGCCCGAGCCGCCGCTGCCCGTCTCCGTCATGTACGCCTGCGCCATGCTGTCGTCGCCTCACTGCCTGCCGTGCACACCGTCTGTCCCGCCCCCTGAAACCCTAGGCGATGATCGGGTGTCGTCCCTGCCGTCTCGCGACAGCCGTACAGGCTCCAGGACGAACGGGGCGGCGACGCAGGTTCCTGATCGGCCACGGAGAGCGCCCTCTGTGACGAAACGCGCATATGCGCGACGGCGCCCCACCGGCGCGTCACTTCGGGGCGCGCAGCCCGCCCAGGACCGTGTCGACGATCCGCTCGGCCAGGTTCTCGTCGAGCGGCGCGCCGGGCCGCAGGATCGTGCGCAGCAGCATCGGGCCCACGAAGAGGTCGTTGGCCGTCTCCACGTCGACGTCCGCGCGCAGCTCCCCGTCGGCGACGCCCTGCCGCAGCACGTCGAGTATCCGGCGGCGGCGGGGCGCGACGACCGTCTCCTGGTACGCCTCCGCCAGCTTGGGCAGGGCCTTCATCTGCGCGAAGACGTTGTGCAGCAGGGCCGAGGAGCGCATGGTCAGGCCGCGGCGGCGCAGGCTCTCCAGGATGCAGACGAGGTCGTCGCGCATGGAGGTGCCCGGCAGTTCGGGGTCGGGCTCCTCGAAGACGCGCAGGACGTCGACGAAGAGGGCCTCCCTGCCGTCCCAGCGCCGGTAGATGGTGGCTTTGCCGACGCCGGCCGTGCGGGCGATCCGCTCGATGGAGAGCTCGGTGAGCGGGACGCCGTCCTCCAGGAGCTGGAGGACGCCCTCGATGATCGCCTGCTCGACGGCCTCGCTCCGGGGCCGCCCCCGGCCGGCCCGGGCGACGGGCACCCGCTCGGCGGTGTCGCCCTGCTCCGCGACCCGCACGCCCTTGTGGACCACGTCGTCTCTCCCTCGCTCGCGTCGGCTGCCGGGCCGATTCTGCCTCAGCGCCTTTCGGCACCCACCGGTTCGGCCTTCTCCTGCTGCGGGCCCTCGTCCCGGGGCGGGCGCCCCGGCAGGAAGAGGAAGACGATCAGCGCGCCGATCACGGCGACGCCCGCGCCGCACAGCGCCGTGACGTGCATGGCGTGCAGGAACGAGTCGTTGGCCGCCGCCACCAGGGGCTCGCCCTTGGGGCCGAGCTTCGCGGCGACGCCGAGGGTCGCCTCGATGGACTCGCCCGCGGTGTGCCGCACGCCCTCGGGCAGCATGCGCAGCTGGTCCTCGACACCGCCCCGGTACGCCGCGGAGAGCACGGAGCCGAGGACGGCGATGCCGAGGGCGCCGCCGACCTGCCGGAAGGTGTTGCTGAGCGCGGACGCGGAGCCGGCCTTCTCGCGCGGCAGGGCCTGCATGATCACGACGCTGGTGGGCGTCATGATGTGCGCCATGCCGGTGCCCATCAGGAAGAAGACGGCTTCGAGGAGCCAGATCGGCGTGTCGGACTCGAAGAGCGTGAAGGCCGTCAGGGTCGCGGCCACCAGGAGCAGCCCGCCGGTGCACACGGCCCGGACGCCGAAGCGGTCGACGACGAGCCGGGCACGCGGCGCGAAGATGAGCTGCGCCGCGGCCAGCGGCAGCATCAGCAGGCCGGTCTGCAGCGGCGAGTAGCCCCGCACGCTCTGGGTGTAGAAGACCGAGAAGAAGGTCACGCCCATGAGCGCGAAGAAGACGAGCGCTATGGCGCAGATCGCCGCCGAGAAGACCCGGTTCTTGAAGTAGGCGATGTCGATGGAGGGATGGTCGCTGCGCTTCTCGTACAGCACGAAGGCGGCCAGTACGGCGAGCCCCGCGACGACGGTCCCGACGACGGCCGGGTCGGTGAAGTCGGCGAGCTGGCCGCCCTTGATGATGCCGTAGACGAGCAGGACCAGGCCGACGACGGAGAGCGCGACGCCGAAGAGGTCGATGCGGCCGGGCGCGGGGTCGCGCGAGTCGGGCACGAGCCAGACCATCAGGGCCAGGGCGACGATCACGATCGGCACGTTGACCAGGAAGACCGAGCCCCACCAGAAGTGGTCGAGCAGCACGCCGCCGGTGATGGGGCCGATGGCGATGGCGAGGCCGACGCCGCCCGCCCAGATGCCGATGGCCTTGGGCTGTTCGTCGCGCTCGAAGACGTTCATCAGGACGGCGAGGGTGGCCGGCATCACGAAGGCGGCGCCCAGGCCCATCACCGCGCGGAACGCGATGAGCTGGACGGGCGAGCCGGACATCGCGGCGAGCGCCGAGCCGAGGCCGAAGACGACGAGCCCGCCGAGCAGGACCTTCTTGCGGCCGAGCCGGTCGCCGAGCAGGCCCGCGGTGAAGAGCAGACCGGCGAAGACGAGCGTGTAGGCGTTGATCGCCCACTCCAGCTCGCTCTGGGTGGCGCCGAGGCCGGTCGGTTCGGGGGTGGAGATCGTCTTGATGGCGACGTTCAGGATCGAGTTGTCGAGCACCACGATCAGGAGGCTGAGCATCAGCGCCCCGAGGATCGCCCAGCGGCGCCGGTGGACGGCTTCCGGTACGCGGGTCGGGGTGGGCATGGCAGGGGAGGACATGCCCACCAGCGTAGACCCATTTCGATACGAGACCGTCTCGTATTGAAAATCCCTTGGTGAACGACTGGCCAAGACTTTGCCGAACGGCCTCATCAAGCGCCGCACTAGCCCCGGAGCGGTACGTGATGCCACCATGGAGGTGATCCGGGGACGCCGTCAGGGCGCCTCGAGATGACAGAAGGAGCCGTTGCGATGACGCAGCTTTCGGCTGCCCAGAAGAGCGCCGACGCCCCGCAGAGCCCCGACAGCAGCAAGGCGCTGTACGGCGGCAAGGGCACCCGGCGCATCACTGTGCGCGACATCAACGCCGCCAAGGAACGCGGCGAGAAGTGGCCCATGCTCACCGCCTACGACGCGATGACCGCGTCCGTCTTCGACGAGGCGGGCATCCCCGTCCTGCTCGTCGGCGACTCGGCGGGCAACTGCCACCTCGGGTACGAGACGACCGTGCCCGTCACCCTCGACGAGATCGCCATGCTGTCGGCCGCGGTCGTACGGGGCACCTCGCGCGCCCTGGTCGTCGGCGACCTGCCGTTCGGCTCGTACCAGGAGGGCCCCGTCCAGGCGCTCCGCTCGGCCACCCGGCTCGTGAAGGAGGCGGGCGTCGGCGCGGTGAAGCTGGAGGGCGGCGAACGCTCCCTGGCCCAGACCGAGTTGCTCGTCCAGTCCGGCATCCCCGTCATGTCCCACCTGGGCCTCACCCCGCAGTCCGTGAACACCATGGGCTACCGCGTGCAGGGCCGCGGCGACGAGGCCGCCCACCGGCTCCTGAACGACGCCAAGTCGGCACAGGACGCGGGCGCGTTCGCGGTCGTCCTGGAGCTGGTCCCCGAGGAGCTGGCCGCCGAGGTCACCCGCTCCCTGCACATCCCGACCGTCGGGATCGGCGCGGGCGCCGCGTGCGACGCGCAGGTCCTGGTCTGGACGGACATGCTGGGCCTGACCGGCGGGAAGATGCCGCGCTTCGTCAAGCAGTACGCGGATCTGCGGGGCGTCATGTCCGGCGCGGCCAGGGCGTTCGCCGAGGACGTGGTGGGCGGGGGCTTCCCGGCGCCCGAACACGCGGTTCACTGAGGCCGTGGGGGCGGACCGGGATCGGTGGCCGCCCCCTTCTGACCATCGCGGCACCATGGCAGCCCGTCGATTCCCCCGTCGGCGGGCTGCCTTTTCTCGCCCCTGGGCGGTTGGGGGTTCAAAGACAGGCTCTGAGGGCCGGGGGCCACGTGGCCTCTCGTCCTTGGGCGGGTGGGGTCAGGTTGCCTCTCGTCCTTGGGCGGGTGGGGTCAGGTTGTTTCTCGTCCTTGGCCAGCTGGGGCCAGGTTGTTTCTCGCCCTTGGGCGGCAGAGTTCAGGGCCGCCGCTTCGCGGCGGATTTTCCCCACCCGCCCACCCGTTTGCCCGGCGACGCAAGGTGGGGGTAGGGGCCCTACGGTCCCGTTCGGTGCGGGGTAAACGGGTGGGCGGGTGGGAGGCATCCGGCGCGAAGCGGCGGATTGAGGCCCCTACAGGACCGTTCGGTGCGGGGTAAACGGGTGGGTGGGAGGGAAGCATCCGGCGCGAAGCGGCGGGTCGGGGCCCCTACAGGACCGTTCGGTGCGGGGTGAACGGGTGGGTGGGAGGGAGGCATCCGCCGCGAAGCGGCGGGTCAGGGCACCGCCGACGCCCCCCGCGAGGCCCTGTCGGCGGCATGTCGGTGGTTTGTCGGTGGCACCTGACATCTTGAGGCCATGAAGCGAATCGACATGAACCCCGGCGGCGCAGGGAGCGCGGTCACCGTAAGGGGACTGGTCAAGCACTACGGCGAGACCAAGGCACTGGACGGCGTGGACCTCGACGTGCGCGAGGGCACCGTCCTCGGCGTGCTCGGGCCCAACGGCGCCGGCAAGACGACCCTCGTACGCTGCCTCTCCACCCTCGTCACCCCGGACGCGGGCACGGCCCTGGTCGCCGGGTACGACGTGGCGAGCCAGCCCCGCCAACTGCGCCGCGTCATCGGCCTCACCGGTCAGTACGCGTCGGTGGACGAGAAGCTCTCGGGGCGCGAGAACCTCTACATGATCGGGCGCCTGCTCGACCTGTCCCGCAAGGAGTCCAGGTCCCGCGCCGACGGCCTGCTTGAGCGGTTCTCCCTCACCGAGGCCGCCAAGCGCCCCGCGAGCACCTACTCCGGCGGTATGCGCCGCCGCCTCGACCTCGCCGCGTCGATGATCGGCAGCCCTGCCGTCCTCTACCTGGACGAGCCGACGACCGGCCTCGACCCCCGTACCCGTAACGAGGTGTGGGCCGAGGTCAAGCGGATGGTCGGCGACGGCGTGACCGTACTGCTCACCACGCAGTACATGGAGGAGGCCGAGCAGTTGGCCTCCGAGCTGACCGTCATCGACCGCGGCAAGGTCATCGCCAACGGCGGCATCGACGAGCTCAAGGCGAAGGTCGGCGGCCGCACGCTGCGGGTCCGCCCGGCCGACCCGCTGGAGCTGCGTCCGCTGGCGAACGCGCTCGACGACCTCGGCCTGACCGGCATCGCCACCTCCACGGTGGACGCCGAGTCCGGCACGGTCCTGGTGCCGATCCTCAGCGACGAGCAGCTGACCGCCGTGGTCGGCGCGGTCACCGCGCGCGGCATCACGATCGGCTCCATAGCCACCGAACTGCCCAGCCTGGACGAGGTGTTCCTGTCGATCACCGGCCAGAAGGCCAGTGCTCCGCAGGACGCCCGCCCCAGCGAAAACGAACTCGAGGAGGTCGCCGTATGAGCGCCACCACTCTCGCGGCCCCCCTCAAGCCGGGGCAGGCCGACGCCCGCATCGGACTGCGCGGCCACGTCCGGCACACCAGCGCCCTGGTCCGCCGCAATCTGCTCTGGATCCGGCAGGACCCGGAGTCGATGTTCGACGCGGTCCTGATGCCGATCGTCTTCACCCTCCTGTTCGTGTACGTCTTCGGCGGCTCGATCGGGCAGGCGCTCGGCGGCGGTCAGGACCAGTACGTGCAGTACGTGGTGCCCGGCATGATGGCGATGATGAGCATGAACATCGCCATGGCCGTCGGCACCGGCTTCAACCAGGACTTCCAGAACGGCATCATGGACCGCTTCCGTACCCTGCCGATCGGCCAGGGCTCGGTCCTCTTCGCCAAGATCGTGGTGGAGCTGATGCGGCTGCTCATCGCGACGACGATCATGATGATCGTCGGCGTCCTGGTGGGCTTCGACATCACCCACTGGGGCGGCCTGTTCGCCGCCGTGGGCCTCTCCGCCCTCTTCGGCACGTCCATCATGTGGATCTTCCTGGTGCTCGGCGTCTCGATGAAGAGCGCCCAGTCCGTCCAGGCGATGGGCTTCCTGGTCCTGATGCCGCTGCAGTTCGGCTCGTCGATCTTCGCGCCGACCCAGTCGATGCCGGGCTGGCTGCAGGGCTTCACCGACTACAACCCGCTCTCCTCGCTCGCGGACTCCGCGCGCGGCCTGATGGTCGGCGGCCCGGTGGCGCACGACCTGTGGGTGACGGTCGGCTGGTCGGTGGCGCTCACGCTGGTGATGGCGCCGATCGCGATCCACAAGTTCCGCACGAAGGACTGATCACCACCTCACGCGCCACACAGGGCGGCGGCCTCCCCCAGGGGGAGGCCGCCGCCCTGTGCGTACGCCGATTCGTACGCGTCGCCGCCCAGCGCCGCACGGGACAGCCGCTCCGCGTCCTCCCGGATGCCCCGCTCCATCGTGTTCGCGACATGCGCCGGCGGCAGCTCCCGGTCGGCGACGCCGAGGAGCCGCGCCGCGTCGTCCGCACGGGCGCCGTCGGCGGCCTGGGACAGGGCGAGAGCGGCGATCCACAGATGGACGGAGACCATCTGCGGGGCGACCATCCGCGAGAGCGGGTCGAGGGCCTTCTCGAAGGCGACGCACACCCCGGCAACGCTCTCGGCGTACCGCCCGTCCAGCGCGTCGAGCCAGGCCGTGAGGCCGAGCACCGCGCTGTCGAACACCGCGTAGCCGATCGGGCTGAACTCCAGGCGGAGGAGTCGCAGTTGCTCGCGCGCCTCGGTGGTGCGGCCGGTACGGCCGAGCGCGCCCGCGAGGAAGATCCGGGCGGCGGGCATGGCCTCGCCCGCGTGGTGGCGGCCGGGGTTCTCGATGACCTCCCGCAGCATCGCCTCGCCCCGCGCGAAGTCGTCCGTCCGCTCCGGCGCGTCGGTCAGGAGCGAGCCGAGACGGGCCTTGAGCAGGACCACCTGGGCCTGCGCGCCGACCTGTTCGGCGTACTCGACGGCGGCCCTGAAGTCCAGTGCGGCCAGGGCCAGTTCACCGCGCCGCTCGCGCGCCTCGCCGCGCGCGGAGAGCGCCTCGGCGACGCCCCACACGTCGCCGAGGCCCTGGAACCCGCGCAGCGCCTCGTCCGCGTCGCGGATGGCGTCGCCCGACCAGTCGGTGCGGTTGGCGAGCATGTTGGCGCGCGTCTGCAGGGCGGCGGCGAGCTCCCACTCGTAGCCGAACGCGCGGCAGGCCTCGACGGTCTCGTCGATGGTGACCCGCAGCATCTCCATGTCGCCGCCGAGCATCACCGCGAAGAACCAGAGGTTGCCGGGCGTCCGGCAGGTCTGCGGCAGCCCCGGACGGTACGCCTCCCTGATGCCGCGCAGCTTCTCCTCCGCGGCCGCCGACCGCCAGTCCTCCACGTCCATGTCCATACAGGCCAGGTGGAGCAGGTGCGCCCCGCGGCGGGCCTCCATCAGGACCTCGGGGCTCATCGGCGGGGGCGCCGCCGTGCACGGCTCGTACAGCGGGGGCGCCGCGGTGACGGGCGGGGCGAAGGGGTCGGGACCGAGGGCCATGACGTCGCTGGACCAGTTGCGGGTCTCCATGCGCAGCCCGCGGATCTGCCAGTACCAGCAGAGGGACAGGACGAGACAGAGCGCCTCCTGCTCGTCCCGCGCGGCGATCGCGTGCCGCAGGGCGGTGCGCAGGTTCTCGTACTCGGCCTCAAGGCGCTCCACGGCCGCGTACTGGCCGCTGCCGCGCAGCTCAGGATCGGTGGTCCTGGCCACCTCCCGGTAGTGCACGAGGTGCGCGCGCTCGGCCCCGGCCCGGTCGCCCGCCTCGTCGAGCCGCTCACCCGCGTACTCCGCGACGGTCTCCAGGAGCCGGTAGCGCATGCCGCCGTCGCCCGTCGGCGAAGGGGCCGCGACGACCAGGGACTTGTCGACGAGCGACCCCAGCAGACCGGCCACGTCGGGCGCGCTCCCGGCGGCCGCGCACACCTCTTCCGCCGCCCGCAGGTCGCAGCCGCCGGCGAAGACCGAGAGCCGGCGCAGCACCGCACGCTCCCCCTCGTCGAGGAGGTCCCACGACCAGTCGACGACGGCCCGCAAGGTCTGCTGGCGGGGCAGCACCGTACGGGCGCCGCTGGTCAGGAGCCGGAAGCGGTCGTCGAGGCGGTCGGCGATCTGACGCGGGGTGAGCATCCGCAGGCGGGCGGCGGCCAGTTCGATGGCGAGCGGCAGACCGTCGAGACGGCGGCAGATCTCGGCGGCCGCCGCCGGATCGCCGTCGACGGTGAACCCCGGCCGCGCGGCGGCGCCGCGTTCGGCGAACAGCCGCAGCGCGACCGGCTCGGGCAGCGGCTCGACGGGCCGCAGCAACTCGCCCGGTACGCCGAGGGGTTCGCGGCTGGTCGCGAGGACCGTCAGGCCCCGGCAGCGGGCGAGGAGTTCGTCGGCGAGGCGGGCGGCCGCCTCGATGACGTGCTCGCAGTTGTCCAGGACGATCAGCATGCGGCGCGCGGCACAGTGCTCGACGAGCCGGGCGACGGGGTCCTCGCCGTGCCGCTCCGACATGGCACGCAGCTCCTCCGCGCCCGCGCCCCGCAGCACGGTCTCGCGGGCGCCGAGCGCGGTGAGGACGGCTGCGGGTACGTCGGCGGGGTCCTCGACCGGCGCGAGCTCCGCCAGCCAGACGCCGTCCGGGACACCTGCGGCGACCGCCTCGGCGACCTCCTGCGACAGCCGTGTCTTGCCGGCGCCGCCCGGGCCCAGCAGGGTGACGAGCCGGGCGCGCGCGAGGTCGTCCCGCAGCGCGTCGATGTCGGCCTCGCGGCCGACGAAGGAGGTGAGCCTGGCCCGGAGGTTCCCCGGCGTGCGGGGGCGCGACGGGGGCTCGCGCAGCAACTCCTCGTGCAGGGCGCGCAGTTCGGGGCCCGGGTCGACGCCGAGCCGGTCCGCTATGCCACGCCGTACGCCGTCGTACGCGGCCAGGGCCTGCGCCGGACGGCCCGTGTCACGCAGCGCGCGCAGCCGCAGGGCCTGCAGCGGCTCGTCGAGCGGGTGCGCGTCGCAGAGCTCGGCGAGCTCGGGCAGCACCTCTTCCGCCTGCCCGAGGGCGAGGGCCACGGTCATCCTGGCGCGGCGGGCGTCGAGGTGGCGGGCATGCCAGCGGGCCGCTTCCGCGGTGTGCTCCGGCAGGTCGGCGAGGGGCTCGCCCGTCCACAGGGCGAGCGCGTCGTCCAGGAGTACGGCCGCCTTCGCCGGTTCGGCTTCCGCGAGGGCGCGGCCCGCGTCGCTCACGAGGTGGTCGAACCGGAACACGTCCACGTCGTCCGGGCTCGCGCGCAGCCGGTACCCGCCGTCCACCGAGACGACGGCGTCCGCGCCGAGGGCCCTGCGGAGACGGCCGACCAACGCCTGCAGCGCGCCCGTCGCGTCGGCGGGAGGACCCGCGGTCCACACCTCGTCCACCAGCGCCGGCGCGGGCACGGTGTGGCCCGGGCGGAGGGCGAGGGCCGTCAGGAGGGCGCGGAGGCGGGGGCCGCCGACGGGGGCGGGGGTTCCGTCGGGGCGGGTGGCTCGGGTCGAGCCGAGGAGGCGGTATCGCACTGGCCTATTGTCCCTGTTAGCGGCTGCGCCCGGCTCGGGCGGTGTTCTCGGCACTCCGTGCAGGGGGCGTTTGCCCGGCGGCGTGTGGCGGGCGTGGGGGCGGGTCCGGCGGGGCTAGCCCACCTCCAGTGACACCAGCGCACCCGTCTCGTCCCTGCGGTACTCCGCGCCCTTTCGGGTTTCCGTTGACACCGCCCTCTTGAACCACTTCGGGCACGCCTCCACCGGGCGCAACCACCGCTCCCCCGCCACCCGTTCCCCCGACAAGTAACCCTGCTCGACGATCTGGATGCCCCGCACCAGACCCGCCGTCTCCGGCCACTTTCCCCCGTGCCGTTCCACCGACAGCAGGCCCCTCAGCCGTACGCGGGGAGGCCAGGAGCCGTCGCCCGTCCAGGGGACCGTCACGCCGGCGAGCCGGACCACGGGGCCGCCGCCGGCCGATTCCACCGGGCCCTCGATCTCGGTGAGCTCGGATCGCCACTCGCGGCCCTGCCCGGCCTCGTCGACGAGGAGCTGCCACGCCACTTCGTCCCCCACCCGGAACGGCTTTCCGCAGCACTCCATCTGCCAGTCCTGGTACATCACGTTCCACAGCGCCATGCCCCCAGCCTCCCGGAACTCCCCGTCCGGTGCGAGACGTTTTCGCCGTACGCCCTATACGGTCGGGCACGCAAGGCCGTCGGAAGCCAGGAGCCCCGCCCCATGACCACCGCCCCCATCCGCCGCAGCGACCGGCGGATCAGCCCCGTCTTCCTGGGGATCGCCGCCGTGACGGCGGTCTCCGGCTGGGCCGCCTGGACCGGTTTCGCGGACAACCCCGGCGTCGCCGTCTTCCTCTTCGTGACCGCCGCCTGGATCGTCTCGCTCTGCCTGCACGAGTACGCGCACGCGCGCACCGCCCTGCACAGCGGCGACATCTCCATCGGCGCGAAGGGCTATCTGACCCTCAACCCGCTCAAGTACACGCACGCGCTGCTCAGCATCGTGCTGCCCGTGCTCTTCGTGATCATGGGCGGCATCGGTCTGCCCGGCGGCGCGGTCTTCATCGAGCGGGGCAGGATCCGGGGCCGCTGGAAGCACAGCCTGATCTCGGCTGCGGGCCCGCTGACGAACGTGCTTTTCGCGGTGGTCTGCACGGCCCCGTTCTGGCTCGACGCCCTCGACGGCGTGCCGGACGCGTTCCGCTACGCGCTCGCGTTCCTCGCGCTGCTCCAGGTGACCGCAGCGATCCTGAACTCGCTGCCCATTCCGGGTCTGGACGGCTACGGCGTGATCGAGCCCTGGCTCTCGCACGGGGTCCGCCGCCAGGTGGAGCCGTTCGCGCCGTTCGGTCTCATCGCGGTCTTCGCCGTCCTCTGGATCCCGGAGGTCAACCACGCCTTCTTCGACGCGATCGACGCGATCCTGCGCGGTCTCGGCGTCAGCGAGTGGGACAGCTACTGGGGCCAGAAGCTGTACCGCTTCTGGGACGGGTCGCAGGAGGTCCCGCCTGCGCTGGGGCTCAGCTCCTGAGCGCCGCGCCGCGCTGCGCGTCCCGCTCGGCCCTGGCGCGCCGCAGGTAGAACCAGGCCATGTTCGATGACAGCCCCGCGAGCAGGACCCACACGATGCCGAGCCAGCTGCCCTGCACGAAAGAGATCACGGCGGCGGCGACGGCGAGGGCGCAGACGACGAGGGCGTACATGGCGAGGCGGGGCATGGAGGTCGGCTCCTGTCGGGTGAAGCGTGCGGATGCGTACTGCGTACTACCCGTCCAGTGTCCCCCATGCCCCACGGCGGCTATACGTCGGTGACGCGCAGCCCCGCGTGCGCCTTGTAGCGGCGGTTGACGGAGATCAGGTTGGCGACGAGGGACTCGACCTGATGGGCGTTGCGGAGGCGGCCGGCGAAGACGCCGCGCATGCCCGGGATGCGGGCGGCGAGCGCCTGTACGAGGTCGGTGTCGGCGCGCTTCTCGCCGAGGACCATGACGTCGGTGTCGATCTCCTCGACGGCAGGGTCCTGGAGCAGGACGGCCGAGAGGTGGTGGAAGGCGGCGGTGACGCGGGAGTCCGGCAGCAGGGCGGCGGCCTGTTCGGCGGCGCTGCCCTCCTCGGGCTTCAGGGCGTACGCGCCCTTCTTGTCGAAGCCGAGCGGGTTCACGCAGTCGACGACGAGCTTGCCGGCCAGCTCCTCGCGCAGCGCTTCGAGGGTCTTGCCGTGGCCGTCCCACGGCACGGCGACGATCACGATGTCGCTGCGCCGCGCGCACTCCGCGTTCTCGGCGCCCTCGACGCCGAGGCCCAGCTCGTCGGCGGCGGTCCGCGCCCGCTCGGCTGCGCGGGAACCGATGATCACCTTCTGGCCCGCGCGGGCAAGCCGGTAGGCGAGGCCGCGCCCCTGGTCGCCGGTGCCGCCGAGGACACCGACGACGAGGCCCGACACGTCGGGAAGCTCCCAGGGGTCCTTGGCGGGGGCCTTCGCGGGGGCGTTCTGCGCACTGTCTGTAGAGGTCATGGGGCGACCTTACTCACCGCTCGCCCCGACGAGGTCCGCCACCGGTATCCGCCGGAAGGAGACCGTCTCGTACGCGCTGAAGTCCCCTGTCTCGTAGAGGAGTCCGACGCTCTCCCCGTCGACCCGCACGAGATCGGAGTACGCGGCCGGAAGCCCGTCGACCGTGTGGAGGGCCCGCCAGGTGGTGCCGCCGTCGACGGAGCCGCGCACGGTCATCAGGGCGCGGAAGCCGGGGTCGGCGGGTCCGGAGAAGAGGAGCAGGTCGGGGGCGCGCAGCTGCAGGACGCTGCCCTCGACGACGGGGCCGGTGAGGGAGGCCTGCGGGCGGAAGGGTTTGAGGAGGCTCTCGCCGCCGTCGCGGGAGTGGGCGTCGGCGCGGTTGCCGGGCGCCGGGGAGTCGTTGCGGGTGTTGAAGTAGAGGCGGCCGTCGGGGAGTTCGGCCGCCGTGGTCTCGTTCACGTTGATGTAGCCGTCGGTGTTGTCGTCGACGTAGCCGATGCGCCAGGTCTCGCCGGCGTCGTCGCTGAGCAGGCAGTGCCCGCCGTTGTACTTGCCCTCGGTGCCGTTGTCCGCGCCGGTGGGCGGCAGGGAGTGGTTGGCGGGGACCAGCACGCGCCCCGTGGTCAGCTGCACGGCGTGACCGGGCGTCGTCGCGTACCACCGCCAGGCCGCCCTCTTCACCTGGCCGGTGATCTCGCGCGGCGCCGACCAGGTGAGGCCGTCGTCGTCGCTGTGCTGCAGCCAGACGCGGCGCCCGTCGGCGGCGGGGACGGTGCCGCGGCGGATGGCGTCCTCGGTGGCCTCGGCGGCGTTCCTGACCTGGACGAGGAGGATGCGTCCGGTGTCGAGGACGACGGGGGCGGGGTTGCCCGCGAGGTCGTCGCCGTTCTTGCCGACGACCTGGAGCTGGCCCCAGGTGCGGCCGCCGTCGGCGGAGCGCCGGAGGACGATGTCGATGGTGCCGGAGTCCGCCTGGGAGCCGACCCGGCCCTCGCAGAAGGCGAGGACGGTGCCGGACGTGGTCACCACGACGGCGGGGATGCGGTAGCTCGCGTATCCCTCTCGGCCCGCGCGGAAGGGAACGGATGTCTCAGCAGTCATCCCCCGCCCTTCCCCACCTCGGGGGAATTCCCCGTGAACGCCAGGTGACGAGTGGCGTGTTGGGGCAGGATGCGACGCCATGGACGCCGTACGGGTCGCGCTGCTGCGCGAAGTGCTCGCCGGGACCGAGTGGCTCGGCGCCACCCGCCGCTTCGCGGGGACGCTGCGGTCCTGCGTCGTGCCGCACGGCGGCGGACTGCTGCTCGTGGGCACGGCGGCGTACGAACCGTGGCACCTGGCCGCGCACCTGGTGGACGAGGCGGCCTGGTCGGGCACGCCGGAGCTCACCCCGACGCTCGTCCGGCACCGGGTCCTCGGCAGCGAACCGGCCCACCTGTCGACCGGACTCGGCCGGATCGAGGCCGCTCGGCGCGGCGAGACGCTGCTCGTGGTGGCGCCGGACGCGCCGGACCCGGAGCTCCTGACACGGGTGCACGACGCGCGACGGGCGGGCGCGACGGTGCTCGCGCTCGGCTCCGGGGACCGGGACCTCGGCGCCCTCTCGCACGAGGCGCTCGCGGTCCCAAGGACGACGCCCGACCTCGACCTCGACACGGTCCAGCACCTGGTCAGCGCGGCGGCGGGGGAGAACGCGCTGCCGCAGGCGCGGGGCCGCCGACGCCTGCGCGACCGGCTGTCGCGGCTGGCCGACCAGTTGACGTCGCCGCCGCCCACGCGGTGGTGAGAAACTCGGTTGCCCACCGCACCGGAAAGCGCTGAACATGGCTTCTCGTGCCTCTCTCCGCGATACTGCCCGACCTCTCCCCCTGGCGTTCCACCCGCGACTTCCGGCTGCTGTGGGTGCAGGGTCTCGTCACCACGTTCGGCAGTTTCATGACCCTGGTCGCCCTGCCGCTGCAGATCAAGGAGCTGACGGACTCCCCGGTCGCCGTGGGCGCGATGGGCGCGGTGGAGCTGGTGCCGCTGATCGTCTTCGGGCTCTACGGCGGCGCGCTCGCCGACGCCGTCGACCGGCGCAAGGTAATCCTGCTGACCGAGGCGGCGCTGGGCCTGCTGGCCGTCGTGCTCCTCGTGAACGCGCTCCTGCCCGACCCGCTGCTGTGGCCCCTGTACGTGGTCGCCGCGGGCGTCTCCGCGCTCGCCGGGCTGCAACGGCCCGCCCTCGACTCCCTGATGGCGCGGATCGTGCCGCACGACCAGCTGACGGCGGCCGCCGCGCTGAACTCCCTGCGGTGGAACGTGGGCGCCATCGCGGCGCCGTCCCTCGCGGGCGTCGTCGTGGCGTACGCCGGTCACGCGTCGGCGTACGGGGTCACGGCCGTCTGCTTCGTACTGTCGGTCGCGCTGTGCACCCGGCTCTCCCCCGCACCCGCCGCGCACGACGCGGCGAAGCCGTCCCTGAAGGGGCTCGCGGAAGGCGCGCGGTACGCGTGGTCGCGGCCCGTGCTCCTCGGTACGTACGCGATCGACATGGCGGCGATGTTCTTCGCCTTCCCCAACACGATCTTCCCGTTCCTCGCGGACGACCTGGAAGCGGAGTGGGCGCTCGGCCTGATGTACGCGGCGGGGGCGGTCGGCTCGCTGCTGTTCAGCGTCACCAGCGGATGGACGTCACGGGTGCGGCGGCACGGGCTGCTCGTGGTCTTCGGGGCGGCGGGCTGGGGCCTGGCGGTCACCGCGGCGGGCTGGTTCTCGAACGTCTGGGTGGTCCTCGCTTGCCTCGCGCTGGCGGGCGCGGGCGACATGGCGAGCGGGCTCGGCCGCTCCACCATCTGGAACCAGACCATCCCCGACGAGCTGCGGGGGCGGCTGGCCGGGATCGAGGTCCTGTCGTACAGCGTGGGCCCGCAGCTCGGCCAGGTCCGCGCGGGCGCGGCGGCGGGCTGGACGGGCACGCGGCCCGCCATCTGGTCGGGCGGCCTGGCCTGCGTGGCCTCGGTCGGCGTCCTGGCGGCGGTGCTCCCCCGACTCGTCTCGTACGACGCGACGACGGACCCTGACGCGGAACGGCGCCGCCGGGCGGCGCCGCAAAGCTCCTCTTCGCCGGGCCCAACCGCGTCAGATGTCCCGGGCCCGACCGCATCGGACCCGGACCCGACCGCTCCCACCCCAGAACCGGCCACGCCGTAACCCCACACCACCCGCCCCAGCGGGAACCGGCACACTCCCACCCCGCGGGAACCGGCACACCCACAACCCCGCGGGAATGGGCACTCCCCCAGCCCCGCGGGGCCGGGCACTCCCCCAGCCCCGCGGGGCCGGGCACTCCCACAACCCTGCGGGGACCGGCGCTCCCATACCCCCGCCTCCCTGCGGGAACCAGCACCTCCACAGCCCCGCCTCCCCTGCGGGAACCAGCACTCCCCACCCACCCGCCCTTACCTTGACCCCAACCCGTCCGGTCGGACGCCGCCCGCCCGGGCCCCACCCACGCGCCCCTACGACGACCCGACGTCGCGGGGCAAACGGGTGGGCGGGTGGGAAACCCGCCGCGGAGCGGCGAAGAACCCGCCGCGGAGCGGCGTAGGGCCCGGCGCGGAGCGCCGAGGAAACTCGCCGCGGAGCGGGGAAAAGTCGTCGCCGCGGAGCGGCGCAAAGCCCCCCCCCGCCCCCCACGGGAATCAGCCGTCGTCCTCGCCCCGCGCAGCGGAATCATGCCACCGAGGATCCGTCTCCCACTGCAGGTTCCGCTCCTCAGCGGTCCGCATCGCGTGCTGCGCGTCCTCGCGCGACGCGTAGGGGCCCATGCGGTCCTTGCCGGGGCAGTCCGGGCCCTCCTCGACCTTGTTGTGCTCCAGGCAGTAGAACCACTCGCCCGGCTTGCCCACGGTCTTCTTCTTGAACAGCGCCATGACCCGCTCCTTCCGTCCTCGGTGAGGTCCCGCTCTCTGAGGCCATGCTGCCCCACGACGGCTGGCTAGACTCGCTGGCATGTCTGGCCAGTCACTGCTCGTCCCCGGGGAGCTCTCCCCCATCCGTTCCGTACCCGGCAACATCAGGCGCCCGGAGTATGTGGGGAAGCCCGCGCCGACCCCGTACACGGGGCCCGAGGTGCAGTCCCCCGAGACCATCGAGTTGATGCGCACCGCGGGCCGCATCGCCGCCCGCGCCATGGAAGAGGCCGCGAAGCACATCGCGCCCGGCGTGACCACCGATGAGCTGGACCGTGTCGCGCACGAGTACATGTGCGACCACGGTGCCTACCCCTCGACGCTGGGATACCGCGGCTTCCCGAAGTCGCTGTGCAGCTCGGTCAACGAGGTCATCTGTCACGGAATCCCCGACTCCACCGTCCTGAACGACGGCGACATCATCAACCTCGACGTCACGGCGTACATCGGCGGCGTGCACGGCGACAACAACGCCACGTACCTCGTCGGCGACGTCGACGAGGAGTCGAAGCTGCTCGTCGAGCGGACCCGCGAGTCCCTCAACCGCGCCATCAAGGCCGTCAGGCCCGGCCGCCAGATCAACATCATCGGCCGGGTCATCGAGTCGTACGCGAAGCGGTTCGGTTACGGCGTGGTCCGTGACTTCACCGGCCACGGCATCAACTCGTCCTTCCACTCCGGCCTGATCGTCCCGCACTACGACAGCCCGCACGCCACGACCGTCATCCAGCCGGGCATGACGTTCACGATCGAGCCGATGCTGACGCTCGGCACGTACGAGTACGACATGTGGGACGACGGCTGGACCGTCGTCACGAAGGACCGGAAGCGGACCGCGCAGTTCGAGCACACGCTGGTGGTGACAGAGTCCGGGGCAGAGATCCTCACCCTGCCCTGAGGGACCTGAAGAGCCTGAGGCACCTGCGGCAGGTACCGGGAAGGCGGCTCCGGAGAAGATCGGATCCTTACGGTTCCCTGAGCCGGAGGCGGGTAACGTTTTACCGACAGGGTGTCGGGAACCAGTTGACTTAGGTAAGCCTAACTTGCCATGATCTGCAGAGGCCACGGGCCGCACCGGTTCCCGCCATCC
This sequence comes from Streptomyces sp. NPDC058308, assembly GCF_042880275.1. NCBI lineage: Bacteria > Bacillati > Actinomycetota > Actinomycetes > Kitasatosporales > Streptomycetaceae > Streptomyces > Streptomyces sp. NPDC058308. The sequence goes on from NZ_JBHVZA010000002.1 coordinate 584,690, forward strand.
CGTCATCTCGTCACCCCCAGGCACCAGGCACCAAGCACCCCCAGGCACCCCATCCCCAGGCTCCCTTTGGAGGCCCCGCATGGACACGGCGCCCACCCCCTTCTCGACGGTCATCCGCACCGCGTCGCACGAGCAGCACACCGAGGCCGAGACCTCGACCTTCATGAGTGACCTGCTCGGCGGCAGGCTCGGCGTCGACGCCTACACGCGCTACACCGAACAGCTGTGGTTCGTGTACCGCGCCCTGGAGGACGGCGCGCGGGCCCTGCTCGACGACCCCGTCGCGGGGCCGTTCATACAGCCCGAGCTGGAGCGCGTGAGCGAGCTGGAGCGCGACCTCGCGCACCTGCGGGGCGCGGACTGGCGCGCCGGCCTCACCCCGCTGCCCGCCACCGCGGCATACGCGGCACGGATCGAGGAGTGCGCCCGCACCTGGCCGGGCGGCTATGTCGCCCACCACTACACGCGTTATCTCGGCGACCTCTCCGGCGGCCAGATCATCCGCGGCAAGGCCGAGCAGACCTGGGGCTTCGACCGCAAGGGCGACGGCGTGCGGTTCTATGTGTTCGAGGGAATATCCAACCCGGCCGCGTTCAAGCGTGGTTACCGCGAGCTGCTCGACGGGATCGACGCGGTGGTCGTGGACGAGCTGGAGAAGAAGCGGATCGTCGACGAGTGCAAGCGCGCGTTCGCTTTGAATACGGCGGTGTTTCGGGAGTTGGGGGACGAGTTTCCGTTGAGCGCCTGACCGGTGGACGACTCACGGGCTCCACTCCCCCCGGGCCCCGGGCCCCGCTCCTCAAACGCCTCAAACGCCTCAAACGCCGGAGAGGCTGGAAGAAACGCCCGTGGGCGTGGAGCTCGTCGCCAGGCGGACCCTCCCCCCTACCTCGATCAACCCCTCCGGCCCCGGCGCCGTCAGAAGCTGTGAGCCGCGTCCCTGCGTGATGTTGAGGGCGCGGCCGAGTTCGTGCGTCAGCAGGAGCGCCGCCGCGCCCGTCGCCTCGTCCTCGTCGATGCCGTCGCCCCGGCCGGGGAAGCCCCTCGCCCGCACCCGGCCCGCCGCCTCGTCCTCCCAGGCCCATGCGTAGATCCACTCCCCCTGCGGCGGCACGTCGAGCGCGTCGACCTCCGCCGCCGATCCGTACCGCCGCAGCGTCCTCGGCGGCGCCCAGTCCGCCCGCGCCGTGATCCAGCTGAACTCGCCGTCCTGACGGGCCTCGACCACCCCCGCGGGCGTGACGAGTTCGGGCACGTCGAGGAGCCACGCCGTACCGACGCAGGGGTGGCCCGCGAAGGGCAGGCGCAGGGTCGGGGTGTAGATGTCGATGACACCGCGCTCGGGGTCGTCGACGAAGACCGTCTCGCTGAAGCCGAGTTTCCCGGCGAACGCCTGCCGGTCGCCGGGCACGCGCATGCGGGCCCCGTCGCGCACGACACCGAGTTCGTTGCCGTGCCGGCCGTCGGGCCCACAGAAGACGCGCACCACGTCGAGGGCGTCGAGTGCGTCGAGTGCCTCAGTCACCCGGGTATTCAAACATCACGCGGTCTCCGTGCCCTGTCGCCGCCGCCCCACCGCCCGAGGGGGCCGCGCGCACGGGCGTCCCCGTGATCGCCCCGCCGCGAGGCCCCGAAGATCCGCATTGACCGTTGCTTTACCTGGTCATGGGTCATCCATCGATTGTCCGTGATCGGTCCGTGAGCGGTCGTGCGGCGTGAGAGCTGAATCACTGAACAGGCGGGTATTACAGAGGTAAGGCTCGGTTAAGTTAGGTCGGCCTCACCGGCTTGCGGTGGGGCCGGATCCCGTCCGTGACCCGTCTTGGAGCCCCTATGCGACCCGTGCGACCCGCACGCCTCACCGCCGTCACCGCCGTCGCCGCCGTGGCCGCCCTGACCGCTGTCACGGGCTGCACGGAGAAGAGCGACGCCAAGGGCGGCGGCAACACCGTGCGGGTGACCGCCACCGACGACACGTGCGAGGTCTCCGAGAAGAAGCTCTCCGCCGGGCACGTCGAGCTGGCCATCGAGAACAAGGGCTCCAAGGTCACCGAGGTCTACCTCCTCTTCCCCGACGACCGCATCGTCAGCGAGCGGGAGAACATCGGCCCCGGCACGAAGCAGAAGCTCACCGCCGAGGTGAAGGCGGGCTCGTACGAGATCGCCTGCAAGCCCGGCATGAAGGGCGACGGCATCCGCCAGCAGGTCACCGTCACCGGTGGCGGCAAGACCGCGAAGCGCGATCCCCGCCTGGACAAGGCCGTCGCCGCCTATCGCGAGTACACGCAGGAGCAGGCCGACGCGACGCTGCCGAAGACGAAGGCCTTCACCGACGCCGTCCGCAAGGGCGACCTGGCCGCCGCGAAGAAGGCGTACGCCCACTCCCGCATCGGCTGGGAGCGCACCGAGCCCGTCGCCGAGTCCTTCGGCGACATCGACCCGAAGGTCGACGTGCGCGAGGACGGCCTGGCAGACGACCAGGACGTGGAGAAGGACTGGACGGGCTGGCACCGCCTGGAGCGGGCCCTGTGGAAGGACAAGAAGATCGGCGCGCGCGAGAAGCAGCTCGCCACGCTGCTCGACAAGGACCTCCTCGCCTGGCAGAAGCGGGTCGGCAAGGCCGTCATCACGCCGACCTCGATGGCCAACGGCGCCAAGGAGCTCCTCGACGAGGTCGCCACCGGCAAGGTCACCGGCGAGGAGGAGCGCTACTCGCACACCGACCTCGTCGACTTCAAGGCCAACGTCGAGGGCGCCCAGAAGTCGTACGAGCTCCTCAAGCCCGTCGCCGCCGAGAACGACGCCAAGCTCACCAAGGAGCTCGACAAGCAGTTCGCGGCCCTGAACAAGCTCCTGGACAAGTACCGCGAGGGCGGCGCCGGCTCCTACGAGTTCACCTCGTACGAAAAGCTCGGCAAGGCCGACACCAAGGAGCTGTCCGACGGCGTCAACGCGCTCGCGGAGCCGCTGTCGAAGCTGGCCGCGACCGTCGCCAGGACCAAGTGACCGGCAGGGAGCGACGATGACCGAGGACAACTCCCGTACGCCGTCCAGGCGTTCGCTCATCGGCTGGGGCGGCGCGGGGCTCGCGCTCGGCGCGGCCGCGGCGGGCGGCGCGGTGGCGATGACCCGTTCCGACGACGAGGCGGCGCCCGCCGCCGAGTCGGGGACGGCCGTCCCCTTCCACGGCGCGCACCAGGCGGGCATCGCGACCGCCGTCCAGGACCGCCTCCACTTCGCCGCGTTCGACGTGAAGACGGCCGACCGCGAGGAGTTCGTGCAGCTCCTCAAGGACTGGACGCGGGCCGCGGAGCGGATGACGGCGGGCCACGCGGTCGGCGAGGGCGCGTTCGGCGGGCTCGCCGAGGCGCCGCCGGACGACACCGGCGAGGCGGTCGGCCTCAAGCCGTCCCGGCTGACGCTGACGGTCGGCTTCGGGCCCTCCCTCTTCGAGAAGTTCGGCCTCGCGGACCGGCGCCCCGAGGCCCTGGTCGATCTGCCCAAGTTCCCCGGCGACAACCTCGACAAGGCCCGCAGCGGCGGCGACCTGTGCGTGCAGGCCTGCGCGGACGACCCGCAGGTCGCCGTGCACGCCATCCGCAACCTCGCCCGCATCGGCTTCGGCAAGGTCGCGGTGCGCTGGTCCCAGCTGGGCTTCGGCAAGACGTCGTCGACGACGCCGGACGCGCAGACCCCCCGTAACCTGTTCGGCTTCAAGGACGGCACCCGCAACGTGTCGGGCCGGGACTCCGCCGCCCTCGACGGCCACGTGTGGGTCGGCGAGAAGGACGGGCCCGGCTGGATGACCGGCGGCTCCTATCTCGTGGCGCGTCGCATCCGCATGAACATCGAGACGTGGGACCGGACCTCGCTCGGCGAGCAGGAGGACGTGTTCGGGCGCGACAAGGGCGAGGGCGCCCCGGTCGGCAAGGCCAAGGAGCACGACGAGCCGTTCCTGAAGGCGATGAAGCCCGACGCGCACGTGCGGCTCGCGCACCCCGACGCCAACCACGGGGCGACGATCCTGCGCCGCGGCTACTCCTTCACGGACGGCACCGACGGCCTCGGCCGCCTGGACGCGGGGCTGTTCTTCCTCGCCTACCAGCGGGACGTCCGCAAGGGCTTCATCCCGGTCCAGCGCAGCCTGTCGCGCTCCGACGCGCTCAACGAATACATCCAGCACGTGGGTTCCGCGGTCTTCGCGGTCCCGCCGGGCGTCCGTGGCAAGGACGACTGGTGGGGCAAGGGCCTGTTCACCGGGAAGGCGTGAGCCGATGTTCGGCAACTATCTGATCGGCCTGCGCGAGGGTCTTGAGGCCAGCCTGGTCGTCTGCATCCTCATCGCCTACCTGGTGAAGACCGGGCGGCGGGACGCGCTCCTGCCCATCTGGATCGGCATCGGTGTCGCGGTGGCGCTGGCGCTCGGCTTCGGCTGCGCGCTGACCTTCGGTTCGCAGGAGCTGACGTTCCAGGCGCAGGAGGCGCTCGGCGGTTCGCTGTCGATCGTCGCCGTGGGCCTCGTGACGTGGATGGTCTTCTGGATGCGGCGCACCGCACGGCACTTGAAGGCCGAGCTCGGCGCCAAGCTCGACGTGGCCCTGCAGATGGGCACGGCCGCGCTGGTGGCGACCGCGTTCCTCGCGGTGGGCCGGGAGGGCCTGGAGACGGCGCTGTTCGTCTGGGCCTCGGTCCGGGCGTCGAACGACGGCTCGCACGGTCCGCTGCTCGGCGTGGTCCTGGGGCTGCTCACCGCGGTCGCGCTCGGCTGGCTGTTCTATAAGGGCGCGGTCCGCATCAACCTCGCGAAGTTCTTCACCTGGACCGGCGCGATGCTGGTCGTCGTGGCGGCGGGCGTCCTCGCGTACGGCGTGCACGACCTCCAGGAGGCGGAGTTCATCGGCGGGCTGCGGGACAAGGCGTTCGACGTGAGCGCGACGATCCCGCCGGACAGCTGGTACGGCACGCTGCTCAAGGGCGTCTTCAACTTCCAGCCGGATCCGACCGTGCTGCAGGTCGTGGTGTGGCTGCTGTATCTGGTGCCGACGCTGGCGTTCTTCTTCGCGCCGGGGCTGTCCGCGCCGCGCGGGTCCCGGGAGCCGGCGAAGGCAACAGTTACGGAACAGGGCTGACCCGGGCGGCGGCCGGCTCGAACTCCCGTGCCTATGATCGTCGTTCACCAGTTGACCGACATCTGAGGATTCCCCCCATGCGAACGTCCCGTTTCGGGAAGAGCATCGCCACGCTGACCGCGGCGACCGCCGTGGCGCTCGGCGCCTCGCTCATGACCGCCCCCGCCGCCTCCGCGGTCGGCGGCAGCGCCTGCACCAAGAACGTCAAGAACCACAACATGATGGTCATCAACGTGGGCGCCACCGCGTACTCGGGCCCCGGCTCCAGCTACAGCAAGCGCAAGCGCCTCGAGTGGTTCGACAACGTCTACGTCCGCTGCTACACGGTCAAGCGCGGCACCCAGTGGTACTACGGCGACCTGCCGCGCACCAGCAAGCGCGGCTGGGTCAACGCGCAGCTCCTGCAGGAGAACTGACCCGCACCGCACGGCCTCTTCCCGGGCCCGATAAGGTTCGGGCCCGGAAGGGGTAGGTGAAGGAATTCCGATGAGCAACGTGTCCAGGGTCCGCGGTCCCCGTCGGCCCGTCATGGCGTCGGCGGCGGTGACGGTTCTCGCGTTGGGCGCGAGCGGCTGTGTGACCGTGCACGGTGAGCGGGAGGTGGTGCCCGCGGCCACCAGATCCGAGGCCGCCCGCGCGCTCAAGGACTTTCTCGCCGCGTACAACAAGGCCGACAAGACCTTCGACCCGGCCGCGGACGCCGCCCGCATCACCGGCCCGCTGGGCGCCATCAACCAGGGCGGCCTGAAGTCCCGTGGCGTACAGCACCCCGACGGCAACCCCAACCATGTGCCGCTGGAACTCACGGACGTCTCGTACGCGATCCCGAAGAAGGCCAGCTGGCCCCGCTACTTCGTGGCCGACACCCGGGCCAACCGCCGCTCGGACCTGCGCTGGCTGTGGGTCTTCACGAAGGGCGGCCCCGACGAGCTGTGGCGGGCCACCTATCTGAACCTGGTGTCGCCGCGGAAGCTGCCGGACCTGAAGAAGGACAAGGACGGCTTCGCCGAGCCGGTGGACGTGGCCGCGAAGGACCTCGCGCTGGCCCCCTCGGCCCTCGGCAAGGAGTACACGTCGTACTTGAAGTCGGGTGGTGACGCCTTCGCGCCGGGTGACCACACCTCGGGGTGGAAGGCGTACCGCGACAGGAACTCCCGGCGCGCCGGGCTCGCCGTGCAGTACCTCGACGAGCCGCAGAACGGCGGCGCGTTCGCCCCGCTGGGGCTGCGCACCGAGGACGGTGGCGCGATGGTGTTCTTCTCCACGCACCACTACGAGAAGCAGACCGCGTTCAAGGGCCTGACCCCGAAGGTCGGCGCGGACGCGAAGGCGCTGCTCAAGGGCGAGGTGCGGCAGTCCCTGCTCCTGGACCGGGTCTCGAACCAGGTGGTCGTCGACCCGAAGAAGTCGGACGGCGCGAAGGTGGCGTTCCTGGGCCGCATCCAGGGCCTGACGGGCGCCAAGGGCGCCTAGCCCTCTGCCACGCCCTCTCCGTCCCGGCCTCTCTGTCGCGGCCTCTCTATCCCGGCCCTCGCTGTCACGCCCCCTCGACCGTGCGGCTCAGCCCCTCAACGGCCAGGCAGCGACGTCCTGTTGGGGCTGCCCCGCGACCCGCGCGCATTCGTCGGTGAGCGTCTCCAGGAGCGTCAGCGGGTCCGGCAGGGGGTGCTCGGGGCCGCGCAGCCAGCGCACCTCCAGGTCACCGGGGAGCCGGGCGGGCGGCACCAGGACGTACGAACCGCGGCAGTGCCAGCGCAGGCCCGGGTGCTCGTCCATCGTCTCGGGGTGGCAGTCCAGCTCGCAGGGCCACCACTCGTCCTCGTCCTCGGGGGTGCCGCGGGTCGCGGTGTAGAAGAGCAGCCGGCCCTGGCCGTTGCTGCCGCCCGACTCCGCGACGGGGCCGACCTCGATACCGGCGGCGAGGAGCCGCTCCAGGGCCTCCAGACCGGCGTCCAGCGGTACGTCGAGGACGTCGTGGATCATGCCGGTGGCGGTGATGAAGTTGGCCTGCGGCTGGTGGCGAGCCCACCGCTCGATCTGGCCGCGGTCGGTCGTGGACTGCGTCTGCCAGGCGAACGAGACGGGGTGGCGGGCGGGCGTGGGGCAGCCGATGCGGTCGCACGAACATCGGTATCCCGACGGATACGCGGCCGGGGCGAGCGGCAGGCCGGCCCCCGCCGCGGCGAGCAGCAGGTCCTCGCGGGCCCGGTCATCCGCCGACGTGTCCTTGGGACGACGGCGGAGCCACTGGGAAATCCTGCCCTGCCCGCCGGACCGGCTGCCGAACTCCGCGCCCATCTAGCCCCTCACCTCGCCGTTGTGCCGAAAGCATGACCCATGGTCCCACCATCCTGCGCCCCCGGGGGCCGGAGTCCACATCCGGGGTGGCCGGGGCGATGCCAGCCGCCGGACGCCATAGTGAGTCATTGGGGAGTAAGGAATGATTTTTCCCCCTACCGTGGTCGTCATGGTCATTAAGACTGTGCTGACAGGCCTCACGGCGCTGACCCTCACGGCCCCGAACGGCTTCCTCGCCCCGATCGAGTGGGGCGGCGGCCCCCTGACCGTGGAGGCGCTCCCCCGCGTCGTCTACACGGCGCACCGCGGCGGCGCCCTGGAAGTACCGGAGAACAGCATGTCGGGCCTGCTGACGGCCTACCGACGCGGCACCGCCCAGGTCATCGACTTCGATACGCGGATACTGCGCGACGGCACGCTGGTGGTCATGCACGACGACACCCTGGACCGCACCACGTTCTCCACGGGCCCGGTGCGCGCCCTGGACCGGTGGGACTGGCTGGGGGTCCGGCTGCGCCCCGGGGTCACGCTGTCGGGCAACTGGCGCCCGGAGCGGCCGCCGACGGTCGCGGAGGTCCTCGACCGGTTCGGCGGCCGGATCATGCTGATGCTGGAGGCCAAGGACCCGCAGAGCCTCAAGCCGCTCGCCCGGCTGCTGCGCGCCCGCGGGCTGACCCGCTCGGTCTTCGTGAACAGCAACAGCCCGGCGGTCGCCCTGCGCGCCCACGAGCTGGGCCTGCTCGCCCAGCTGTGGCGCTCCAAGAAGCAGATGCGCACGGACCGGCCGGAGGGCTGGGCGCCCTACGTGGACGTCCTGGACGTCGACTACAAGGCGCGCGACAGCGATCTGCGGCGCGCGGTGAACTCGGGCATCCCGCGGGTGTGGGCGCACACCGTGACCTCACCCGGGCAGCGGGACCGGGTGCTGTGGCTCGGCTGCAACGGCGTGATCACGGACGCGCCCGGCCTGCTCTCGCGCACGCCGGTCAAGAAGGTCAAGAAGGTCAGGAAGACCAGGAAGGCCGGGGTGGCCGGGGCGGCCCGGACGGTCAGGGCGCTCAGGAGGCCGTCGGGCGCGGGGTGATGCCGTAGAGCGCGTACTCGACGAGCGTGTCGGCGTACGCGTGGGTGAGGGGGCCCGAGCGCATCAGCCACCGCTGGGCGAGCGGGCTCGTCCACATTTCGAGCGCGACGCGGGGGTCGATGGCGGGCCCGACCTGGCCCGCCTCCTGGGCCTGCCGCACGCGCTTCACGTAGAGCTGGAGCTGCGGCTCCAGGAGCTTCTCGACGAACTCGGCGCCCAGCTCGGGGTTGAGCAGCCCCTCGGCGGCGAGCGCGCGGTAGGGGGCGTCGTACTTGGCGTCGTTGAACTCGTCGACGGTGGCCCGCATCACGTACTTGAGGTCGGCCTCCAGGTCCCCGGAGTCCGGGATCTCCGTCGCGGCCTCCTCCCGGCCTGCCTTCTCGGAGGCCTGCCTGGCGGCCTGCTCGGCGAGGTCGAGGAAGGCGTCCAGGAGGACGGCGCCCTTGGACGGCCACCAGCGGTAGATCGTCTGCTTGCCGACCCCGGCGCGGGCGGCGACGGCCTCGATCGTCAGTTTGGCGTAACCGACCTCGTCGACGAGGGCGAGGGCGGCGTCGTAGATCGCGCGGCGCGAGCGTTCGCTGCGGCGCGTGGAGTCAGGGGCGGTCTTCTGGGCCATGCCGTCGAATGTAGCAGCGAGCCGAACCGAGACGTACCGTCTTGACAAGACGTGTCGTCTCGTTCAAGGTGGAGTCCGAAGCGAGACGAACCGTCTCGCTCGATCGCTGGAACATCACCACTCGAACATCGATGGAGCGGAGGACCCCATGACCCGAGGCGGATCCGGAAGCATGCTGGGCGTCGGCGGCACCCGCAGCAACCTCTCCCGCACCGCCCTGCGCGGCGCGCGGCGCGGCGGCGGCCGGGATGGCGGAGCGCTCAGCCCCCAGGAGCAGAAGCGCGAGCTGCTGCGCAAGCTGCGGGAGGGACGCGAGACGCACGGCGGACGGTGAGCGGCGGCGACGGGGGCGGCGGGGGTGGCGGGATGACCATCTCCGTAACCACCCGTTCGGTTCACAGCGCGAAGGCTCCTCACACCGCACTATGGGCTCAACTGCCCCACCAAGGGCGGCAGCTGACCCTGCGGTACGTGAGGAGCCTTCTTTGTCCCGTAATCCTCGCTCTCCTCGGCGCGCCACACCCCGGCGCTATCTGATGTGCCCACCGGCACACTTCAAGGTCACCTACTCCATCAACCCCTGGATGGACCCCGCCAAGCCGGTCGACGTCCCGCTGGCCCTCGCCCAGTGGGAAGACCTGCGCGACCGGTACCGGGCCCTCGGCCACACCGTCGAGGAGCTCACCCCCCGGCCCGACCTGCCGGACATGGTCTACGCGGCGAACGGCGCGACCGTCGTCGGCGGACGCGTGCTCGGCGCGCGCTTCGCCTACCGCGAGCGCGAGCGGGAGGCCGAGGCCCACCTGGAGTGGTTCCGCGCGCACGGCTTCACCGACATCCACGAGCCCGCCCACATCAACGAGGGCGAGGGCGACTTCGCCGTCACCGCCTCCTACGTCCTGGCCGGACGCGGCTTCCGGGCCAGCCCGCTCTCGCACGGCGAGGCGCAGGAGTTCTTCGGCCGCCCGGTGATCGGCCTGGACCTGGTCGACCCCCGCTACTACCACCTGGACACCGCACTCGCCGTCCTGGACGACGCGGCGGACGACGTCGTGTACTACCCGCCCGCCTTCACCCCCGGCAGCCAGGCGGTGCTGCGGCGGCTCTTTCCCGACGCGTTGATCGCCGAGGAGCCGGACGCCGCGGCGCTCGGGCTCAACGCCGTCTCCGACGGGCTCCACGTGCTGCTCCCACAGGCCGCGGTGGGGCTCTTCGGACCGCTGCGCGAACGCGGCTACGAACCCATCGGAATGGACCTGAGCGAGCTGCTCAAGGGCGGCGGCAGCGTGAAGTGCTGCACGCAGGAGCTGCGCGGCTAGCTCTCTAGTTCCCGTGCAGCCGGGCCGGGCAGAGCCGGCGCGGCTCGTCGTCGCCCTTCAGACGGGCGTCGACGCAGCCGCCCGGCAGCCCGGCGTACGCCTTCGTGCCGAAGTTGGCCGTGACGGTCAGCGTGCCCCTGCCGAACACCGTGCGCTGGACGTCGCGGCCGGCGCCGAGGCGCCGGTAGGAGGTGAGGGGCTCGGTGCCCGCGGCCTTGTGCAGGGGCGCGAAGTACTTCTGCAGGGCGGCCAGTTCGGCGCCGTGCCGCTTCAGCGACGGTCCGTCGAGGACGTAGTTGAGGGGGGTGTTGTAGAGCATCGCGAGCAGGGCGCGGGTGGTCTTCTGCGCCGGCAGCTTCTCGTAGGAGAGCTCCCAGCGCTCGGTGTTGACCAGGGAGCCGTGCAACGCGGTCTCGTAGAGCGGGACGCGGTAGCGCGGGTCGTACATCGCCTTGGCGAGGTCGGCGGGCAGGCCGACCGGCTTGAAGAAGACGCCGGGTGCGTCCTCGGGGTAGTAGCCGCCCCACTTCTCGCGGTCCTTCTGGAGCTTCCACATGCCGTCGGCGACCGGGGTGCCCGCGCCGTGGTCGAAGGCGAGCGGCTTGTTCGCCCAGGCCTGGGCGGTCTCCGAGCCGAGGACGAGGCCCGTGTCCGCGATGCGCCGCATCCGCGCGAGGCGGTTCCCCCGGTCCTCGGCCTTGGTCATCCGGCGGCCCTTGCCGTGGTCGCGGAAGAGCTCGCCAGTGGCGTCGACGTCGAGGAAGTAGCTGTCGGCGCCGTTGGCGACCATCGAGCGTGTGCGGTCGGCGAGGTAGTGGTGGCGGGGCTCGGCCTTTTCGAAGGCCTGGGAGCTGAGGTAGCAGCCGCGGCCGCCGAAGCCGGTCTCCGGCTCGCCCTTGGCGTCGCGGACGCAGAAGTCGGGATAGACGGTGCCGGGCCACACCGCGTTCGGGGCGTCGGCGGACTCGGGGTCCTGGCCGTTGGCGAAGGAGTCGTAGGGGCCGGTCAGGTAGCCGGCCTTCTGCGCGGCGCGCACCGCCGCCCTGTCCGGGTAGGGCTTCCCGTCGTATCCGAGCCACATCCGGTCGACGCCGAGCTTCTTCAGCTGCTCGACGGCGGGGGCCTTGCGGGCCTCGCCCCAGGTGTAGGCGTGGAAGGCGCCGAGGAGCCGTCCTGTCGCGGGGTTCTTCGCGATCTTCCGCTTCAGGCTGCCGAGTTGGCCGCGCTCGGCGAGGTAGGAGCGGTAGTCGGCGGCGGGCGCGACCGCGTTGCCGTCGGTCAGGGCGAAGGTGACGGAGTAGTCGCGGGTGCCGTCGCCGGCGTCGAAGGCGTGCCGCGCGGTGGTGCGCAGCCGGCCGCCGGGTGCGGTGAAGCCGAGGGTGGTGCCGATGTCGGTGGGCGTGAGGTAGCTGACGCCGCTCTTGTCGCCGAGGGTGTAGCCCCACAGCGGGAGCGTCAGGTCGGCGCCCACGTCGACCGTGCTGCCGCCGAGTCCGCCCTTGCCGGTGGTCCAGAAGGCGTCGTCGACGGGGATGTCGAGGCCTTCGCCGCGCGGCAGCTGGAGGGCCGACGCGGTGGCGTCGGTGCCGGTGACGGGCCAGCTGACGGAGGTGTCGCGGTCCGCCTTCAGCCGCAGCGAGAGGCGGCCGTGGTCGGTGCGGGCGGTGACGTCGATGCCTCGCTCGGGGTAGCTCCAGCGGGCCGAGCCCTTGCCGGAGCGGGTCACCGGGCCCGGTGCGCCGAGGTCGGTGCCGGAGGCGTCGGAGAGGGTGAGGTCGCGGCCGTCGCGGGTGTGGGCGCGGACAGCGAGGGAGGCGGTGTCGACGAGGGCGGTACCGTCGTCGACGGCCAACTCGACCTGTTTTCCGCGGGGTTGCTCGGCCCCGGCCGTGAAGGCGTACGTGGTGGCGCCGGCCGCGACGACCGCGAGCGCGACGGACAGGGTGAGGAAACGGGTCTCGGACCGCCTGCGGGCGTGGCCTGGAGAGCTGATCTTGGTGGGCATGGAGAACTGAATAGTCGGCGGTCTTAAGAACCTTCTAAGAAGCGGAGGGAACCTTCTAAGAAGCGGGGGGGCGTGTGAGGTGCCCCGCAAAAAGGAGGGGCAGTTCAGCCATCTGTCTGACAACGTGCTAACAATACGTGCGCACAGGTACACAGGTGCACAGACCGCCCTGTGCGAACGCAACACCACAACCAAACAGTTGGGCCCACAGGGGCCCAGGGGGAAGAAGAGGTATCAGCGCAGTGAATCGCATGCGCACGTCCGCCGCAGTCCTGGCCACCGCGGGGGCCCTTACCGCCGCTCAGCTCGGCCTGGCCGGCTCCGCCTCCGCGGCGTCCGGACCGACCGCCGTGAAGGCCGCGCCGCGCGCCGTCGCCGGCTGCCCGATCGACATCGTCTACCCGAAGCGCTTCTACTACGACGCGCACGGCAATGTCACCAACGGCGGCCTGTACTTCGGCATCAAGAGCAAGACCACGCAGAGCATCAAGAAGGTCACCTTCACGGTGACCAACACCAAGAACATCCGCTTCAAGAAGGCGACGCCGACGGGTGGCAAGATCACCCACCGGACGACGAAGACGGTCTCCGTCTACGACAAGAGCCTCAAGGGCAAGGCGAAGCTCGGCTTCAAGGTGCAGACCCGGCTGCTCAACACCCGTTCGTTCGGGGTGAAGTTCACCCTGCGCGGCACCGGCTGGAACTGCTCGGTCAACCAGGGCACCTGGGGACCGAGGTAGTCAGAGCCTGTCTTTGAACCCCCGTCGTCCGCGCGAAGCGTGCGTGCCGGGCGTCGGGGCGCAGGCGGGGGTTCAATGACAGGCTCTCAGTCCGCGTCGGCGGACCGGGGCGGCCACGCGTCACCCCAGTCCGCGTCGCGGGCCGCGCGGTAGCGGGAGCCGTGGCGCTTGGTCACGGTCTCCCTGCGCAGGGACTCCTCGACCCCGCACAGGTCGAGGAGGACCTGGCCCTTGCGGATCTGCGGGCGGCGGACGACCCGGGAGGGCGCCGGGTCCGGATCGAAGCGGACCGCCGCGACATAGCTGAACTTCTCGTCCTCGTACGCCAGTGAGCCGCCCTTGACCTGGCGGTGCAGGGACGACCTGCTGACCCGGGCCGAGAAGTGGCACCAGTCCGTGCCTGGCTCGATGGGGCAGGCCGAGCTGTGCGGGCAGGGCGCGGCGATCCGGAAGCCCGCCGCGATGAGCCGGTCGCGCGCCTCGATGATCCGCCCGTAGCCGTCGGGGGTGCCGGGCTCGATGACGACGACGGCCCGCGAGGCCGCCTCCGCCGCCGCGTCGACGACCGAGGCGCGGTCGGCCCCGGTCAGCTCCCCGAGCACGTACGACACCGTGACGAGATCAGTGCTCTCGATGGCGAGCGATGCTCCGATACGAGAGCGCTGCCACCGTACGCCCCTCAACTGCGGTGTCGTGCCCGCCAGTTCGCGCCCCAGGGCCAGCGCGGGCTCGGCCCAGTCCAGGACCGTCACGGGCCGCTCCCCCGCCCACGTCGCCGCGACCGCCCAGGTCGCCGCGCCGGTCCCGCCGCCCACGTCCACCTGACTGCCGGGCGCCCAGCCCTCGGGCGCCGCGTCCGCGAGCGCGGCAAGAGCCGCACGGACCGCCTCGAAGGTCGCGGGCATCCGGTACGCGGCGTACGCGACGACGTCCGCGCGCTCGCGCAGGATCGGGGCGTCGGTCGGGGTGCGGCCCCGGTAGTTGGCGATCAGCCGGTCGACGGCCTGGGTCGCCTGCCGGGGCGGGAGGCCGTCCAGAAGCCCGGCGAGGGCGGCGCGCAGGGCCTCGGCCGGGGAGGCCGGAGTTGCCGGGGAGGTCGGGGGGAGAGGGGCGTTCACCCCGTGATTCTACGGGGGTGGGAGTGTGGCAGGAGCAGACGGTGAACGGTGTGGAGAGGGAGCGTAATGATCACAGAGCTGCGTCGGGCCCGGGTGTCCGACCATCCGGCGATCGTCGAGCGCGTGCAGAGCTGGTGGGGCGACACCCACTCCCCCGAGCAGTCCCGCGAGCTGTCGCTGCTGCTGCCCAGGCTGTTCCTGCAGTTCTTCGCGCACACCAGCCTGGTCGCGGAGCGGGACGGGGACATCGGGGCGTTCCCCGTCGGCCTCCACTCCACCGACGACGACAGCGACGCCTACATCCACTTCGTCGGCGTGGCGCCGCGGCTGCGCGGCCGGGGCGTGGGCCGCGACCTGTACACGGAGTTCTTCCGGCGGGCCGCCGCCGCGGGCCGCAAGGAGGTGCGGTCCATCACCTCGCCGCGCAACGCCCGCTCCATCGCGTTCCACCGCGCCCTGGGCTTCTCCCTCGAACCGGGTGACCGGGAGGTCGACGGGCTGCCGGTACACAGCGACTACGACGGGCCGGGGCAGGACCGGGTCTGCTTCCACCGGACGCTTTGAGAGCCCGTCTCTGAACCGGGACCCAGGACCGGGCTCTTCGGGGAGCCGGAGGTCAGCGCCCCCGCGCCGCCCGCGCCAGCCGCGTGCCCGCCGCCGCGCGGGGCCCGCTGTCGGCGGCCCTGCGCCTGGGGTGCACGGTGTTCGCGAGCAGCACCAGGAACGTGTCCGTCGCCGGGTCGAGGACCAGCGAGGTGCCGGTGAAGCCGGTGTGACCGGCCGCCCCGCGGCCCGCCAGCTCCCCCATGAACCACGGCTGGTCGACGCGGAAGCCCAGGCCCGGCTCCGCCAGCATCAGCTCGACGAAGTCGGGGCCGAGGATGCGGGCCCTGCCGTACGAGCCGCCGCACAGCAGGGTGCGGCAGAACACCGCCAGGTCGCGGGCGGTGGAGAAGAGGCCCGCGTGCCCGGCGACGCCGCCGAGCGCCCAGGCGTTCTCGTCGTGGACCGTGCCGCGCAGCATCCCGCGGTCGGCCTTCGCCCACGGCTTGCGCTGGTCCTCGGTGGCGGCGGCGTCGGGGCGCGGCCCGAAGCCGGTGGCGGTCATCCCGAGCGGCCGGGTGATGCCGTCGCGGATCAGGGCGTCGAAGGGGCGGCGGGTGAGGCGCTCCAGGACGCGCTGGAGCAGCAGCATGTTCAGGTCGGAGTAGACGTAGTCGCCCGCCGCGGTGACGGGGGCCTCCGTGCGCAGGGCGGCGAGGCGCGCGGCCTCGTCCGGGCAGTCGTACAGCGGCAGCTCGGGCCGGAGTCCCGAGGTGTGGGTGAGCAGCTGCCGGACGGTGATGCCGTGCTCGGCGGCGGCCGTGAACTCGGGGACGTACGCCCCGACGAGCGCGTCGATGCCGAGCGTGCCGCGCTCCAGCTGCTGCACGGCGGCCACCGTGGTGAAGAGCTTGGTGAGCGAGGCCAGGTCGAAGGGGGTGGTGGTGCGCATCGGCACGCGCCACTCGCGGGGCAGCTCGACTCCGGCGTCGGTCTCCGGGTCGTACGCGGCGTAGCGCACCGCCCAGCCCGCCGCCTCCTGGGCCGCGATCACGGGTCCGCGGCCCACGACGACCACGGCGCCCGCGCACCAGGGGCGGGGGCCGCGTGTCAGGTCGCGCACCTCGCCGACGAGGTGGCCTATCTCGTCGGGGTCGAGGCCTGCCCGCTCCGGGGAGCCGGGGCGCAGGAGTCTTGGGGTGCTCAGTGGTCCGCCTCCTGCGCGGCCGGGCGCTGCCAGGGGCGGCAGAGTCCCACGAAGCAGCCGATGGCCGCCAGCGCGCAGACGAGCTGGACGACGGCCATCGGGACGGCCGTGCCCTCGCCCGCGATGCCGACGAGCGGCGAGGCGACCGCGCCGACGAGGAAGGAGGTGGTGCCGAGCAGCGCCGATGCGGATCCTGCCGCGTGCGGGGTGCGGATCAGCGCGAGCGACTGCGTGTTGGGCATGGTGAGGCCCATCGACGACATGAGGAGGAAGAGCCCGGCGGCGACGGGGAACAGGCCGACGTCGCCGAAGACGCCGAGGGTCATGAGCAGGAGCGCCGTGGCGGCGGTCGTGATCATCGCCAGGCCGACGGCGAGCACCTTGTTCAGGCTGGTCCTGCCGACCAGGACCTTGCCGTTGAGCTGGCCCGCGGCGATCAGTCCGACGGAGTTGACGCCGAAGAGGAGGCTGAAGGTCTGCGGGGAGGCGCCGTAGATCTCCTGGATCACGAAAGGCGAGGCGGAGATGTACGCGAAGAGCGCGGCGAAGGCGAAGCCGCCCGCGATCATGTACCCGGCGAAGACGCGGTCGGCGAGGAGCGACTTCATGGTGTGCAGCGCCTCGACGGTGCCGCCACTGTGCCGCTTCTCGGGGGCGAGGGTCTCGGGCAGCCGCCGCCACACCAGCAGGGTCAGTGCGGTGCCGACGACGGTGAGGACGACGAAGATGCCGCGCCAGTCGGTGAAGCGCAGGACCTGGCCGCCGATGAGCGGGGCGGCGATGGGGGCGACGCCGGAGATCAGCATCAGGGTGGAGAAGAAGCGGGCCATCTCCACGCCGTCGTACAGGTCGCGGACGACCGCGCGGGCGATCACTATCCCGGCCGCTCCCGCGAGGCCCTGCAGCAGCCTGAAGCCGATGAGCAGCTCGGCGGTGGGCGCGAAGGCGCAGGTGGCGGTGGCCAGGACGTAGACGAGCAGGCCGATGAGGAGGGGGCGGCGGCGGCCCCACTTGTCGCTCATGGGGCCGACGACGAGCTGGCCGAGCGCCATGCCCATGAGGCAGGCGGTCAGGGTCAGCTGGACGGTCGCCGCCGGGGAGTGCAGGGCGTCGGTGACCTCCGGCAGGGCCGGCAGGTACATGTCCATGGAGAGCGCGGGTACCGCGGTGAGGCCGCCGAGGACGAGCGTGACCAGGGCGCCGGTACGACGGAGGGCGGCGGGGCCGTTCGGCTCCGCCGCCTTCGCTGCCGGATGTGCTGTTGTGGCCTGCCCGAGCTCAGGCATCGTGCCCCTCCCATGTGCTGCGTGTGCGTCTCCATGGTCGCAGCTGTGGGCTCCGCCCCGGTACGCGGTGCACGTGGCTCGGTCAGTCACCGGCTTCGCCGGGTTCGTCCTCAATCGCCGGACGGGCTGGAACTGCCCGGAAATCGCCGGACGGGCTGGAACTGCCCGGACCTGCCCGGGGCGGCTACGCGGGCTTCAGCCCCGGGTCGCCCGCCTCCGTCACGAAGGACGCCGCCGTCCTGAGGGGGGCGCCCGGCGTGGTGACCGCCGAGACCGTCTTGAAGTCGGCCCTCGCGGCCTCGCGTCCGAGGGCGACCGTCACGTAGCCGCGGCGGCCGTTGTAGAACTTCAGGTGCGGGTTGGCCTTGGTGTACGTCTCCCAGTTGGCCGGCTTGTCCGCGCCGTCCTTGCCGCTCGCGATGGACGTCGCGACGATCTCCGTGCCGACCGTGCGCGAGGACGGGTCGTCGAAGTCGGCCTTGATGTCGAAGGCGTAGCCGACGTGCACGTCACCGGTGAGGACCATGAGGTTGTCCAGCTCGGCGGCCCTCGCGCCCGCGAGGACCCGCTGCCGGGAGGCGCGGTAGCCGTCCCAGGCGTCCATGGAGAGCTTGGCCCGCGGGTTGAGGTCCAGCCTGCGCTCGGAGAAGGTGACCTGCTGCGGGACGACGTTCCACAGGGCGCGCGAGCGCCGCCAGCCGTCGATGAGCCAGCGCTCCTGGGTGGCGCCGGTGATCGTGCGCGCCGGGTCGTCCGACTCGGGCCCGGGGACGTGCGCCCCGTCGCCGTACGCCTGGTCGGAGCGGTACTGCCGGGTGTCGAGGATGTCGAACTGGGCGAGCCCGCCCCAGGTCAGGCGCCGGTAGAGCTGCGCATCGGGCCCGCTCGGCAGCTGCGGGCGGCGCAGCGGCTGGTTCTCCCAGTACGCGCGGTAGGCGGCGGCGCGGCGGAGGAGGAACTCGGCGGGCGGGTCGTCGTTCTCGGAGACGTCGTCGGCGTAGTTGTTCTCGGCCTCGTGGTCGTCCCAGGTGACGACGAAGGGGTGCGCGGCGTGGGCGGCGCGCAGGTCGGGGTCGTGCTTGTAGAGGGCGTACCGCAGGCGGTAGTCCTCCAGGGTCTTGGTCTCCTTGTTGAAGTGGGCGGGCAGCGTGCGGTCGGTGTAGTTGCGGGCGCCGCCGGCCGCGTTCACGGCGTACTCGTAGAGGTAGTCGCCGAGGTGGAAGACAACGTCGACGTCGTCCTGCGCCAGGTGTTTGTACGCGGTGAAGTAGCCGTCGTGGTACGCCTGGCAGGAGACGGCGGCGAGGGTGAGCGCGCCGGGGCGGCTGCCCGCGGGCGGCGCGGTGCGGGTGCGGCCCGTCTCGCTCACCCACCGGCCGGTCCTGAACCGGAAGTAGTACGTGCGGCCCGCGTCCAGGTGGTCCGCCTCGACGTGCACGGTGTGGCTGAACTCGGGGTGCGCGGTGGCCGTGCCGCGTCTGGCGACGCGCCGGAACCGGGCGTCGTGGGCGAGCTCCCACTGGACGGTGACGCGCTCCTGGGGCAGGCCGCCGCCGGGCTCGTAGGGGGCGGGGGCGAGGCGGGTCCAGAGCAGGACCGAGGAGGGCAGCGGGTCTCCGGAGGCGACGCCGAGCGTGAAGGGGTTCTCGGTGATGCGGCGGGCGTCGAGCTCGGCGGCGCCCGCGACGCCCGCGGTGGGCAGGTTGGTGGCGAAGGCGAGCGCGGCGGCGGCGCCGGTGGCGGTGAGGAAACGACGGCGCCCCAAGTGACGGGCGGCGGCCCGGATCTCGGACGCGTGCTGCTGGCCTGCGGGTGTCATGTGGCCCTCCCCTGACGATTGGTGTCAAGGGCATGCAAGTGGCGGGGGACGACGCGAGCCTGTCGCGTACACAACAGCCGCATGGCGGGCGGATGATGTCCGCGTGGACACCCCTCCCGTACGCTGCGGGGCCATGAACGCTGAGCGAACTGCCCCGCCGAAGACCGCCGTAGTGACCGGAGCCGGCTCCGGAATCGGCCGCTCCGTCGCCCTCGAACTGCTCGCCGCGGGCTGGTCGGTGGCGCTCGCGGGCCGCCGCACCGAGACCCTGGAGGAGACGGCCGCGCTCGCCCCGGCGAAGGACGGCGCCGCCCTGTGCGTCGTCACGGACGTGTCGCGGCCCGACGACGTCGCGGGGCTCTTCACCCGGGTGCGCGAGAGCTTCGGCCGCCTGGACCTCCTCTTCAACAACGCCGGCACGTTCGGCCCCGGCGGCGTACCGGTGGAGGAGCTCCCCTACGACGCCTGGCGGCACGTCGTCGACACCAACCTCAACGGCGCGTTCCTGTGCGCGCAGGCCGCCTTCCGGCAGATGAAGGAGCAGGACCCGCAGGGCGGGCGCATCATCAACAACGGCTCGATCTCGGCCCACGCCCCGCGCCCGAACTCGGTGGCGTACACGGCGACGAAGCACGCCCTGACGGGCCTGACGAAGTCACTCTCCCTGGACGGCAGGCCGTACCGGATCGCCGTCGGGCAGATCGACATCGGCAACGCCGCGACCGATATGACCGAGCGCATGCAGTCCGGGATCCTCCAGGCCAACGGCGAGCTGGCGAGCGAGCCGGTGATGGACGTCTGCGACGTGGCGCGCACGGTGCGGCACATGGCGGAGCTGCCGCTGGAGGCGAACGTCCAGTTCGCGACGGTCCTCGCGACCAACATGCCGTACGTCGGGCGGGGTTGACGCCCGCGGAACGGTCGGCACCGGGGCTCTGAAGTGGCCGGATTCAGCCTGGGGTGGCGCAGGGTGGCGTGACGGCGCGGCCGGAATCTCTACAAGTGGAGTTTCTGCTACCGCATCAAATCAGGTCAGCACTCCCCGTATGCTCGGCTCCTCTCCACGAGAACTTCACACTTGGAGCACTCCTTGCGCATACGCACCGCGGCCCCCGCCGTCCTCGCCGCCACCGCCCTGTCGGTGTCCCTGCTCGCCATGTCCCCCGCGTCGGCGGCGACCACGCGCCATCAGGGCGGGCTGCACCTCGGCTACATCCAGTACGACAGCCCGGGCCGGGACACCCGCTCGAACTCCTCGCTGAACGCGGAGTGGGTGAACATCCACAACAGCGGCCGCTCGGCGGTCCAGCTCAAGGGCTACAAGCTGAAGGACAACACCGGCTACACGTACACCTTCGGCAGCTACAAGATCGGCGCGGGCAAGACCGTCAAGGTCCGCACCGGCAAGGGCCGCGACGCCTCCGGCGTGCGCTACTGGGGCCGGGGCAACTACGTCTGGAACAACACCGGCGACAAGGCCCGCCTCCTCAAGCCGAGCGGCGCGCAGCAGGACTCCTGCTCGTGGTCGCGGCTCGGCTCCGGGTACGCGAACTGCCACTGACCACCGCCGAAGGGCAGGGGCGAGGCGTACGCCGGGGAGCAGGTCAGGCCTGGCCGGTCTCGAAGCGGGAGATCCTGCCGCTGTCGTCGACGGTGAACGCCCACTTCGTGCGCATCTCGCCCCATGTGTCGTTGCGGAACGAGACGACGAGCACACGGCCCCCGTCCGACTCCGAGTCCACGTCCATGTGGCCGTTGGAGGAGAAGATCTCCCGGTCGGTCCAGTCGGGGATGTCCCGGTCGGTTCCGTCGTCGGACATGGTCGCGCCCGGCGCGAGCAGGCTCTCGAAGGCGGACTTGTCGTGGGCGTTCACCGCGGTGACGAAGGCACGGACCGTGGGGTCGCCGAGCCGGTTTACCTGAATGCTCATGGGCCCACGGTCACACCGGGCGGCCCGCGGCGCCACCCGTGCCGCACCCCGCGGGTCACCCGGACGGCCCCGCGAGCCGGGTGGCGGGCGCGGGTCCGGTGGACGGTGGAGGCGGACACAACCGCACCCCGCCCTGGGGCCGAACCGGGAGTTCCCCATGACCACCTGCTCGTGCCTGGACCGACGTGACCTCGGACTGCTCCTGCTGCGCGCGGGAACCGGCGGGGTGCTCGTCGCCCACGGCGCCCAGAAGCTGTTCGGCTGGTTCGGCGGCGGCGGCATCGAGGGCACCGGCGCCTTCATGGAATCCGTCGGCTACGCGCCCGGCAGGATGAACGCCGCCGTGGCCGGGGTCGCCGAGGCGGGCGGCGGCGTGCTGCTCGCCCTCGGCCTCGCGACACCCGCCGCGGGCTCGGCGGCGGCAGGCGCCATGGCCGGCGCCGCGGCCGTGCACGCGCCGAACGGGTTCTTCAGCCAGGGCGGCGGCTACGAATACCCGGCGTTCCTCGGCATGGTCGCCGCGGCCCTCGCCGTCACGGGGCCCGGCCGCTACTCCGCCGACCACGCGCTCGGCCACTCCCTCAACCGCGGCTGGATGGTGCCCGCCGCGCTCGCGGGGACGGCCGTCGGAGTGCTCGCGACGCTGGGCGCCAGGAAGAGGAACGTCCGTGCGGCGGACGAGGGCGCCGCGGACGCCTCGTCCGGGGCGTAGGAACGCCTTGCCAGGGGCGTAGGAACGCCTCGGCCGGAGCGGAGGAACGCCTCCCGGGGCCACATGGGTACTCCTCGCCCGGGACATGGCCGCCGTGACAAGCTGCGGGCCATGGACGATGAGCAGGGCGCGCCGGGTGCCCGGCAGGACCCGTGGGACACCGTCGACCGCCTGTACGCATGGCTCGATTCCCACAACAGCCGTGCGCCCCAGGAGGCCCTGCTGCTGCGGATGCTGAAGCTGTCGGAGGAGGTCGGCGAGGTCGCCCAGGCGGTCATCGGGGCCACCGGTCAGAACCCGCGCAAGGGCACCACCCACACCTGGGACGACGTGCAGGCCGAGCTCTGCGACGTCGTCGTCACGGCCATGGTCGCCCTGCGCACGCTCACCCCGGACGCGGCGGACGTCCTGGCCGCGCACCTGCGCCGCGTCGGCGAGCGCACCAAAACCGTTTGTCCGCCCACACCTTGACGTCCTAGCGTCACCGCATATGACCACCGCTTCTGACCAGCCCCCGCGGCTCACCCGCCTCACCTTCCACGGCCCGCTCTCCGAGTCCCGGGCGGACAGGATCGTCGAACGTCTGACGGCGGCCGGCCCCCGTACCGTGCTCGACATCGGCTGCGGCTGGGGCGAGTTGATGCTCCGCGTCCTCGACGCCGTCCCCACGGCCACCGGGATCGGCGTCGACCTCAAGGCCGAGGACCTGGACCGCGGCCGGACCGCGGCGAAGGAGCGCGGCCTCGGCGAACGGGTCGTCTTCGCCGAGGAGTCGGCGACGGACACCGCCCGCGGTCCCGCCGATCTCGTCCTGTGCCTCAGTTCCAGCCACGCCCTCAGCTCCACCGCGCCGCCCCGGGCGACCGTCGACGCGCTGCACGCGCTGCGCCGCCTGGTCGAGCCGGGCGGCCGCGTCCTGCTCGGCGAGGGCTTCTGGCAGCGCGAACCCACCGCCAAGGAACTCGCAGCGATGTGGCCGGGCGCCGACGCCGGTGAATACCTCCCCCTCGGCGGCCTGGTGGACGCCGCCGTCGAGGCGGGGTTCCGCCCGCTGTGGGTGGAAACGGCGAGCGCCGAGGAATGGGAGGAGTTCGAGTCCGGCTACCGCTCCGACGTCGAGGAGTGGCTGGCCACGCACCCCAACCACCCCCTGGCCGCCGAGACCCGCACACGCGTCGACGCCCAGCGCGCGTCCTGGCTGCACGGCTACCGCGGGGTGCTCGGGATCGCGTATCTGACCCTGGTGCCGGTCGGCTGAGAGCCTGTCTTTGAAGGCAGGCTCTCAGACAGCCCGGCGCGCTACCGCCCGAACCACGCCTCGGCGAGCGCGTCGAGGGTCGGCTCGGGCGGGGCGGGCAGCTCCCGCAGGTACCACGACAGGTTGCTGTACACGTGGAGCAGTGTGTAAGCGAGGAGTTGGCGCGGATCGAACGACCGGCCGTACGCCTTCATGAAGCGGTCCATGAGGCCCGGCTCGGCGCGCGTGACGAAGAGGCCGACGCCCACGAAGTCGTACGCCCGGTCGCCGATCATGGCGGGCTCGAAGTCGAGGAGCCCGGTGAGCCGCCAGCCGTCGTCCGGATCAACGGTCAGGTGCTGGCGCATGAACTCGGTGTGCAGCAGGGCGGGTTGGCGGACGCTCTCGACATCGGGCAGCGGGACGGTGTCCAGAAAGCCGGGGATCTGCGCCAGCCAGTGCTCCGCGAGGCCGCACCCGCGCTGCCGCTCGACCGCGCCCGCGCGCTGCCTCGCGAGGAACGCGCCCCAGTCGTCGGGGCCGAGGACGTCGGCGAGCGGTTCGGGGTCGAGCGCGTGCAGCGCCGCCAGGGCCTCGGCGGCGTCGGTGACGATCCGCTCCCGGTCGGCGCGCGGGATGCGCGGCCAGGCCACGGCGAGGTCCGCACCGGGCAGGCGGGACATCAGGATGTAGCGCCAGCCGCTCTCGTACGTTCCCGAGCCGTGCACCCGGGGCGTGGGGACGGGGAGGCGGCCCTCGACATGGCTGAGCACCCGGGCCTCGGCGATGCCGTCCCGGGCGGCCGCGCCGGGAAAGAGCTTCAGGACGTGCTCGTCGCCGACGGCGTAGACCGGCTGGGAGCCTTCCGCGTAGCGGGTCAGGGGTGCGCCGGCGAGCCCGAGCCGGGCGCACAGGTCCTCGGCCGCGGGCCGCATGACCGTTTCGTCGCCGACGACGCGGTCCCACTCTTCGTCCGTGTTCACCTCAGGCAGCATGATCGGCACCGTAGTTGCCCGCGGGGCGGGCCGCGAGCGACTTTCGGCGGCTGCCGGACGGGGCGGCGTCCCCGGATGTGCGGGGCACCGCCCTGTTGGTGACGTCCGATGTCAGCCGCCGAGCGCCCGCCCCGCCTCCGTCGCCAGCAGCTCGACGTACGCGGCCGTCCAGTCCTCGACCGTGGCGCGGTCCCACAGGTCGGTCGAGTACTCCAGATAGCCGGAGAGCACGTCGCCCGTCGGGATCAGCCCGAAGTTGAACTCCGAGCGCGCGCCCGGCACCGCGAGGTCCTCGACCGCCGTCGTCACGCCCGGCAGGTCGACCTCGGTCTCCAGCGAACTCTGGTACTGGAAGCCGAGCGGCAGCCGGTCCGGGATCTCGGTGCCGAGGGCCTCGCTCACCTCTGCCGCCACCGCGCGCAGCGGCGCCGCGTGGTCGATGGCCCCGACCGCACCGCGCGCCACCTGGTCCACGAGCGCCCCGAACGACTCGGCGGCGCCGACCCGGACCCGCAGCGTGAACGACGACACCGTGCAGGCCGCGAGCGCCTCGAACTCGCGCCGTTCACGGTTGGCGTGGGAGATGCCGAGCACGACGTCCGGCTCGCCCCCCGCCTCCGCGACGAGCCGCGCGAACGCCGCCGCCGTCACCACGAACGGCGTCGTACGGTGCCGTCGCGCCAGCGTCTCCACATCGGCGCGCGCGGCCCGGTCCACCGTGAACAGCACCACGTCACCGGCCCCGCTCAACTCGGCGGGCCGGGGCCGGTCCAGCGGCAGCGGCATCCCGAAGGAGGCGCCGTCCAACTCGCGGGCCCAGTAGTCGACCAGACGTCCCTTGTCCTGCGTACGGCTCTGCTCGCGCTGCCAGCGCGCGTACTCGCCCGGCTGCGGCACGCGTTCCGGCAGGCCGTGCGGGACCCCGGTGGCCGCCCCCCGGTACAGCGCGGCCAGCTCCCGCAGCAGGACACTGACCGACCAGCCGTCGCAGGCCGCGTGGTGCAGGACGAAGAGCAGCACCCAGCGGTCCGGGCCGGTGCGCAACAGGCGCAGCACCGGCGCGAGTTCAGCCTTGATGTCGAACGGGACCGCGGCGGTGTCCGCGGCCGCGCGCTCCGCCGCCTCCTGTGCCGCCCGCGCCGAACCGTGGCGCGCGACGAGGTCCTCCTCCGGGAGCTCCACCGGCCGGGGACGCAGCGCCTCCTGCCACCACTGCCCGCCGTCCTCGACGAAGCGGGTGCGCAACGCCTCGTGCCGGGCGACGAGTCCGGTCAGCGCGGCGCGCAGGGCCGATACGTCCAGGGCGCCGGTCAGGGTGAGCCGCATCGCCACGTTGTAGATCTGCGGGCGGGGGTGCGTGCCGTGGCGGGTGATGAAGGCGCCCTGCTGGACGGTGACGGGGGCGCGGCCGACGACGTCCGCCGCGCCCTGTGACGTCGCGCCCTGTGACGTCGTGTCCCGTGACGTCGTGTCCCGTGACGTCGTGTCCTGTTCTGCCGCGTCCTGTTCAGCCTCCGCGTCCGCGCCGAGGTCTCCCGCGACGTACGCCGCCATGGCCCGCAGCGTGGGCTCCTCGTAGAAGCGGGCCACGGGGTACTCCGTGCCGAACTCCTCCCGCACGCCGTTCGCCAGCCGGATCGCCGTGAGGGAGTGACCGCCCAACTCGAAGAACGACGCGTCGGCGGCGATCGCCGCCACGTCCACCTCGAACTCCTCGGCCCACAGCCGCTTCAGGCGCGCCTCGATGCCGTCGCGCGCGGGGCGCGGCCGCCCGGAGGGGGCGGCGGGAGCGGCGGGAGCGGCCTGAGCGGCAGGCGAGGTGATCAGGGTCGGGGCGGGCAGCGCGGTCCGGTCCAGTTTGCCGTTGCCGGACAGCGGAAGGCGGGGCAGCACGGCCCAGGCGCGCGGCACCATGTGGTCGGGCAGCAGTCCGGCGAGCTGAGCCGAGAGCCGGTCCGCGAGCTCCTGCCCGGGCGCGCCGGGGCGCGCGGGCACGACGTGGGCGACGAGCCTCGCCCCGTCCCGCTGGTCGCGGCCGGACAGGACGACCGCGTCGCCGACCTCCGTGAGGCCGTTGAGGGTCCGCGCGACCTCCTCGGGCTCGACGCGGTAGCCCCGTATCTTCACCTGGTCGTCGGTCCGGCCGCGGAACTCCAGCGCGCCCGCCGTGTCCCGGCGCACCAGGTCACCGGTCCGGTACAGCCTGCCGTCGGTGCCCATCGGGTCGTCGGTGAAGCGCTCCGCGGTCAGGTCCGGCCTGCCCAGGTAGCCGGTGGCGACGCCGGGGCCCCCGACGTAGAGCTCCCCCACCTCACCGGCGGGCACCTCACGGCCGCGCTCGTCCAGGATCCGCAGTGTGACGTTGTCGACGGGGCGGCCGATCGGGATCGGGGCCTCGGCGGCGGCGCCGGGCTCCACCGTCCAGGTCGTGCAGAGCACCGTCACCTCGGTGGGGCCGTACACGTTCACCGTCTCGTACGGGGTGCCGGGGCGCGGCCGGGTGCGCAGGACGTCGCCGCCCAGGAGCAGGTGCCGCAGCGGGGGCTGCCGGTCGTCCGGCAGCGCGAGGACCGCCTCGCCGAGCGCGGTCGGCAGGATGGAGAAGGTGATCCCGTGCTCCGTGTACCAGCGGGCCAGCACGGCCGGGTCCCTGCGGGTGTCGTCGTCGGCCACGACGACCGTGGCGCCCGCGGTCAGGACGGCCCAGATCTCCAGCGCCGAGGCGTCGAAGCCCTGGCTGCACACGGCGGCGCCCCGGTCGTCCGCAGTGAACCCGAAGCGTGCGTGGTGCCACTGGCAGAGGTCCACCACGGCCCGGTGCGGGATCGCGACGCCCTTGGGGGTGCCGGTGCTGCCGGAGGTGTAGACGGCGAGGCAGAGGGATTCGGGCCCGTGGGAGGGCGAGGCTTCCGTGGCGGGCGCGGCGCGTACGGGATGTACGGCGTCGGCGCCGACGTCGATCACGGTGGTCCCGTCGGGCGGCGCCGGCCGTGCCTCCGCGTGCTCGGCTCCGTCCACGACCAGGAGCCGGGCGCCGCTCTCCGCGAGGATCGTCTCGGCCCGCGCCCTGCCCTGGCCGGGGTCCAACGCCACGTACCCGCGGCCGGACTTGAGGGCGGCGAGCATGGCGACGATCAGGTCGGCACCGCGCGGCAGCCACAGGGCGACCGGCGCGCCGCCCGCGTCGGCGGCGCGCAGCGCGCCCGCGAGGCGTTCGGCCCGGCCGACCAACTCGCCGTACGACATGCTCACTTCGCCGCTGACCACCGCGGTGCGGTGCGGGGCGGCCTCGGCCCAGCGCGACGCCAGGGAGTCGACCGTGCTGCGGGTGCGCTGCCGGACGGGTCCGCGACGCCACTCCTGCGACTCCGCGTCCGGCGGCTCCGCGTCCTGCGACTGCGCGTCCTGCGACCCCGCGTCCGGCGACTGCGCGGCAGCCACCTCGGAGCCCACCGCCTCCGTGAGCACGTCACGGAACGTCCCGAAGAGCGTGTCGACCGTCGCCTCGTCGAAGAGGTCGGTGGAGTACTCCAGGTGGCAGCGGATGCCGTCGGGCCGGTCCGTGAAGTACACGCTGAGGTCCGTCAGCGCCTTGTCGGGCCCCGAGTCGAGCGGGGTGGCCCGCACTCCGGGCAGGTCGAAGCGGAACGGGTCGTCCGGCTCGAACTCGGCGAGCGTCTGGAAGACGGGCGTCCGGTCGAGCGTGCGCGGCGGCGCGAGCTCCCGCACGACCGCCTCGAACGGCACGTCGGCGTGGTCGTACGCGTCCAGGGCCACCCCGCGCACCCGGTCGAGGAGCGTGCCGAAGTCCGGGTCGCCGGAGAGATCGAGGCGCAGCGCCAGGGTGTTGACGAAGAAGCCGACCACGTCCTCGTACTCGGGCGTGCGGTCGGACATCGGGGTGCCGATGACGAGGTCGTCCTGACCGGTGACGCGGTGCAGCGCGGCCGCGTAGCCGGCGAGCAGGGTCATGAAGAGGGTGCCGCGCCGCGCCCGGCCGAACTCACGCACCCGCCGCGAGAGTTCGGCGTCGAGCGTGCGGAACAGGGCGCGGCCGCGGGAGGTCTGCACAGGGGGCCTGGGCCGGTCGGCGGGCAGCGCGAGGACAGGCAGGTCCCCGTCGAGCGCCTTCTTCCAGTACGCGAGGTCCTCGGCCGCCTTCGGACCGCCGAGCGAGTCGAGCCGGCCGCGGGCGTGGTCGGCGTACGTACGGGTGAGGGCGGGGAGGTCCGCGGCCCGGCCGCCCGCAAGGCGCTCGCGGTAGAGGGCGGACAGGTCGCGGGCGAGCACGGCGGCCGAGGCCGCGTCCATGACGATGTGGTGCAGGGACAGGACGAGGACGTGCCGCCGTTCGCCGAGGCGGACGAGGCGTGCGACGAAGAGGGGACCTTCCGCCAGATCGAAGCGGCGCTCGCTCTCGGCGCCGAGGACATCGGCGACGGGATCACCGCCCCGCGCGCCGTCGACGACCTCGAAGTCCGCCTCACCCGCGGGCCGTGTGAACTGCCGCGCCTCGCCGTTCACTTCACGGAAGACGGTCCGCAGCTGCTCGTGCCGCGCGACCAGGGCGTCAAGCGCGGACCGCAGGGCGGGGACGTCAAGCGGGCCTTCGAACTCGATGGCCTTGGTCTCGTTGTACGCGGTGCGGCCGGGCAGCATCCGCTCCAGGAACCACACGCGCTGCTGACCGGGAGAGAGGGGCTCCCCGCTCACCCCGCCACGGGTCACCGCGACCGGCTCCGGCTTCGGCTCCGGTTCCGGCTCCGGTTCCGGTTCCGGTTCCGGCTTCGCGCCGGTCGGGCTTCCCGCGGGCATCGCGTACCCCCGGCGCAGGCCGTCGAAGTGGACCAGGCCCTCCCGCAGGGCGGCGGGGGCGACGCCGAAGTCGACGAGACCGACGATCTCGTCGGCGCCCGCGGCGTGCACCGCGTCCGCCACGGCCCTTACGCTCTCGGGGCTGCCGATGAGGGCCCGCTGGTCGCAGTAGCGGTCGTAGGCGCGGCGGAAGACCACGTCGAGGTCGTCCTCGGTCATCGCCGACAGGTCGACCCGGTGGCCCAGGCTGTTGGCGACGTTCCCGAACAGGGAGAGGGACGAGCGCATGTACCGCGCCAACGGCTCGCGGGCCTCGGCGCGGGCCGCCGCGTGATCCTCGGCGAGGTAGGTGTGCAGCAGCACGGCCACGTGCCCCGCGTCCGGGTCGAGGCCGTGGGCGGCGCGGGTGCGGCGGTAGAGCGCGACGTTCTCGTGGAGCTGCTCGACGCTCTGGGTCATGAGGTTGGTGACGATGCCCAGGTCGTGGCGTGCGGCCAGTTCGTACGACGCCGGGTTGCCGACGACGGCCGTGTACATCGGCGGGGCGTCCTGGACGGGCCGGGGGAACAGCCGCAGGTCGCGCTCGCCGTTGCCGGTGGTGCGGCGCACGGGCTCGCCGCGCCACAACTGCCGCACCTGCGCGACCTGTTCGTACATCTTCTCCTTGTGGGAGCCGAAGCGCTCGGGGAAGAAGACGAAGTCGTTGGCGTGCCAGCCGCTTGCGCAGCCGATGCCGATCCGGCCGCCGGAGAGGTTGTCGACCATCGACCACTCCTCGGCGACGCGGATCGGGTCGTGCAGGGGCAGCACCACGGAGCCCGCGTTGATGCGGATGCGGTCGGTCTCGCGGGCGAGGGCGGCGGCGAGCACGACGGGGTTGGGGAACAGGCCGCCGAAGGAGTGAAAGTGCCGTTCGGGGATCCACAGGGAGTGGAAGCCGTTGCGGTCGGCGAAACGGGCGGTCTCCAGGAGGTGGTCGTACTTGCCGTGGCGGGGCGCGGAGTCGTCCTGCGGATAGTCCCCGAAGAAGTAGACGCCGAAGTCGAGGGTGCGGGGGCCCTGTCGGGCGGGTCGGCGGCTCTCCGGTTCACGCCTCGGCTCGTGCCTCGGTTCACGCTTCGGCTCATGCCTCGGCTCGTGCCTCGGTTCACGCTTCGGCTCGTACTCCGGCTCGGCCCGTGCGGCGACCGCCGCTGCCCCGTTCCATGCCATGGCCTTCACCGGCGCCCTCACCGGCACCTTCGGCCTGCCGAGGGAGAACCCCGCCGCACGCAGCTCCCGCAGCGAGTCCTTCACCGCCTCCGCGATGAACGCCACGTCCCCGTCGGAGTGTTCGGTGGACAGGAAGAAATTGCGCCACTCCCAGACGTGGACGCCGCGCAGCATGAGGTGGTGGTAGAGCAGCTCCATGTCCGCGCGGTGCTCGAAGCGGAACATCGAGCCGAAGTGGCTCATGCTCAGGGCGAACCCCTCGTCCTCGAAGAAGGCGTTGAGGGTGGCGGCGAGTTCGTCCGTGCGGGCGTTCAGGCGCTCCTGTAGCCGCGGGCTGTGCTCCTTGAGGTGGGACAGCACGGCGCGGGTGGCGACCATCGACACCGGGTGCTGGATGTAGGTGCCGCCGAAGAACGTGGTGTCGGCGGCCGGGTAGCTGTCGTCCCCGTAGCTCCAGTGGCCGCCGTCGATGCCGTCCATGATGTCGGCCCGGCCCGCGATGGCCCCGATGGGGAACCCGCCGCCGAGCAGCTTGCCGTAGGTGGCCAGGTCGGGCGTGACGCCGTAGAGCTCCTGGGCGCCGCGCGGCGCGGGCCGGAAGCCGGTCAGCATCTCGTCGAAGAGCAGCACGATGCCGTGCCGCCGGGTCAGCTCGCGCAACCGCCGTACGAAGTCGGCGGGCCGGAGCGACGGGTGGCGGCTCTGCACCGGCTCCACCACGACCGCCGCGATGCCGCCCGCCTGCTGCTCGATGACGGCAAGGCTCTCCTCGCTGCCGTACGGCAGGACGAGCAGGTCGGCGACGGCGCCCGGCGGGACGCCCGCGGACATCGGGACGGTGGTGAGGCCGTCGCCGCCGGTGCGCGGGGAGCGGCCGAGGACGTTGTCGTTGTGGCCGTGGTAGGCGCCCTCGAACGTGATGATGCGGGAGCGTCCGGTGGCGGCGCGGGCGAGCCGGATGGCGGCGGAGTTCGCCTCCGTACCGGAGTTGGCGAAGGCGACCCGCTCCATGCCGGTCAGCCCGGCGAGCAGCTCCGCGGCCTCGCCGGTCTCCACGGTGCGCGGGCCGAGCTGGATGCCGCGCGAGAGGTGCTCGCGGACCGCCTCGGTGACGAAGGCGGGCTCGTGGCCGAAGAGCAGGACCCCGAAGCCCATGGTGATGTCGACGTAGCGGTTGCCGTCGATGTCCTCCAGCCAGGAGCCCTTCGCCCGCCGCCCCGCGATGGGGTACAGCATCTCCTTCGTACTGCTGCGGAAGCCGACCGCCGCCCTGCTGTCGGCGAGCACGCGGCGGTAGCGCTGGGCGATGCTCTTCGAGGTGGGCGTCTTGGCGGTGTAGCGCCGCACGAGGTCGTCGAGGTGGGTGCGCTGACTCCTCGACGCGTCGCCGCGCAGCATGCCGGAGCCGCGGGCGACCTCCAGGCGGGGGCCGTGCTGGGCGGGCCCGGGCCGGGGCGCGGGGGTGGCGTCGGCGGCCGGTTCCGGCCGCGCCGCCTGCGCCTGCTCCGGTGCCTGTGCCTGCGTCGGTGCCTGTGCCTGCGTCGGTGCGCCCATCTGCCGGGCGATGCGTTCCGAGAGCTCGGTCATCGCGGCGAGGTCCTCGTCGACCGCGGCGGACACGGAGCGGCCTGCGGATGCGGTCCCGGTCACAGGACCGCCTTGCCGTCGGCGGCCACGTGCGCGGTCTGCGCGGCCAGCAATTGGGAAAGCTGCCCCATGAGCTGGAGCTGCATCTGCGAGAGCTGGTGGACCTGGCGTACGAGGTCGTCCACTTCTCGGCGGGTGGCGTACTCGGCGGGCGCGGCGGTGGCCGGGGCCGGGGCGGACTCGGCGGCCGTCACGGGCGCTGACACAGCTGCCACAGGCGCTGACACAGCAGACACACGGGCGGGCGCATCTGCCACAGGGGCGGGCACAGCTGACACAGGAGCGGCGGGCACATGTGCTGGCACGGACTCCGGCGCAGGCGCCGACACAGGCGGCTCCGCCACCGGCGTCGTCCCCCCACCCCCCGCCTTCCGCACGATGATCAGCGCAAGGCCCTTCGCCGACCCCGCCTCCTCGAAGAGCTCCCGCATCGACACCTTGACCCGGTGCTCCTCCTCCAGCTCCCGGAGCACGCCGATCATCTGCAGCGAGTCCGCCCCCAGTTCGAAGAAGGAGGCGTCCTCGGCTATCTCGCTCGTGTCGTAGCTGAGGTGCTTCGCGGTGACCTTGATGATGTGCTGGAGCACGCGCTCGACCGCTGCCTCGTCCTGTGCCACTTCCGCCCCATCCCTTGCCGCTTGTACGGGTGATCCGAGCCGGGGAAGGTGGTTCTCCGGCCCTGTCCAGTAGTCCTTGTGCTGGAATCGGTAGCCGGGCAGGGGGATCCTGCGGCCCGCCCCGCCCATGAAGATCCGCCAGTCGACCGGCGCACCGGCCCGGTACAGCCCGGCGGCCGCGTCCCACAGCGGCGCGAGCCCGGCGCCGCGCCGCAGCGTCGGGTGTGCCGCCCGGTCCGGCAGCTCCCGGCGGGCGAGTCCGCTGAGCGTCGTGTGCGGGCCGATCTCCACCAGCGCACCGACCCCGGCGTACGAAGACCCCAACTCGCGCAGTGCGTCCGCGAATCGCACCGGTTCACGCGCCTGCCGTACGAAGTAGTCGGCGTCCGGAACCCAGCCCGCCGGACGGGTGCGCCCGTCGAGGCCGCTCACGAACGGCACCGCGCACGGGCGCAGTTCGACGTCGGCCACCAGGCCCCGGAGCCCGTCGACGGCCGGTTCCATCAGCGCGGTGTGGAAGGCCTGCCGCACCGGCAGCTCCCGCGCGTGGACGCCCCGTTCGGCCAGCAGCTCCATCAGCTCCGCCATGGCGGCGGCCGGGCCCGCGAGCACCTGGCTGAGCTCGCCGTTCGTGACGGCGAGCGCCACGCCGGGCACTTCCGCGGCCAGCTTCTCCGCCTCGCGCTCCCGCACCGGGACCGCGACCATCGCGCCCGGCGCGCACCGCAGCCGCATCAGCCTGCCGCGCCCGGCCGTCAGGCGCAGCCCGTCCTCGGCGGACAGCGCCCCCGCCGCGTGCAGCGCGCCGTACTCGCCCACGCTGTGCCCGGCCACCACGCGGGGGGCGATCCCGGCCTCGCGCCACAGCCCGACGAGCGCGCACTGCAGCGCGAAGAGCGCGGGCTGCGCGACCTCGGTGTCCGCCACCTGCTCCCCGGCCCGCTCCCCCGCGGCCGCGTCCCCGGTGCCGAGCAGCGGGGCCAGGAGGCCGGCCCCGCCGGTGAGGGCGGTGAACTGCCGCTCGCAGGCGTCCAGGACCTCGCGTACGACGGGAAACCGCTCGTAGAGAACGCGTGCCGCACCCCGGTGGAGGCTGCCCTGCCCGGTGAAGAGGAAGCCAGTGTCGGCGCCGCCCGCAGGGGTCGGCGGCCGCAGCAGCCAGCCATCCAGGGCCGCGGTGAGCGCGGCCACGGTGTCGCCGCGTACGGCGAGCCGGTGTCTGCGGTGGGCGCGGCCGAGGGCCAGCGTGGTCACGAGATCCGCGGGGTGGGTGCCGGGGTGCGCGCGCAGGTGGTCGCGCAGGGCCGTGGCGTTGTCGGCGAGGGCCGCCTCGGTGTGGCCCGAGACGACCAGGACACCCGCGGGCGGCGGGGCGTCTGCCGGGCGCGGCGTGGGCTCGGGGGCCTGTTCCAGTACGAGGTGGACGTTGGTGCCGCCGACGCCGAAGGAGCTGACGCAGGCCCGTCGCGGCACGTCGCCGCGCGGCCAGGGGCGGGGGGACTCGGGTATGTAGAACGGGCTGGACGCGAGGTCCAGGGCCGGGTTGGGACGGCGGAAGTTGGCCATCGGCGGGATGACACCGTGCCGCAGCACGAGCAGCGCCTTGACCAGGCCCGCAAGACCCGAACACACGTCGAGGTGGCCGATGTTGGCCTTCACCGAGCCGAGCGCGCAGAAGCCCCTGCGGTCGGAGTCGGCCCGGAACGCGGCGGTGGCGCCCTCGAACTCGATCGGGTCGCCCTTGAACGTGCCGGTCCCGTGCGTCTCCAGATAGCCGATGGTGCCCGCGTCGACGCCCGCCCGCTCCAGGGCGCGGCGGATCGCGCCCCGCTGGCCCGCCGGGCTGGGCGCGGTGAACGCCTTCTTGTCCGCGCCGTCGTTGTTGACGCCCCAGCCCCGGATGACGCCGTGGATGTGGTCGCCGTCGGCGACGGCCCGGTCGAGGCGCTTGAGCACCACCGCCACGACGCCGGTGCCGCCGACCGTGCCGTCGGCGTCGGCGTCGAAGGGCCGCAGGACCCCGCTCTTGGAGAGGATGGAGCCCTTGACGTACCGGTATCCGAGCACCTGCGGCACATGGAGGGCGGTGGCCCCCGCGACGGCGAGGTCGCACTCGCCGGCCGCGACCGACTGCGCGGCGAGATACACCGCGGTGAGCGAACTGGAGCACGCCGTCTGGACGTTGACGGCCGGTCCTGTCAGGCCGAGGCGGTAGGCGGCGCGGTTGGCGGTGAAGTCGGCGAAGTTGCCGATGGTGACCTGGAGCCCTGCGACCCAGTCCGCGATGCCGCCGCGCAGGACGTTGTTCTGCAGATAGGTCTGCAGGGAGTAGAGGTGGTAGCCGGTGCTGGCGTACACCCCGACGTCGTGGCCACCGCCCCGGCCCCCGGTGTCCCCCGCCGTCGGCTCCCCCCGCCCCGCGCCCGCATACCCGGCGTCCTCCAGGGCGTGGTGCACGCACTCCAGGAACAGCCGGTGCTGCGGATCGGTGATCCGGGCCTCGTGCGCGCTCATCCCGAAGAAGGCGGCGTCGAACCCGGCGATGTCGTCGAGGACGCCGCTCGCCCCGACGAACTCCTCGGCGCGGTACTCCTCTTCGGGCACCCCGGCGGCGGCGAGTTCGGCGTCCGTGAAGCGGCGGATGCGGTCGGCGCCGTCGTGGATCGTGCGCCAGAACTCCTCCGGGGTGTCGGAGCCGGGCAGCCGGAAGGACATCCCCACGACGGCCACGGCATCACGGACTGCGTCGTTCACCGCACTTCACTCCCGCTCTCGTTCTCGCTCCCGCTCCGGCTCCGGCTCCGGCTCATAGGGCGCCCCCGGCCCCCGCCCTTCCGCCCTTGGTGACCTTGGTGACGCAGCAGGACGACGAACAGGCCCAGGCAGAGCGCGATCGCCAACCCGTGCAGGGCGCCCACGACTTGAAGGGGTGAGAAGCGGTCAAGGAGGGCGCCGCTGACGAGCATCCCGAGGCCGAACCCGGTGTTCTCGACCGACGCGGAGAGCCCGAAGAGCCTGCCGCGCTGCTCGTCGGGCGCGGCTTGGAGGCGGGTGACGTACGCGATCTCGGTGAGCCCGTCGGCCATGCCCGCCACCAGCGCGGCCGCGACCGCGACGCCCGTGGGCAGCCCGGCGAAGACCACGATGAACGCGGCGGACATCACGCAGGCCCCGACCGCGAAGGCCCGCTCCCCCGGCCCCTGCCGTCCGCCACGCCCGGCCCACCGCCCGCACACCTGCTGCATGACGATGTTGCCGATGGCCCAGGTGGCCCAGAACTGGCTGACGAACGTGGCCGGATGGGACGGGTCGAGGTCGCTGGAGTAGACCGGCAGCGCCACGTTGTGGGACGAGGAGCCGAGTCCGTCGGCGGCCCTGAGCGCGATCATGAGGGCGAGGACGGGGGCGGCCCGCAACAGCAGAAGCGAGCCGCTGCGCCCGCCCCGCCGCACGCCGCTCTCCGCCGCCCCGGCGTCGCCCTTGGCCTCCGCCCTCGTACGAAGGGGCAACGAGAGCAGCACGCTCGCCGAGACCGCGAAGGTGGCGGCGTCCAGGGAGATGGCGGCGGTGTAGCCCAGTTGCGCGACCACGACGCCCGCGGAGGCGAAGCCGGCGATCATCGCCAGGGAACGCCCGGTCGCGAGCAGGGAGTTGGCGCGCATCCGCAGCTCGCCGCCGACGATCTCCGGGATGCTGCTGCGCAGCGCGACGCCCGACAGGGTCGAGCAGAAGCCGGTCACGACGGCCAGCACGTACAGGAGCCCGGCCCGCCCCGCGTCGGGAGCGATCAGCAGCGCTACCATGGCGGCGCACTGCGTCAGATCGGCACCGACCATCAACCTCTTGCGGTCATGCGCCGAGACCAGCCGTCCGCTCACGAAGCCGGATACGACGCTGGTCAACAGCCGTACAGCCATGAAGAGTCCAGCGGCGAGGGCGCTGTCGGTCACCTCGTAGACGAAGACGTTGAGGGCGACCATGTTCAGGTAACTGCCGTACGCCGACACGGCGTTGCCCACCACGAGCAGGCGAAAGTGCCGCAACCGATCCCCCCTGGTCCGCGCCGAGCTGCTGCCGTTCGGGTCGTGCACGGCTGTGCTCAGCCGAGACCGTCTTCACACTCACCCGCCCCGAAGCGCGCCCACAGTCCCTCGAATTGGGGACTTGACACCACCAGTCGCACTCAGTAGCTGCACATTCCCCCCGGGTATGCGGTGATTCCTTTCTGTTTCTTCACGACCGTGGTTAGATCACGTTGCGGCTACAGCCGTCGTACGTGTTGACAGTCCCTCCCGGAGGGAAGATGCCAGGAAACAGCCGCCCGCAGAACGCACCGGCGTTGTCCCACAGGGAACGCCAGGTGCTGGCCCACATCGCGGCAGGCCTCTCACACAAGCAGGTCGCCAGACGTCTGGGCATCAGCGTGCACACGGTGAGCACCTACCTGCGCCGGATCCGCACCAAGCGCACGGCGCCCACGGTGGCCCATCTGATCCACCTGAGCCGCAGCGAGGACTGTTAGGGCCCCAGCCCTCCCCCAGAGGCCGGTACGCCTGTGACAGAACGAAGACGTCGCGGCAGACCGCCTGTGACTCGGTGCGAGATACAAATACTTCCGACCGCACGCACCGCGCTCCTTCTGGGGGAACCGTGAAGTACACCCGTATCTCCGCTCTCACCGCCATAGGCGTCGCCGCCACCCTCTCGCTCACCGCCTGCGGCGGCGACGACTCCGGGACGGACTCGTCCGCCAAGGGCTCCGCGGCCTCGTCCTCGACCAGCGGCTCCTCGTCCTCGGGCAGCGGCTCGAAGACGGAAGGCGGCTCGGAGGCCGGCGACACGAAGGCGGGCTCCGGCGCGGACAGCAAGGCCGAGGCGGGCACGAACGGCACGACGAACACCGGCGCCAAGGTCACGTTCTGCAAGACGGCGGACCTGGCCATCGACGCCAGGGACGCCGCGCCCGACGCGAACACCGGCCGGATCGACATCACCATGATCAACCGGGGCTCGGCCACCTGCTCGGCGACCGGCTTCGCGGGCGTCGACATCAAGGACGAGGACCACACCTCAAGCCCCATCGAGCGCGGCCAGGCCCAGCCGCGTGTCACCACCCTGAAGCCCGGCGACGCCGCCGTCTTCAACCTCGCCTACGACATCGACACCTCCGGCGACAGCCTCGCGTCCCCCACCAACATCCTGGTGACGCCGCCGAACGAGACCCACAGCGTGAGCCTGCGGTGGCCCGCGGGCGCGGGGCAGATCAAGGGCGCCTACACCGACGTCCAGGTCTACCCCACGCACACGGCCAAGTAGCGGGTGACTTCCGGGAGTCGCTACGGAAGGCTGTGCACCTTCGGGCCGACCGTGTTCGACCACGTGCCGCCCGCCGTCGCGTCCCAGTTCGTCGACCACGTCATGGCGCCGCGCAGCGCCGGGTACGTCTTCGACGGCTTGAAGGAGCCGCAGCCGGTACCGCGGGTGAGGCAGTCGAGGGCGTTGTTCACGACCGACGGAGCCACGTACCCACTGCCCGCGCCGCGCGTCGACGCCGGGACACCGATGCCGACCTGCGCCGGGTCGAGGCCGCCCTCCAGCTGGATGCAGGCGAGCGCGGTCAGGAAGTCCACGTTGCCCTGGCTGTAGACCTTGCCGTCGCAGCCGAGCATCGAACCGCTGTTGTAGTACTGCATGTTGACGACCGTGAGGATGTCCTTCACGTTCAGCGCCGTCTGGAAGTAGCCGCCGGACGTGGACTGCATGTCGATGGTCTGCGGCGCCATCGTGAGCACCAGCTTCGAGCCCGCCTTCGCGGCGAGCTGGCGCAGCGCCTTCGTCATGTAGGTGGGGTTGAGACCGTTCTCCAGGTCGATGTCGACGCCGTCGAACCCGTACTCCTGCATGAGCGCGTAGGCACTGTTCGCGAACGCCGTCGCCGAGGCGTCACTGTTGACCGAGATGGTGCCCTTCTCGCCGCCGACCGAGAGAATCACCGACTTCCCCGCGGCGTGCTTCGCGGCGATGTCCGCCTTGAAGTCGGCGGTGGAGGAGTAGCCGACGGCCGGGTCCAGGTTGAAGGTGATCTGGCCCTGTGTGGTGGTGGCGTCGGCGAAGGAGACGGCGATGATGTCGTACTGCGACGAGACGTCCCGCAGCTTCTGCACGGTGGCGCCGTTGTTGAAGTTCTGCCAGTAGCCGGTCAGCGCGTGCCTGGGCACGGTGCCGCCGTCCCCGCCGCCGCCCTTCCCGGTCCGCGCGGTCACCGCCGTCGACTTGGCGGACTCGCCCGCCGCGTTCGACGCGCTCACCTGGAAGCTGTACGAGGTCTCCGGCGTGAGGCCGGTGACGGTCGTGGCGGCGCCGCTGGTCGAGGCGACCTTCGTGCCGTCGCGGTAGACGGTGTACGCGGTGGCCGTGGACACCGGGGTCCAGGACAGATCCACCGACGTGGACGTCGTCGCGCCCGCCGCGAGACCGCCCGGCACGGCCGGTATCTCGACCGGGTCGGTGCCGCCGCCCCCGTCGGGCCCGAAGACGCTCACATCGTCGGCGTAGTACGCGCTCTGTCCGTACCAGCCGTGCGTGTACACGGTGACCGACGTGGTGTTCGCGCCGGTGGTGAAGGTGGTGGAGAGCTGCTGCCAGGCCGTGTTGCCCGGCGTCCACGTCGACACGTCGGTGGTGCCGGTGCCGCGGGCGCCGAGGTAGACGTAGCTGCCCTGCACCCAACTGCTCAGCTTGTACGTCGAGTTGGGCTTCACGGCGACGACCTGCGAACACTCCGCGGTGCCCTGGCCCGACGGGGTGGCCTTGAGCGCCTTGGCGCCGCCGTGCACGGGGGACGTGACGGCGGCACCACTGTTCGCGGCGCAGGTCCAGTTGCTCAGGTCCGACTCGAAGCCGGCGTTCTTGGCGACGTTGACGTCGGCGTGGACGTCCGCCTCGGTGGAGGCGGCTCTGTCGTCCGCCGACTGTGCGGGTGCGGCGAGCGCGGTGACGGCGAGTGCGGCGGCCGCACCGACGGCGATGGCCGCGCCGAATCTCCGGCGGAAGCCGGATCTGCCCTGACGTACACGGTCCACGGGGCACCTCCAGGAAGGGGTGAAGGACGGGAGTGAACGACGGTGGCCACCGCTCCTGTGCGCATCGTTGGTCCAGACCAATCAAGTTGTCAAGACCTGGACAACTTGATCAGCGCAGTCCGGCGAAAAGGTCGGTCTCCGGCACGGGCGCGCCGGTGGGGTCCTGAACCCGTACGAAGGTCTCCACCCCCATCAGTTCACCGAACCGCTCCTTGCCCATCCTGAGGAAGAAGATGTTCTCGCCCTGACTGGCGTGCGCGGCGAGCGCGTCGAACTTCTGGCCGCTGAACGCGGTGGTGTCCACCCACGTGCTGATCTCGTCGTCAGGGAGGCCGATCTCGGCCATGGCCTCGGCCTCCGCGGGATCCGGCTCCGGCATGTCCTCGTTGAACTCGCGCACGATCTCCCCGAACCGCGCCATCATCGAGCGGGGCATCGTCGTCCAGTACACCTTCGGCGTCAGCCCGGTCTTCTCCAGGGCCGCCATCGTGATGCGGTGGGCCTGGATGTGGTCGGGGTGCCCGTAGAAGCCGTTCTCGTCATAGGTGACGACCACGTCCGGCCGGTAGTGCAGCATGAGCTCCGCGAGCCGGGCGGCACCTTCCTCCACGGGGGTCTGCCAGAAGGATCCGGGGGCCTCGTTGCTCGGCCAGCCGATCATCCCGGAGTCGGCGTAGTCCAGCGTCTCCAGGTCGCTGATCTTCAGGACGTCGCAGCTCGCCTGAAGTTCCGCACGGCGCATCGAGGCGACGGCCACGGGGTCGTGCGCGGGGTCCTCCGGCTTGACGCCCCCCGGCCCGTCACCGCAACCGCCGTCGGTACACGTCACGAGCACCGTGCGGATGCCCTCCGCCGCATACCGCGCGAGGACGCCGCCGGTTCCGGTGGCCTCGTCGTCGGGGTGGGCGTGCACGGCCATGAGTGTCAAGGGTCGCTCTGTCATGAACAGTCCTTCAGTGGTGAGAGTGGACAACGGCTGGCTCCGAGAGCGCGGCGGATACCGCGGTCCCGGGGCCTGTCGATGCAACAGTGCTGCCCGGACCGGCTGTTCCCGCGCTGCCCTCGTGAGCGGGCAGCGGCCGCAACGAGGAAACGAGGAACCGAGGACGGCCGACGCGTCCACCGGCCGACGGTGGCGGGTTTCGGCCAAGCAGCTGACCGGGGCCGGTCATTCCGTGGAAAGCGGCTTCTGCCGGGGCTGCGCTGCGGCGAGGATCACGCCGCCACCGCTCCGGTGGTGCGTCATCAGGATCGTGATCAGGGGGGTTGGGCATGACCACGAACACCCGAACCATCGACGTCGTACGGACGGCGCGCCGGCGCCGGGCCTTGGCGGTCGCCGTAGTCCTGGCGGCCGCGAGCACCGCGCTGACCGCGGTGCCGCAGGCCCGGGCGGCCCAGACGGCGCTGCCGCCGCAGACCATCGCGGACCCGGTGCACTACTGGAACGACGTGCTCATGGAAGTGATCCGCAGAGAGGGCGGCGGTCCGGGCCCGATGGCCAGATCCGCCGCCATGCTGAACGCCGCCGTCTACGACGCGGAGTCCTCGTACCAGCTCAAGTGGAAGGGCAAGATCACTTCCGAACCGTACATCCGCGCCACGAAGTACACGGGGTGGGCCGAGGGGCCGGACGAGGAGGAGCGGGTCGTCGGACGCACGGCCTACAACATCCTGCTCGGACTCTACCCGGGGCAGACCAACTACCTGGACGCACGGTTCCGGCAGCGCTTCGGCACCGAACCGACCGGGTTCGACCTCCTGGACACCACGGTCGTCGGGCCGATGGTCAAGCAGATGCGGGACGCCCGCGACGGCGACGGCTCCGACAACGACCAGGTGTACGTCGCGGACAACAAGCCCGGCGCCTGGCGACCCACCAGCTACCCCGACATGGTCGACCCCGGCTGTACCCAGGCCAGCCAGGCCGTGACTCCGTTCTGGGGTCAGGTCAAACCCTTCGCGCTGACGTCGGGTTCGCAGTTCCGGCCCTCGACTCCCGGCCTGTACGGCACGTACGAGAAGCTGCTCGCCAGCGACGCGTACAAGCAGCAGGTGGCGGCGGTGCGCTCGGCAGGCGCCGACAAGCCCACCGCCGCGACCCCCGAGGTCAACCGGACCCCGGAGCAGGAGGCCGCCGCCTGGTTCTGGGCGAACGACGAGGACGGCACGTACAAGCCGCCGGGCCAGCTGCTCCAGGCCACGCGTGAGGTGGCGACGCAGCGCAAACTCACCACGTACGAGAACGCCCGGCTGTTCGCCCTCGTCTCGATCGCGATGGCGGACGCGGGGATCGCGGTGCGGGACGTGAAGTACCTGACCCCGATCGACCTGTGGAGACCGGTCTCCGCCATCCGCGACGGCGGCCTCGACCCCGCCTGGAAACCCCTGCTCAAGACGCGGGCCGGAGTGAACGTCTCGCCCTGCTTCCCGGCCTGGGCCTCCGGACACGCCACCTTCGGCGCCTCCTGGGCCGGGGTGATGAAGCGCTACTTCGGAAGCGACGACATCGCCTTCACCATGACCACCGACGAACCGCAGTCCCCGGTCAAGTCC
Organism: Streptomyces sp. NPDC058308; assembly: GCF_042880275.1. Lineage (NCBI taxonomy): Bacteria > Bacillati > Actinomycetota > Actinomycetes > Kitasatosporales > Streptomycetaceae > Streptomyces > Streptomyces sp. NPDC058308. The sequence goes on from NZ_JBHVZA010000002.1 coordinate 626,661, forward strand.
CGCTCGTTCACGAGCTTCGGCCAGGCCGCGAGGGAGGACGCCCAGAGCCGGGTCTGGCTCGGCGTCCACTTCCCCTGGGACGCCGAGGACGGACTCACCCTGGGCGACAAGATCGCCAACCACGTCTACACGACCAAGCTGCGCAAGCTCTGAGCGACGACCAAGCTGCGCAAGCCCTGAGCGCGGGTCACGAAGGGCTCCGGTCGGAAGGGGGCCAGACGTAGGGCAGGTCGTCGGGAACGTCCGGGAAGAGCGGGGCGTAGAGTTCCGGCGCCTTGCGCACCAGTGCCGAGCGATGGCTGCGGTGGAAGGCCGGGTCCCCCAGCCAGGGAGGCAGCTCGCCGTCGTCGGCGAGCTGCTCCTGGGCCCGTACGGCGGTGTCGGGCCGGTGCCGGGCGAAGTCGGCGACCAGGGTGGCGGCGCAGGTGTCGGTGCGCCCCTGCGCCACCCACACCGCACACACGTCGAGGCCGTAGCGGACCAGGGCTTCCTCATAGCCGGTCCACATGCGCACCGCGGGATGGTGCCGCCACCCGTACCCGGGCACCGTCAGGCCGCGCAGCACCTGGAGCGCCTCGACCCGCTGCTTGCCGAGGCGGGCCCGGTCCAAGGCCGTGGCGGATCGCGTGAAGTCGGAGTACGGGAGGAAAGTCTGCACGCGGAATGCCTACCGCGGCGGGGGCGTGGCCACTCCGTTCCGTACGGGCGGCATCGGCGCCAGCGAGGACACCTCCCGCGGCCTGGCGGCCCAAGCCAGTCCGCCGTCAGCCGCCGCGGCGCACCCGGGCCGCCTTGCGGGCCTCGGCGAGCTTGCGGGCCTCGTTGCCCTTCTTGGACTTGCCGCCCGTGCCGCGGGAGGTGTCCTTGCTGGTGCCGAGGCCGCGGAAGGGGGTGTTCGTGTTCTTGGGCCGGGGCGCGGCGGGGCCGCCGTCGAGCGGCGCGCCGGAGGGGCGCTTCGCCCCGGTGATGCGGCTCAGCTCGGCCTCGCCCGAGCGCACCTTGGTGACCTTCGGCTCGACGCCGGCCTCGGCGAGCACGCGGCTCGTCTCGCGGCGCTGCCCGGACAGGACGAGCGTGATGACGCGCCCTGACTCGCCGGCCCGTGCGGTGCGGCCGGCACGGTGCAGGTAGTCCTTGGGGTCGGTAGGCGGGTCCACGTTGACCACGAGGTCCAGGTCGTCGACGTGCAGGCCGCGGGCGGCGACGTTGGTCGCCACCAACACGGTGACCTTGCCGTCCTTGAACTGGGCGAGGGTGCGCGTGCGTTGCGGCTGGGACTTGCCGCTGTGCAGGGCCGCGGCGTGCACTCCGCTGGCCCGCAGGTGCCGGGTCAGCTGGTCGACGGCGTGCTTGGTGTCGAGGAAGAGCAGGACGCGGCCGTCGCGGGCGGCGATCTCCGTCGTCACGGCGTACCGGTCGGGGCCGTGCACGACCAGGACGTGGTGGTCCATCGTCGTGACCGCACCGGCCGACGGGTCGACGGAGTGGACGACGGGCTCGTGGAGATAGCGGCCGACCAGGTGGTCGACGTCGCGGTCCAGGGTGGCCGAGAACAGCATCCGCTGACCGTCGGGGTGCACCTGGTCCAGCGCCTCGGTGACCTGCGGCAGGAACCCCATGTCGCACATCTGGTCGGCCTCGTCCAGGACGGTGATCCGGACCCGGCCCAGGCGGCAGGCCTTGCGCTCGATGAGGTCGTGCAGCCGGCCGGGGGTGGCGACGACGACCTCGGCGCCGTCGCGCAGCGCGGCGATCTGGCGGCCGATCGACACACCGCCGACGACCGTGGCCATCCGCAGCCGCAGCGCCTCGGCGTACGGCATGAGGGCCTCGGTGACCTGCTGGGCGAGCTCACGGGTGGGTACCAGGACCAGCGCGAGGGGCTGCTTCGGCTCCGCGCGCCGCCCGGCGGTCCGCGCGAGCAGCGGCAGACCGAAGGCGAGCGTCTTGCCGGACCCGGTGCGCCCGCGCCCCAGGACGTCGCGGCCCGCGAGGGCGCTGGGCACGGTGGCGGCCTGGATCGGGAAGGGCTCGCGCACGCCGGCCTCGTCGAGCGTGCGCAGCAGCGCGGGCGGCAGCTCCAGCCCGGCGAAGGAGACGGGCGGGGTCGCCTCGGTCACGGGGTGGTCCTGGTGGGTCATGAAGAGCCTTCCGCTGAGGGAACGTACCGAGGGAAGGCCCGGCAGGTTGTGGCCCCACAGGCGCGGGCCGGGGTGGTGAGGTCCGCCCCGGCCGGAGCCGGAGCGGGTGGGGCAGACGAGCCGGGCTGTACGCCGGGTTCTGTACCGCGGGTCCTCGCGGACGTCGCGGCGACGGCCATCCATCTAGGGCCGGCATTGCTGCCGGCCTCGTGCGGTCTACCCGCGAACTCGGGCGGGCAGCCCTCGAACGTCCGCGCAGAGCGCTTTTCACGGCGCTCCTCTTGACCTTGCTCCAGGTGGGGTTTACCTAGCCGCCTGAGTCACCTCAGGCGCTGGTGGTCTCTTACACCACCGTTTCACCCTTACCCCGCGCCTGAGCGCGTGGCGGTCTGCTTTCTGTGGCACTGTCCCGCGGGTCACCCCGGGTGGCCGTTAGCCACCACCTTGCCCTGTGGAGCCCGGACGTTCCTCGGGAAGCCCCCGAAGGGATCTTCACGCGACCGTCCGCCCGGCTCGTCTGCCGTGCCGCCCATGGTACCCGCCGGGCCCCGCGCCCCGTGCCGGGGCGGTCAGCTGAACGCCGCGGTCTCCAGCTCGAAGGCGAACGGTTCGGGCAGCTCCACCGGCTTGCCGAAGGGGCGCGTGCAGAGCTCCCGGTAGTCGTCGCCCCGCGGGTCGCGGAAGAGCGTCACGGAGGACGCGTCGCGGTCGATGAGCAGGTAGAGCGGGATGCCGCCCCGGGCATAGCAGCGCCGCTTGGCCTCGCGGTCGGCCGCCGGCTTGCTGGAGGTCACCTCGACCACCAGGGCGACGCCTTCGCAGGGCATCCAGGGGTCGGCGCCGCGGAAGAGGCGGCGCTCGGTGGGGGCGAAGGTGCCGTCGGGTACGGCGTGGTTCTTGGGACAGCCGCCTCCGCTCCGCAGCTTCAGCCCCTTGTTCCCGGAGAAGTCCATGTCGGTCCGCGAACGCCTGATCACCTGCTTCACGACCAGGTTGATGTAGTCCTCGTGGTCCCCGTCCGGCGGCGGCGTCACGACGATGTCCCCCTCGATCAGTTCCGCCCGGAATCCCTCCGGGGTGTCCAGAGCGAGGAAGCCCTCCAGCAGGACTTCTGCCTGCGTGAGCGGCTCGTGTGCCATGGCGGTCATGTCACGCCCCTCCTTCGGTCGCTCGTCAGACTGGGGCATCGGGTGATCAGCCGTCCGTGGGATCGGAAGTCGTTCCCTCGATCGTGGCACACGCCTGCTCGCGGCGGGCAGGGCCCGGTACGGCGGGTCGTGCGCCCGCTCGACACCGGGTCCGGCCGCACGCGGACGAGCCGGTACAGCGCCTCGCGGCCCTGCGGTCGGCGCTCCCGCCTCACGCGGGCGCGAACTGAACCTTCGCGGTGCCGGGGTCGGCCCGGGCCAGGCGGACCCGCAACCGCTCCCCCAGGGGCAGCCTCGACGAGCCCTCGATGCGGGCCACCACGGCGGGCTCGGCCAACTGGACGGTGCCGACGGCCGGTTCGCGCTCCTTCACGTCCACCACCACCGCGTCGAAGATCTCGCCGACCCGGTCCTTGAGCAGGGCGGCCTCGACGAGGTCCACGCACTCGCGCTCCACCGTGTTGCCGCGCCGGGTGCCGTCCGCCATCTCCTTGGGCAACTCGCCCAGGGCGGCGAGCACCCACTCCGGGGGAGGTGCGTCCGCGCAGGCGGCCAGGCAGAGCTCGGAGGCGTAGCGGTCGACGAGGCGGCGCAGCGGGGCGGTGCAGTGGGCGTAGGGCGCGGCGACCGCGGCGTGCGTGGTCAGCTCGGGGACCTCGCCATGGGCGAACACCGTGTAGCCCGCGCCCCGCAGCAGCGTCGTGCACTCCTGGAGGAAGGCGGCGTGGTGCGGCCGGCGGGCGTCGAGAGAACGGACGAGCCGCGCGTACGACACGTGGTGGGGCCAGTCGATGTCCAGGGCCTTCGCGGTACGGCGCAGCCGGGCCACCGCGCCGTCCGGTGCGGTGGGCAGCGTCCGCAGGACGCCCGTACCGGAGGCGATCATGAGCTCGGCGGCGGCCATGCCGGTGAGGAGCGAGATCTGGGCGTTCCAGCCGTCGGCGGGGAGCGGGGCGCGGAAAGCCAGCTCGTACGTTCCGTCGCGCTCGACGACCTGCTGCTCGGGGACGTCGAGGGAGATGCCGCCCCGGTCGGCTTCCCGCTCCTCGCGCAGCTCCCCGATATCCCGCAGAAGCGCGACGGACTCCTCCGCGGTGCCACCGTCGACGGCCCTCTGCACCCCCTCGTAATCGAGCTTGGCCCGGCTGCGGACGAGGGCGCGGCGCACGTCCGTCCGCTCGGTGCGGCCGTCCGCGTCCAGGTCGATCGTCCACAGGACGGCCGGGCAGGTCTGCCCGGGCAGGAGGCTGGCCGCGCCCTCGCTCAGCGACGTGGGGTGCAGCGGGACCTTCTCGTCGGGGAAGTACAGGGTGGTGACGCGCCGGTGGGCCTCGTCGTCGAGGGGGCCGCCGGGCGTGACGTACGCGGCGACGTCCGCGATCGCGTACGACACGCGGAAGCCGCCGCTCTTGCGGCGCGCCAGGTGCATGGCCTGGTCGAGGTCGACGGAGGTGGGCGGGTCGACGGTGAAGAGGGGGAGGTCCGTGGCGTCGTGACCCGGCAGCCGGGGTGACGCGGCGGCCTGCTCCGCCTCTGCGAGGACGGCGGCGGGGAACTCCTCGGGCACGTCCAGTTCCGTACGCAGTGCGCGCAGGGCGGCCCGCAGCGGAGCGTCGGCTGCGCCGGTCATGCGGAGATGGCGGCGGGGCATGTCTTGAGGGTATGGGGTGTGGAGGGTGTTGGGGGGATTCTGTACGTCATTCCGGGGCGGGGCGGGGCGGGGTGCGGGTGCCGGGGGGCCGGGAGGTGGGGCTTCTGCTCGTCTCCCTCCGCGCGGGCGCGAACAGGCCCGCCGCTTCGCGGCGGAGGGGGCCGGGGGTGGGTGGGCATCTCCCCCGCTTCCCCGCTCGCGGTACGAACAGGCCCGCCGCTTCGCGGCGGAGTTATCCCACCCGCCCACCCGTTTGCCCCGCGACGTACGGCGGGAGTAGGGGCCGGGGGGCGGGGGTTTGCCGTGACCATCCGCGGGAGTAGGGGCGGGCGCGTTTGCCCCGCGGGGGCCGTGGGAGTAGGAGTGGGGGCGTTTGCCCCGCGACGTACGGCGGGAGTAGGGGCCGGGGGGCGGGGGTTTGCCGTGACCATCCGCGGGAGTAGGGGCGGGCGCGTTTGCCCCGCG